>JBAWVF010000062.1:0-19990 GCA_037147415.1 Rhodospirillaceae bacterium | reverse complement strand
AGTTCCGGCTACCCGACAGCGTCATCCGCATCGGCCGGCACAAGGCGCGCGGCATTGAGGTCGAGCACCCGGCGGTGTTCCCAACGGCGCTGGTCGAACACATGATCGCCGCCTTCACCGATCCGGGCGAGATCACCTACGAGCCGTTCGGGGGTTCGGGCACGAGCATTGTCGCGGCCGAACGGCTGGGACGGCGCTGCCGGGCGATGGACCTTGCGCCCGAGTATGTCGACGTCGCGGTGCGGCGCTGGAACGAACTCCATCCCGATCAGCCCGCCCGGCTGGACGGCGGCGGCGTGTTCGCCGAAACCGCCGCCGGGCGGGGCGTTGATCTTCCTGCCGCATGAAGGCTTCCGCCATGTCCGAGCTTCAGATCGAGACCCGGCCTTTGGACCGGCTGATCCCCTATGCCCGCAACGCCCGCACCCATTCGGACGAGCAGGTGGCGCAGATCGCGGGATCGCTGGCCGAGTTCGGCTTCAACAACCCGTGCCTGGTCGACGAGGCGGGGGTGCTGATCGCCGGCCACGGCCGGGTGCTGGCCGCCCGCTGGCTCGGGCTGGACACCGTGCCGGTGATCGTGCTGGCGCATCTGTCGGAAGCGCAGAAGAAGGCGTTCCGCATCGCCGACAACAAGCTGGCGCTCAACGCCGGCTGGAACGACGAGTTGCTGCGGCTGGAGATCGAGGAGCTTCAGGGGCTGGAGTTCGATCTCGACCTCACCGGCTTCGGCGGCGAGGAACTGGAAAACCTGCTGGACGGAGATGGTGAAGACGACGGTGCCGGCGCGGACTCCGCCGACGAGGACGCCGCTCTAGAACCGCCGGCCGAGCCGGTGTCGCGTCCCGGCGACCTGTGGGTTCTGGGAAAACATCGTCTTCTCTGCGGCGACGCCACGGTGGCGACCGACGTGGAGCGGCTGCTGGCCGGCGCCGTGCCGCACCTGATGGTGACCGATCCACCCTACGGCGTGTCCTACGATCCCGCTTGGCGCAACGAGGCCGGGGTGTCGAGCACCAGCCGCACCGGCAAGGTTGCCAACGACGACCGCGCCGACTGGCGGGAAGCCTGGGCGCTGTTCCCCGGTGAGGTCGTTTATGTCTGGCACGCCGCCGTTCATGCGCGGGTGGTCGCGGAAAGTCTCGAGGTCTGCGGCTTCGTCGTCCGCAGCCAGATCATCTGGTCGAAGCCCCGCTTCGTGCTCGGGCGTGGTGATTATCATTGGCAGCATGAACCCTGCTGGTACGCCGTTCGCAAGGGCGGAACCGGCCATTGGCAGGGGGCGCGGGATCAGGCCACGGTCTGGCCGATCGCCAGCGGCGAGGATGACGGCGCCACCGTCCACGGCACCCAGAAGCCGGTCGCCTGCATGCGCCGCTCGATCGAGAACAATTCCGAGGACGGCGACAGCGTCTATGAGCCGTTCTCCGGCTCCGGCACCACGCTCGTCGCCGCCGAGCGCACCGGCCGCCGCTGTTTCGCCCTCGAACTCGATCCCCGCTATGTCGACGTCGCGGTGACGCGCTGGCAGACCCTGACCGGGGAAGCGGCCGTGCTCGATGGCGCGGGTGTGACCTTTGCCGACGCGAGGCTATCAATCTGATTATAAACGTCTTTCAAGCGATACTGAAATGCTCAATGCTCTTGGTGTTTCAACTTGACAATGTTTCAAGATAGAGGGGATGATGAATTGTTGCATTAACAATCGCGCCGTGGGAGCACAACAAATGGCAAGGACATTGGATCAGCTGAAAGAAATATCTGAAAGCATTATTAGGAGGGCGGCGTATGAGATATGGATAAAGAAGGGAATGATTCATGGTGGAGATATGGATGACTGGCTTGAGGCCGAAGGTGACGAGGCTGTCATGATGGAAATTACTATGAATATTGCTCATGACTCTCTTTTCTACAAGCTCTATAAAGCCAAGAAAAACCAATCATTTACTTCATCTGCTTTTGGTGAAATTATTGTGGATGTTATAGAGAATTTTCTCTGTGAAGTTCAATTGGGAAATATGGTCAAAAGTCTCGAGGTGTCCTTGGAAGATGTGAATGAAAAGGAAAGAATTTTGCGTATTCAGAATATCATACTACGCGCATCTGTTGAAACTTTCTTCTGGATGATGTATATTAAGCACTCAGAAAGTAGAGGTACAGAGCAGACGCGCATTGATGAATATAGGGGCAACTTCTGCGATCAGTATAATAAAATCCATAGTGATATTTCTGCACAGCCATTTGTCAGTGCGCTTGCTGGGAGTGGTGGAATCGGAAGTATATCTACGTCTTTTGCTTTTCCAAATAAACTAGACGTAAGATCTATGCTAGATCATGTGAAGAATGACTTTGGCAATAAAATTTCATATATTTATCCGATATATAGACTTGCAAGCTTATCCGTTCACGGAATTGACATAATGTCACTGAAAAAATTTTTCTTCAAAAGTGGTGGGGCGTTTCCGTATGTAAAGTGGGACAAGGTCGTCCAAGTAATTTCATCAGAATACTTTCATATGCTTCCTTGATACGTGTTCTACCGCCCTCATATTTATACGATATTTATGACGTTGTCAGAAGTTAGGAGCCGTTCTTAGGCAGCCTGCTCAGGCTTTACTCGATATATCGTGTAGCTGCCTTGTGCGCAGCCCTTATTCGGGCCGACCAAGCGGATGCGCTCGGTGGTGACGGTCAGGCCCAGCCTCTTCTTGAGGGCGCCGGCCAGGACGCCCCGGCAGGTGTGCGGTGCCCAGCCGGTGGCTTCGCCGATCTGGGCCAGGGTGGCGCCCTCGGGCCGGCGCAGCAGGACGATCACCTGATCCTGCTTGCTGCCGGTGCGTGGCTGGCGCGGCGCGGCGGGTTCGGGCCGGGTTGCCGGTTCGGGCAGCTTGAGGGCGGCGACCGCGCGCAGGGCGGCCAGCACCGCCGTCTCGGGATCGAGTCCGGCGCTGTCGATCAGGTAGCGGACCAGCCAGTCGCGGGTGTCGTTGATGACCAAGGAGCTGGTCAGGATCGTGGCGGCGTCGAGGGTTTCGGGCGTCTCCGCAGCCGGGGCGGCTTCCGGCTCGGGTGGGGTTTCGTCCTCGGGCAGGGATTCGCCGCTGGGGATGTCGTCTTCGCCGGAGGGGGCGGTCTGTTCCGGCTCGCGGCCGTCGTGGTCGGTTTCGATCTCGGAGGCTGCGGGGGCCGGTTCGAGTTCAAATTCGATTTCAGCCGCGCGGAAGGCGTCGTTCAGGGTGACATTGCCCTCGGCGAGCAGGGCTTCGACCCGGCGGACCCCCGTGGCCTTGCTGTTGAAAAATTTCACTCCAACGGTTTTGCCGGAGACCGCGCTGTAGATCGCGACCAGCTGCTTCAAGGTCAAGTCGGAAAGCGTCGTCATGGGTTGCATCCTCGGGGCTGGTCGGGGCGCCAGCCGCCCCGGTTTCTGCCCCCATACAGGCGCTGTTCCGGCGGTTCATCCAGTTAAAGTAGAGCAACTTCAGTGCGTTGTTCGGCATCTTCGGAGCCGGAGATGATCCGGCGCGACCGCAATCGGGAGTGGCGGCATGTACACCGATGCCCACCGTGACGCCCTGCGCGAGGCCATCGCCAGCGGCGTGCTGCGCGTCAGCTACGACGGTCGCATCGTCGAGTACCGCTCGCTGGCCGATCTGCGCGCCGCGCTGCGCGAGGTCGAGGCCGCGCTTGATCCCGGCCGCCGGACGGTGCGGCAGATCCGCATCGTTGCCGACAAGGACCTGTTCTGATGGGCCTGCTTCAGACTCTCACCGCCCTGGTGCCGTCCCGGCCGCGCTTCCTCGCCATGATCGGCGGCATCGAGGCCGGGGCGTTGGGACGGCGGCTGGCCTCGTTCATCCCGGCCGGCTTCCACATCAATACCCTGATCGCGGCTTCCGGTCAGACGGTGACGGCGCGGGCGCGCTATCTGGTGCGCAACAACGGCTACGCGGCGGCGGCGGTCGAGAGCTTCGCCAGCAACACGGTCGGCGCCGGGATCAAGCCGTCGTCGCTGGTCAGGGACGCGGCGCTGAAGGAGGCGATCCAGGCGGCATGGCTCACCTGGACCGACGAGTCCGACGCCGAGGGCCTGACCGACTTCTACGGCCAGTTGCGTCGGGCGGTGCGCGAGATGTTCATTGCGGGCGAAGTGTTCATCCGCTTTCGGCCCCGGCGCCCGTCGGACGGCCTGTCGGTGCCGTTGCAGCTGCAGATGTTGCCGTCCGAGCAACTGTGCCTGAGCCTGACCCAGCCGGCTGCCGGCGGCAACATCATCCGCCAGGGCATCGAGTTCAATCCGATCGGCGTGCGGGTGGCCTACTGGTTCTGGCGTAATCATCCCGCCGACACCACCGACCGCTGGGGCGCGGGTGGCGTGCCGGTACGGGTGCCGGCCTCCGAGATCATCCATCTGGTCGATCCGGTCGAGGGCGGCCAGACCCGCGGCCTGTCGCGCTTTGCTCCGGCCATCGTCAAACTGTGGCTTTTGGACCTCTATGACGACGCCGAACTGGACCGCAAGAAGAAGCCGGGCACGATGCAGGTGCTGCTGCCGGGCGAGGACATCAAGTTCTCCAGCCCGGCCGATGTCGGCGGCAGCTACGAAGCCTTCCAGTTCAGAACGCTGCTGGCCATCTGCGCCGCGCTCGCCGTGCCTTACCAGTGCGTCACCGGCGACATGACCAAGGTCAACTATTCCAGCAGCCGCACCGCGCTGCTGGAGTTCCGCCGCCGGATCGAGGCGATCCAGCATTCTGTCTTGGTGATGCAGCTGTGCCGGCCGGTCTGGCAGCGCTGGCTGACCACCGCCGTGTTGTCCGGAGCGCTGGACCTGCCCGGTTTCGCCCGCGACCCCGATCCCTACATGGCGGTCAAATGGATTCCGCCGAAGTGGGAGTGGGTCGATCCCCTGAAGGACCGGCAGGCCGAGTTGCTGGCGGTGCAGGCCGGCTTCAAGGCCCGCTCCGACGTGATCGAAGCCGAGGGCTACGACCCCGAGGAGGTCGACGCGCGGATCGCCGCCGACCGGGAGCGGGAAAAGCGGCTGGGCTTGAGTTTCCCGGCGACCCAGATTCACATCGGCGGCAATCCCGGCACCGACCAGTCGCCGGCCGGGGCCGGGCGCAACCAGTCCGCCGACTGACTTTCCGGAGAGTTTCCATGACCTTCAGCGACCTGCCGCATCTCGGCGGGCTGGTCTTCGGCACGCCGCTGATGATCGCCCGGCCCAAGCTCGACACCATTCTCCAGGTGCTGACCCTGCGCCTGGCGGGCGAGCCGGCCGATTCCGGCGCGCCCGTCGAGGGAGACCGGCCGTTCGTGGTGACGCCGAACGGCATCGCGATCATTCCGGTGCTGGGCACGCTGGCCAACCGCACCTTCGGGCTGGCGGCGATGAGCGGGCTGGCTTCGTACCTGCGGCTCGGCGAGCAGCTCGATCTGGCCGCCGCCGACCCGGCGGTGAAGGGCATCCTGCTGGACGTGGATTCCAACGGCGGGCAGGCCGGCGGCGTGTTCGATCTCGCCGACCGGGTGTTCAGTCTGCGCGGGGTCAAGCCGGTCTACGCGGTCGCCGACGAGGCCTGTCTCAGCGCCGCCTATGCCCTGGCTTGCGGCGCCGAGCGGGCCTATGTGACGCAGAGAGATTGAAAGATATTGACTCTCGTGTTCAAACGCGATACACGCTTAGTAAAATAATGGAGTGGGGGCTCTATAATGATCCCGCCTGGATTAATACCTAGCCTTGCTGGCGCCGCCAATGCAGAAATTGATAGGGCGATGGCTTCACCGAATCCAATATGGATTGGAAAATATCCGAATGATGAAGTGAGTTTTGTTGCGGCCTTTGTTTTGTTTGGAGTAGCCGGCGTTGCGGGTTCGTGGAATAAGATACTTAATCCGCTCGGACTCCAGGTTGTATCGTCTGGGGTTGTGTGTCATGGACGTTATACTGAGGCAGTGTTTACCGATGCTCTCGGAAGAAAAATGAGGTGTGAACTCGCAGATTTGCTGGTAGTTATTGATGATAATGCTTCAACTCCAAACAAAAGAATGGCCGTTCTTGTTCAGGCAAAGATGGCGGATTCAGGAGGCGGCAAGCACATTAAGGATGTCGGCGACCTAAAACAGCATGAGTTACTTTCAAAGTGGCCGCCATTCACTCTTCCAAAAAAGAATTTTGATTCTCGTACAAGAGATTTTTGCACTTGCGCATTTCCTGGAAAACCCCTTGATTGCGGGTGGTATGGATTGATAAAAGATCAACCTAGCCCTGAATGGCATCAACAGGCGCCAGCGATTAGTATGCCCGCCGGTGGAGATAAGTTGGGTACTTTTCTAGCAAATATGGCGGCGTCGCAGCCCGATTATGGTCGTGAGGCTGCGGTCTCTGGACGCGGTGATGATTGGTCATTTACTGTTGACGAACTATTGCGCGTCACAGGAAGCAAAGGCATCTTATTTTCTCATAAGCCGGGGCTTGTTGGCAGGCATCCGAGGTATATTTCTGCTTTTGGCGTTCATGGCCGTTCTATTGCAATGATTTGGTCCGATCATGCTATTCTTGTACCGCATCATTTTTATGGCATGCCGCCGTTTGGGGGGGCTCCAGACGATTCAGATGGGGAGCCGCCGGAAGGAGGGATGAGCATTGCTTATTTTTCTATTTCGCGAAAAGACGACCGAGATTAACGAACTGCGTGCTTTTGGCGGCGCAAGTTCGCCCTGACCCTGGAATACCTGCGGATGGGTGCCCTGAAGGGCATAATCGTCGGCGGCTCGGGCAAGACCCTTTACAACCTCTATACGGTGTTCGGCATCACCCAGAAGAGCGTCGACTTCGCTCTCGGCACCGACACCACCGACATCGACGCCAAGATCAACGAGGTGTTGCGTCACATCGAAGACAATCTGCTGGGCGAAGTCATGACCGGGGTGATGGCCCTGGTCAGCCCGGAGTTCTTCGACAAGCTGATCGCCCACCCCGCCATCAAAGAGGCTTACAAATACTACTCCGCCACCGGCGCCCAGCCGCTGCGCGAAGATGTGCGGCGGCGTTTCCCCCATAAAGGCTGCGTGTTTGAAGAGTATCGCGGCTCCGGACAACTATCCAACGGCACCACGGCGCGCTTCATCGCCGCCAATGAAGGCCACGCCTTTCCGCTCGGCACCACCCAGACCTTCAAGACCTACTTCGCCCCGGCCAACAAGGACGAGTTCGTCAACACCGTCGGCATGGAAGCCTATGCCTGGCCGGT
This sequence comes from Rhodospirillaceae bacterium, assembly GCA_037147415.1. Taxonomy (GTDB): domain Bacteria; phylum Pseudomonadota; class Alphaproteobacteria; order Azospirillales; family Azospirillaceae; genus BOG-933. Next base: position 12,734 of record JBAWVF010000062.1, on the reverse strand, counting down.
GCGCACCGGCGACGAGCGCGGCTGGCGGATCATCATGGAATCGAACCCGCTGCCGCTCTGCCGCCGTCCGCATGTGCTGGTCAAGCTGACCACCTCGAACTGAACACCACCGCATCGTCAATCGTCTCGGGACCGCCCTCGCGCGGTCTTTTTTTATGGGGAATCCGCCGATGGACCGCGTCGTGCAAGTGATCCGAACCATGATTGCCCGCTGGGAAGGCGGGTACTCGAACCATCCCGCCGACCGGGGCGGCCCCACCAATATGGGCATAACCCAGCGCGTTTACGGGGAATGGCTGGGCAAGCCGGTGACGGCGGAGCAGGTCAAGGCCATGCCGCTGGCCCATGCGCTGGCCATCTACCGCGAGCGTTACTGGCTGGCCGCCAACATCGACCGTCTGCCCGAGGAACTCCAGCCGGTGGTGTTCGACATGGCGGTCAATCACGGCCCGGGCACGGCGGTGCGGTTGCTCCAGGGGGCGCTGGGCGACCTCGGCCGGCACATCATCAGCGACGGCACCATTGGCAAGGTTACCAGCGGAGCCGCCGCCGCGCTGGTCGCCGAACGGGGAGCCCGGGCGGTGGTCGACGTCCTCTGCAATCGCCGGAGAGCCTTCTATCAGCAGTTGATCGCCCATGACCCTAGCCAGGAAGCTTTCCGCAAGGGCTGGCTCGCCCGCTGTGAAAGCTACCGTCTGCCCGCCGGAGGGTAACCCCATGCCGCCCGATCTCACCGATGTTTCGGAACGGGTCGCCTCGCTGGAGGCTCGGTTCGAGGAACTGGCCACGACCTTCCGCGATCATGTCGAGCGTCAGGAGCATCACCAGGAAGTGGTGCTGAAAGAACTCGGTGATATCCGCCAACTGCTCCACACGGCTCGGGCCATCGGCCGGATCACAATCTGGTTCGGTGGTGCAGTTCTGGCCCTGATTTCCGGCCTGCCGACCTTGATCCAGTGGCTGCACGATCACTTCGTGTTCAAGCCCTGACGCTTCATACCCGTCTTTTGCTTCCCAACGGCCGTCCTTTCGGACGGCCTTTTTCATGAGGTGAACCATGGATACCGTGCTCGGACTCTTCGACTTCGTCACCGCCAATCTCGCCACCATCGTCACCCTGGCCTTTGCCGCAATCGGCCTGCTGTCCCAGGCCGCCGCCGTCTTCAATCTGGCGGGCCTCGCCCAGGTCAGCAGCACGCTGCATGACGCCGTCCAGTTCGCGGCGGGCAACTGGGGGCGCGCGGCCAACGCCGTCAAGATCGTGGAAGTCTACCGCACCGCCGGTCCCGCCGCGGCGCTGGCCCAACTGGCCGCCCTGGCTGCGCCGGCCACGCCCAAGGACGGCGATGGTTCGGTTCCGCCGGGGGCCGCTCCGGCGGCGCTGCTGCTGGCGGTGGTCCTGGCCGGAACCGTCACCGCCTGCGCTCCGGTTACCGCCCAGATCGATCGCCTGACCGGAACCAGCTTGGCCGACCGGTGCAAGCTCTATCGGGCCGGCGATGTCACCGCCAGCGTGCTGGCGACTTCGTTCCCGGAGCTGTCGGGGCTGGCGGCGGTCGATGACGCGGCGGTCAAGGCGCTGTGCGAAACGCCGGCCGGCGCCCTTCAGGTCCAGGCCCCGTGAACTTCGGTGCCCTGGCGGTGAATGCGGCGTTCGCGCAGTTCGGAACGCTGGCCACCTACACCGCCGCCGACGGCTCTCACCGTCCGCTGCGAGTGATCGCCAAACGCCCCGACACCGAGGTCCGTTTCGAGGACACCCGGCTGATCGCCTCGACCGCGCTGTTCGAGGTGCGGACCAGCGAACTTTCCACCTTCCGCCCCAACGAACTGATCACGCTGGATGGGGTGGACTACGCCATCCAGGCGGCCCGCCGGCTCGACCCCGACCGGCTGGTCTGGACTCTCGAAAGCTATGCCCTGGCCCCCGAAGAGGCGCCGCCGCCGGTCGAACCGGCACCGGAACGCTTCGTCCAGGGCATCTGGGACGGCTCCTACACCGCCTTGCCCGAGGTCGCGGTCGAGGTCGGGCACATGATCCACCTGACCCCGGCCAACTTCCTCGCCCTGTCGCGGGCCGATGCCGATGACACCGCCCTGGTCGCGGGCGTCGTCGTCGCCGGAGCCGCCGCCGGGCACGGCGCCCAATGGACCGTCGACCACCCGGTCGAGCGGCCCGACTGGACCCTGCTCACCGAGGACGGCTCAGCCACCCTGGTGCCCGGCGCCGCCTACTTCCTGTCCGCCGTGTTGGCGGGCGGGATCACCCGTACCCCGCCGGCCATCCCCGGCCAGTGGGTCATCCCCGTGGGCCACGCCGTGGCGCCCACGGTGCTCCACGTCACGCCCGGCACCCCGGTCAGACTTTGACCGACGTTCCCAACGTCATCATCAGAAAGGAAAATCAATGGCTACCCATCGTCCCGTCGTGCTGATCGGCGGCAAGCTCTCGCTGCTGCCGGCCGGTGACACCCTCGCGGCCAAGGTCCAGGAGGTCGATGTGATCGAACTCCAGGCGAAAGAGGTTCTGGTTGCCGGCATGGCGGTGTATTGCTCCGCCGGTTTCCAGGTCATGAAGGCCAAGGCTGACGACGACACCAAGGCCAACGTGCTCGGCCTCGCGCTGTCGGCCGCGGCACTCGACGCCTATGTCCAGGTCCAGACCGACGGCGTGCTCGAACTGTCCGACTGGACCCAGTCTGCCGGCTCGGCGGCGCTGGAGGTCGGCACCGACTACTTCCTGGACACCACCGCCGGTGTGCTGACCGGCAACGTCCCGGCCAGCGGCAATCTGGTCTATGTCGGCCGGGCCATCGCGCCCCAGCGCCTGGAGATCAGCATCCAGCGCGCGATCAAACTGTAAGCGGGAGGGAACGGCCGGTCCCGGCGGCGGGTCCGGCCGTTCCACTCAATATATGCGCATCTCCCTCATCCTCGGCGGCAACGCCGCCGCCGGCCTGCGCCGGGAGGCCGAGAGCCTGATCGCCGCGGCGGCCGAAGGCGTCGCCGATGCCACCACGTCGCTCGAACAGACTCTGCGCCAGCAGGTGACCGCCGCAGGTTTGGGCGGCCGGCTGGCCGGCACCTGGCGCAGCCGGGTCTATCCGCCGACCGACACCGGTGCGGCCGGCGAAGTGTGGACCGTCGCTCCGCTGATCATCCAGGGTTTCGATGAAGGGGCAACGATCATTGCACGCAACGGTAGCCGCTGGTTGGCGATCCCGACCGCCAATGTGCCTCCCCGATCCTGGGGATCGAAGGCGCCCGGCGGCCATCCCCGCCGGTTGATGACCCCGGTCGAGGTCGAAGCCGCCTTCAACCGCGACCTGCGCACCGTCATGCCGCCCGGCGGCCGGGTCGGTTACCTGATCATGGACCAGCTGGTCGCCGCCCGCTCCGGACGCGGCTTCCGGCAGGCCACCTCGCGCCGGCTGGCTCAGGGCCGGAGTGCCCAGCCGGTGCTGATGTTCGTGCTGGTGCCGACCGTCACCCTGAGCAAACGCCTCGACATCGCCGGGGCGGTCGCCGCGATCGAAGCCGAGTTCCCCGGCCTGATCGAAAGCCATTTCGGGGCGGAGTCGTCATGACGCTGCATTTCCACGGCACGCCGATCACGCCGCGCGCGGTGCTGATGGACCTCAGGGGCAAGTGCTTCTGCGTCTCCTATGCCTTGCCGTCCGACGTGACGGTGTGCCACGAGATCGGCCAGTCGGTGATGCTCGACAACGGCGCCTACAGCCTGTGGCGGGCGGGCAAACCGACCGATTGGCCGGGTTACTACGCCTGGACGGAGCGCTGGCTCGACTACCAGACCAGTTGGGCGGTGGTGCCCGATGTCATCGCGGGCGACGAAGCGGCCAACGACGACCTGCTGCGCCAGTGGCCCCATGGTCGCCGGCAGGCGGCCCCGGTCTGGCACATGCACGAACCGATCGGCCGCCTGTGCCGTCTCGCTGAGACATGGCCCCGCGTCTGCGTCGGGAGTTCGGGTGCCTATGCCCTCGTCGGCAATGCGCGGTGGCATGACCGCATGACAGACGCGATGAACCAGCTGTGCGGCAGCGGCCCTTCGCCGGTTTGGCTGCACATGCTCCGGGGCATGGCGTTGTCCGGTTCGATCTATCCATTCGCCTCGGTCGACAGCACCGATGTCGCCCGCAACCACAAGCGCCCTCACAACAATGCCAAGACGATGGCCGAGCGCTGGGACGCCCTGCAATGCCGGCAGAGATGGGAGCCAAGGCCAGTCCAGGTGGAGTTGATCAAGGCCGCGTAGGATGAAACCGTGGCCTGCCGGTCTTTGATACCAGAGCTGCAGAGTTCCAAGCAATATGCGGCCTTTATACCAAGCTTCACTTGTCGTTTTCTTTCAAGCCAACTCCGGAGACGCTCAATGCCGAGCCGCCGTGAATCCGTGTTGCAGGCGCTGCTGGCGGTGCTGACCACCGTGCCCGGCGCCAGCGTCGAGCGCGAAACCGCGATCCCCGAACGGGTGCCCCAGGGCGGGCTGATTATTCTCCGCGACGGTGATCCCGGCACGCCCGAGGTGATCCTGTCGCCGCTGACCTACCTCTACGATCATGCCGCCCGGCTGGAGGTGTTCGCCCAGGCCGGGCAGCCGGCGGCCCGAGCCATCGCCATCGACGGGTTGCTGCGCGCCATCGGCACCGCGCTCGTCACCGACCGTTCCCTTGGTGGCAATTGCGATTGGCTGGCTTGGGCCGCCCCGGCCGTCGAGGACTTGCCGGTAGCCGGCGGCGGCAGCCCGATCCGGGCCGCCACCGTGATCGTCACCCTGACCTACAGCACCAGCGATCCGCTGGGCTGACATCTCCAACATCATCGACGGAGTCCCGCCATGGCCCGTGCAATCGGCGCCAATGCCCAGCTGCTTGGCAAATTCGAGGCCGCCTACGGCACCGCCCCCGGCGGCAATTACGCCCGGCTGCCTTTCATCAGTTGCGACCTCGGCTCCGAACAGCCGCTGGAAGCCAACGACGTGCTCGGTCTCGGGCGCGATCCACCCGAGCCGTCGCGCGGCGTCGTCACCGCCCAGGGCAACGTCGTGGTGCCGGTCGACCTGCGCGACATCGGCCTGTGGCTGAAGGGACTGTTCGGCCCGCCCGTCAGTTCGGGCACCGCGCCAACTTTCACCCATGTCTTCACCAGCGGCGCCACCTCCTTGCCCTCGCTGGCGCTGGAAGTCGGCATGCCCGACGTGCCGCGGTATTTTCTGAATACCGGCTGCATGGTCGACAGCATCAAGTTCCCGTGGGCGACCTCGGGCAAGGCCAACGCCACCGTGGCGGTGATCGCCCAGGGCGAAGCCAACGGTGCCACCAGCACCGGTGGCACGCCGACCGGCCGGGTGCTGCGCCGGTTCCACCAGTCCATGGGCGTAGTGCGCAAGGACGGCACCGCACTGGGCAACGTCACCGGCGGCGAACTGACCTACGCCAACAAGCTCTCGGCGGTGCGCACCATCCGGGACGACGGCAAGATCGACGGCTGCGATCTCGGCGTTGCCGCCTGCACCGGCCAGATCAGCGTCCGTTTCGCCGACACTGTGCTGTTGGACGCCGCGTCTGCCGGCACGCCGGTGGCGCTGACCCTGGGCTGGATCATCGACGACGACCACTCGCTGCTGTTCGACCTGCCGGCGGTCTATCTGCCGAAAGCGAAAAACCCGATCAGCGGGCCGGGCGGCATCGAGGCTAAATACAACTGGCAGGCGGCCAAGCCGGCCAGCGGCGCCTTCGTCACCGTCACTCTGCGCAACGATGTTGAGTCCTATGCCTGACGATCCCTACCGGATCGCCGGGCCGGCGCTGATCTCGTTCTCGGGTGGACGCACCAGCGCCTACATGCTCCGGCACATCCTGGACGCCCACGGCGGCACGCTGCCGGCGGATGTTCATGCCTGCTTTGCCAACACGGGCCGGGAGATGCCCGAGACGCTTGATTTCGTCGAGGCGTGCTCCCGGCACTGGTCGGTGCCGATCGTCTGGCTCGAATACGATTCCGATTCCCCGCACCAGACCCGCATCGTCACCCACGCCAGCGCCAGCCGGGACGGCGAGCCGTTCCGGGCCGTGATCGCCAACCGGGGCTTCCTGCCCAATCCCGTCACAAGGTTCTGCACGACCGAAACCAAGATTCGGCGCATGAAAGCCTTCATGCACCATGCCTGCGGCTATGCGCACTGGCTGAACGTGGTTGGCCTGCGCGCTGACGAGATGCGGCGGGTGGTGAAGCTGACCGATCCCGCCCGCATGGCTCGCGAGCGCTGGACCAACGCCTGTCCCCTGGCCGTTGCCGGCGTCACCCGGCGCGACGTGGCGGCATGGTGGCGTGACCAGCCTTTCGATCTGGCCTTGCCCAACCGGGACGGCATCACCCCGCTCGGCAACTGCGACCTCTGCTTTCTGAAATCCGAAGCCACCATCCGGGGCATCATCCGCGACCACCCCGAGTTGGCCGGTTGGTGGATCGCCCGCGAAGCCGAAGCCCGCCCGTCCAAGCCCAGCGGCGGGCGGTTCCGCATCGATCGTCCCGGATACGAGGCGATGGCGCTGGACGCCGAACGTCAGGGCGATCTGATCGAATACCTCAATCAGGAGGCGAGCCTTGACTGCGCCTGCACCGACTGACCTGGAGCGCCGGGTGATCACCGCCGCCGTGCTGTGGGTCAACGATCAGGACTGCTCCCAAGCACTCGCCAGCCTGGAAGAAGCGGTCGCCGACTATCTCGCCGTCCGTGCCGTGGCACGGAGCCAATCCTCCCGTCCTCTTGAAGGAGACCAAAGCCCATGATCCGGCTCGATCTGCCGCGTGAACCCCACTGGCTGGATCTGCCGCACGGCGTCCGGCTGCATGTCCGCCCGCTGGATACCGCCACCGACGCTGCGGCCCGTGCTGCTGCTGCGGCTGACCTGCGGGAGCGCGGCGAGAGTGTTCCCCCGGCCGCCGCCAAAGACTCCTGGCGGCTCGGGCAGGCCAAGGCGGCGCTGGCCCGGGCGCTCGGGCAACTCACCATCCTCGAGTGGTCGGGTGTGCTGCTCGCCGACGGCGCCCCGGCCCCGGTCACCGGAGAAACCGTCACCCTGCTGATGGCGATTCCCGATATCGCCACCGCGTTCCTCCGTCAGATTTACGCGCCTCTCGATCGGCTGGCCACCGAGGGAAACGTCTCCGGCGCCGCGCCGACTGGCATTTTGGTGGCGGCGCCGGGTATTGCGGTGGGTGCAGAAGCAGCGGACGCGATTGCGGCGGACGCTGCCCATACGTGACCAGCCAGCCCGAGACTGTCGAGGGTTGGCAGGCCTGGGACGTGGCCGGTCGGGCGCTCACCTTGGCCGTGGTTGGACGGCTGGTAGTGCCGGTGATCGACCGGGCGTTGGCGTTGACCCTGACAGAGACGCTTGGTTATGACGCCCGAGGCGTCGCGTTGCTACTGTCAGGGATTGAAGCTGGCCTTTGGGAAGCAATCGGTAAAATTGGGAATCCGGGGGGTAAGGCAGATGATCAGCCGGGGTGAGGCGATCCAGGAAGGCGTGGCTCTCCCGCCGCTTGCTGTCCTGTCGCTTACCGGGCAAAATGAGCGACGGATAATCTAATATCAGGGACGATGAAAATCTGCCAAAACTGGTCCCCTTCGGGCAATTCCGACCTATGTGGACCAGCCAGACAGCATTACCTCCAGGGCAATCACCAGTAATCCTGCCAAAGGATACCGCCGCCGCTTTGTGTTCTGACGATCCGGAACTCCATGCAGCGTCTCCCAAAACTGTGGGAAGTGCTGCCTCAGTATCTGCCAATGCATGCTCCATGGTGCTCCAACGCCAATATCGGCCTAGACGTGACCCAACGTGCTCAGCTGTTCGACGCGGGCTTCGTTTTACCGCTATAGTTCCAACGACTTGTTCTAGACATAGCCGGGAGCGCGCGTCTGAACTCCCGGAGAAAATCCGTTCGTCGTCTTCGTCGTCCTCATAGCCCCATTTTCTCAGGAGTTGATGCCTCCGGAAATTCCGGGGCAGTTCATCGGATCGGGCACCGGATCAACATGGGGCAAACCCCATGTTGATCCGGTGCCCGATCCAGGCTAGTATCGGTCATGCGCTACACTCAAGGTCAGATTCGTGAACTGCTTTCCATCTCGGTGGATGCATTCCGTGCATGGCGGGATGCAATCCCGGCGCTGGCTGCGCATAAGGGCCATGCCCCCAGCTTCACGCCTGGGGACGTCGTTGCGATGGCGATCGTGGGCGAACTCGTCCGCGATTTCGGCGTCCGCGTCGGCACGGTCGGCGACCGTTTCGATCAACTTTTCCGTGAGTGCCGAGGTAAATCATGGCTGTCACTTGAGAACTGCGTCGCCATAATTGAAGCTGGCGGTATTCGTCTCGTGGACCCTATGGCTCTGCACCGTCAGGCGCCTGGCGCCTCCACCATTTGTGTTCCTTGCGCGCCTATCGTGTCACGCTTGCGCTCGGCGCTTACGGCAAGCGAAGCCGAACAAGTTCAAGGCTATCTAAAATTCCCGCCCACGGTTGTTGGCGCGCGGATCGAGCGACGTGGGAAGCGAGCATGACCACGATTCAAACATCCCCGCTGGGACCAGAGTGGAAGGAGCGCCTGGGGCTTACCCATCGGCGTTCGCCCGAACTATATGAGTCGGTTGAGGCCGTCAGCGATGTACCGCATGCACCTGCTATTCGCGCGGCGCTTTCCGAGATGGGCCTTTCCGCGATTTTCTGCGTGCAAGGCGTTCCCACGGTCGCGATCCTTGCGGCCGATCATTATGATCGTGCTTCCGTTATCAATCTTCATGGCGCGCTCTGGAACCAGGGCTTGGCGAGCCTGTTGCTTGTCATCGCCGACGACACGCTCAGGGCATTTTCACTAGCTCGCACCCCGCTCAGCGATCCTGGGGGCGCTTTTGAGACCCGCTGCTTGATCGATAGCCTCACTCTGACGGCTGAGGCATTGCGGTTTCACAACCTCATCTACGGCGCGGAATCGGGACGTCTCTGGCGGGACTATAGCGACTACTTTCAGCCGAAGGAGCGGATCGATCAGGTTCTTCTCGACAATTTGAACGAATCGCATAAACTGTTGCAAGCTGCCGCACTCGCTCCGGATACGGCGCAAGCCTTGCTCATCCAAGCAATGTTTATTGCCTATCTTGAAGACAGAGGCATTGTAACCCCGGATTATTTCGCGGCTATTTCCGAGAAACGTGCTGAGAATTTCTCATCTCTTCTGGAAACAGGCGATATTGACCTGTTCCGTTCATTCTTTCGGACCCTTCACCAAGATTTCAATGGCGATCTGTTCGTTGCCCCATGCTCCTTCGAGCCAGAAGCCGCAGCACCAGAGGTAAAACCCGATCATCTGGCGATTTTGGCGCGGTTCAGATCAGGCCGTGAAGAAATGGCTCACTCAGGCCAGCTGCGCTTTTGGGGTTATGACTTCCGTTACATTCCAATCGAACTGGTTAGCGCGGTCTATGATCGCTTTCTCGGAGAACGCGAGGCTGAGCGCCGCGCCAACGGGGCCTACTACACCCCCATGTTCCTTGCCGATACCGTAGTATCCCAGGCTTGGGAGATGTTGCCGCAAGCTACACGGGCGGGCGGGCGGTTCCTCGATCCTGCCTGTGGTTCAGGCGTGTTCCTTGTCCGCTCGTTTCAACGACTCTGCGAGCATTGGCGATCGAAGCACAAGACACCGACGATCCCTTGGAACACGTTGTTGACGCTGTTGAACCAGATTCACGGCTGGGATTTGAACGGCGGTGCCGTTCGCGTCGCGGTGTTTTCGCTCTACGTCGCACTGCTGGAGGAGGTGTCTCCACGCGACATCCGCAAGCTCATTACTCGCGGCAAACTTCTACCGGAGTTGTGGGGGAAAACCCTCGTCTGCCGCGACTTTTTCGATGTGCTGCCGGATACGGCCCGATACGAGGTCATCATCGGAAATCCGCCGTGGACTAGTCGCCGTGGTCCGGCGCGCTCGTCGGTGCAATGGAGCAAGAAGACGAGCCATCCGATGCCAGGCGGCGAAGACGCGTGGGCATTCACTTGGAAGGCGCTCGCACACCTTTGTGACGACGGGCTGATCGCATTTTTGTTGCCGTCGATGGGCTTCCTGCACAATCACGCTCAAAACACGGTGGATGCTCGCGACGCGCTCTTCAGAAAATCTCAGGTTCGTAGGATCATCAATTTCGCAGATCTTCGCTTTCAGCTTTTCGAAAAGGCCCATCGTCCAGCAGCGCTGATAATCTACAGCAGAGCTAAGGCAGACAAATTTCCTTACCGCTTCGATTACTGGGCACCTAAGGCCGACCTGAATCTTCGCATCAAGCGCGTCATCACGTTGAGCAGTGCCGACAAGGTGGTGCTCGGCGTCGGCTCCGTTCTGGATAACCCACTCATCTTCAAGCAACGGCTTTGGATGCGTGAGCCGGACGCCAAGCTGTTCGGCTATCTTGCTCGACTCCCGAAGCTGGGTGCGTTCGTGAGGGATTTCGGAAGCCTAAGCCGCCGCCGCGAAGAGCCTGATGGCCAATGGGTCATTGGGCAAGGCTACCAGCCGTTCAACGGGGATCGCGAAACAAGCGATGCTCCTCGGTTGGACAGCAAATATGTCGGTTGCTTGGCAGACCTGCCAATCACCGCCTTTTCGCGCCTAGCCCAAGTGGCCGATGGCCTAAAACCCGCCACTTCTGCAACAGTGCGTCGACGCGGGTTCGAGGCTGGGTTCGATGGTGCTCGTGTCCTCATCCCTCGTGGAGTGGAGACATCGCAAAATCGATTGCGGGCCGCTTACTGCGATGAGCCGCTTACCTTTCAGCACATCTTCCAAGCGATCGTCGTGCCTGATGGCCATGGCGACCGCGCAAAGGTGTTAACTGCAATTCTAAATAGTCGTATCGCGGTCTGGTATGCATTCCATGGAACGGCGTCTTTTGGCTCGGACCGGCCGGAAGTGCAGCAGGCTGATCTACTTCGCTTGCCCTTCCCTTCGCCTGGGGATGTTCCTGATAAGGACGCAGCCACTCAAGCCGCTCATCAACTCATCGCTATCGTCGATGAAGCGTTGCTGCGCGCCAAAGACCCGTTTGCACCTCAAGTTGACGAACTGGAGATTCTCCGCGCGATCGATCGACTCGCATATCAATACTTTTGCCTCTCCCCCGACGAAATCGTGCTCATCGACGATACGGTCGAGTCTATCCTGCCGGCACTTCAGCCTCACGAAGGGCATTTCCCCAAGCTGTGGGCCGCGCCGGACAAACCTCAGCGCGCGCAGTATGCACGCACATTGGCGGTGAGCCTTGGTGAGTGGTTCAGAGGCCAAACGATCGACACCCGTCTTGTAGCGCAAGGTGCCGACTTCGCCATCCTCCGCTTACGCTTGGGGGGGCGGGAGGACTATGTGGAGGATCAATCGGCAGAATTGGGTGCTGTTCTGGCGGAACTGTCCTCCCACATTCACCGTCCGCTCGACGGCAACTTTCAGCTCATGCCGGACCTCCGTGTTTTCGTGGGCGACTGCCTCTACCTTATTAAGCCTATGCAGATGCGCTTCTGGTTGCGTTCGACCGCGCTCGCAGATGCCGACGGGATCGCACTCGATCTCCAGCAAGCCGTAGCTCCACCACCGAGGCGGAGTGTTCATTGATGCTGGTTGGCGATGTTCAAGCATGGGCAGACAGCTTCATTGCGTTCGATGAGCGCTTCCTAGAGCGGATTGCAGTCGTATGGCCGGGGTGTATATCAGTTCTCCCAGCCCAGCCTGGGGAAGACGATATAACCATTAACTTGGTTGATCGCCTAGCCAAGGATGCTGTCGTGCGTCGGCTTTGCCATTGGGTCGAGTATCAGTTCGAGCCGTTCAGTCTAGCTGCTGATGGATCAAAATATAGTAAGGGCATAATCGATATCGCCATTCTTTTTGATTGGGAGCGTGAGTGCTATTTGGCCTATGAATGTAAGCGTCTGAATATTATCAATCCAGGAGGGCGGAGTTCGCTTGCGACCGTTTACGTTACCCAGGGCATGATGCGCTTCATGACTGAACAGTATGCCGAGCATCTGCCTGTCGGCTGTATGCTTGGCTATGTGCTCGACGGCGACCTTCCGTTTGCTCAGGAAAGATTGACAAACGCCATAACCGGCCATGTCCCTCTTGCTCTTATCGACGGGCCAACACCGCTCTCCGCCATCAATACCATTAAGCGCTTTAGAACGCGTCATACCCGTGTGGCAGGTTCGGAGATAGAGATCCGGCACGCGCTATTGCCCGCATCACCGCAGCCCAGCTGACCTCTCCTCCGTGCGACGCTTCTCGAAGCTAAGCTAACGTGGAATAGACAGATGACTGCACTGTCAGGAGCGCAGTCTAAATAGCTCTGGAATGCACAAACCCCCAGTCATCTCGAAGCCAAACCCTTTTATTCCCCTAAACCATCCGAACCTGTTACACGGCGGCCCACTAAACTTGGCCGCTGTTTTGTTGTCTGCATCCACTAATTTTCATTAGAGGCTTCCCCCATGACCGTCAAGCTCGGTGCGCGGATCGAGGCCGATGTCTCGCCGCTGGTGGAGGCGTTGGCCACGGCGGAGCAGGCGCTCGACCAGTTCGAGGGCCGGATCGGGGCGGCCAATGACGAGCTGAGAGCCTGAAAACCTTTCACGGCGGCAGCCAGATTATGGCTGCGCTTG
>JBAWVF010000061.1:0-21042 GCA_037147415.1 Rhodospirillaceae bacterium | reverse complement strand
AGCAGAAAGCAGGATTACCGGTTGCGCATGACTCAGGGACGCTCCAAGCCTTCCGTTTCACGGCAGAAAGCTTTAAAGATCACGCCTGATCATCGTAACCGGAGGTTCTCGACATGGCCGCCCCAACCCTGGCCCCAACCCTGGCCCCAACCCTGGCCCCAACCCTGAAAGACATCATCATCGATGCGTATGGTCAGGCCTTGCTGGCCGCCCGAGCCAAAGGGCTGCTTGGAGAAGAGGCCAAAGTTGCCGTTTATCGTGCCACGGCTAATGTCGTTTCAAAAGCCACCGGCAAAACAATTACACCGGAATTAGTAATAAAAGCTGTTGCAGATATAAAGTAACTCCGAAAACGAAAGAAGCGCGCTCTTTTACCGGAGCGCGCTTCTTCTCTTCGGCGCCCCGACGTAGCCGGGGCGGGCCATGATGACCGACAACTACATGAACAGAATCAGGAACGAGATCAGCAGCGCGAACAGCGCAATCGCCTCGGTCAGAGCGAAGCCAAGGATGCCAAGCGGGAAAACCTTGTCGCGACAGCCCGGGTTGCGGCCGACGGTCTGAATCATGGTGCTGAAGATATTGCCGATACCGATGCCCACGCCCAAAAGCGGGATTACAGCAAATGCTCCTGCCAAATACTTGGCTGCGGTCGCGAGTTCCATTTCGATCCTTTCTTCGGTCTTTTTCTGCGGAGCGGGTTGCTCCCCGGAATTTCCTTCGGCTCCGGGAAGAAAGTCTTCATGCCCGGCCCGGCAACCGGCTTAAGGGGACGATGTTGACTGCGTCCCACATAGGGCGCCCCTTAAGTCAATTGCTATAGTTGAAAAGTATATCCAAAGCCGGTCCGCAATCAATATAGGAATCTCACTTACTGGTTTATACGTACGTATAAGCTCATACTTGAGCGCTCCTGAATATTTCCGGCAAATGATAATATTAATACAAAGCCCTTACTTAGATAGAACTACGTACGGATAGCCACGTATATGACCTATGCTTCAACCGGCATACTTCATAATTCAGGCTAAAACTTTTGCGTAGCGGGACGGGCGCTCACAAACCGCCACCCTTCTAAAGTGTATGCAACTTCATAAAAACCCGTATTATCATGGTAGTTGATACAAGCATGCTATTGCATGCTAAATACGGTGTTTTGTCTTTGAAAGTTATTGTGCGCCTTGACCGAGTTCGGATTTAACGGGTATAGTTTGGAGATAGTATCGGCCTGCTTGCTTGGGCCAGTTGCACGCAATTAACCCGTCTGCTTTGCTCTTTCAAAAAATAAGGGTGTCACCATGGCGAGTCGGAAAGCACAAAAGGCAATAGATGACGCTTATGAAAAAATTGGTAAAATAGCGACTTATATGGGTGGCAAATGGATTCCTCTATGGAAATCAACGAATGGCAATATTGCACACGCCTCCGGCGAGAATGTAGTCGCCTTTCCTGATGGACTTACAAGACTAAATAAGAATGATGCAATAATACTAGCAAAATGTATTGAATACTTATATGTAGGTTCAACTCATCGTACCGTCATAAACAACACCACATGGCGCCGCATATACCAAGTTTCCCACAGAAATATTAAACGGATGAATGCTGACGGTGTTGTTGGTGATTGGAACACGGAAACGGTTCCCTGTCATAATTGTGGCGTAATTGTTTCCATGACCGAAATGCAGATTGACCATTACATGCCTCAAGAGGGTGGTAACTTTGTTACGAAAATATTTCGTAGTTTGGAGCTGACCACGGCCTTCCCCACCGGGGGAAAGGGCCAAGCCTACCGTGGTGAAACTTGGAACACATTTATATTGCACCCGAAGTATCGAGACCCGGGGGATTACAGTCATTTAAGGGACACCACGACTGCGGCGAATAAGTGGACGACCAATGATCGTGGTAACGTTTTACTTAGCTTGTTTGGTCTTGTCGGAGCAATATCCGATCTTGAACGGATGTGTAAAAACTCTCTCCTGAATCTTGTCCCGCTTTGCCGGTGCTGCAATGGAGCAAAGTCGAATTCTGTTAGAGGTATTGTTTAAGCAAATCCCATAAATATTATAAGCGCCCGCCGTCGCTCTGCCCTGTACCGAAATTATCCTTGTAAGATACTGCGCCACGACGCTGTCCCCCGGCCGTTTGAACCGGGCCACGCCCTGCGGCGGCGTGTCGCAGGGCAGACCGGCCACACCCCGATCTTGTTAACCCATTCCCTCTTGCAGACACCAGATGTTGGGCCTATAACCCGCCCCGTCCACCCGATATCGCGGCTCGACTCTGCGAACGGACGGAACACCCGCCCGGTTCTCGGGCAGCGGAAAAAGCTGGTAAAATGAGCATGGCGCCTCGTTCAGGGCGGCCTTAGAGGGGATTTGCATGCGTATCGAGCGGCGGTTTACCAGGGACGGCAAGGATGCCTACGAATCATTCGAATTCCGCACGGTAACCAGCGAGATCCGCAATCCCGATGGCTCGGTCGTGTTCCAGCAGGCCGATATTTGCGTCCCCGCCGCATGGACTCAGGTCGCCGCCGACATCCTGGCCCAGAAATATTTCCGCAAAGCCGGGCTACCCGCCGCCCTTAAAGCGATTGAGGACCACAAAACCCCATCCTGGCTTTGGAAGCGCACGGCCGATCTCGCCACTCTGGCTCAGATGCCGGCGGACCGGCGCATGGTCGGGGAAACCGATGCAAGGCAGGTGTTCGACCGCATGGCCGGGACCTGGACCTGGTGGGGCTGGCAGGCCGGCTATTTCGACGCGGAGTCGGACGCCCGGGCGTTTTATGACGAGACCCGCTATATGTTGTGTGCGCAGATGGCGGCGCCCAACAGCCCGCAATGGTTCAATACCGGCCTGCATTGGGCCTATGGCATCGACGGCCCGGCTCAGGGCCATCATTTCGTCGATTACCGGACCGGCGTGTTGACGGCCTCCGAGTCGGCTTACGAGCATCCCCAACCGCACGCCTGCTTCATCCAGTCGGTCAAGGACGATCTGGTCAACGAGGGCGGGATCATGGATTTGTGGGTGCGCGAGGCGCGCCTGTTCAAATACGGCTCGGGCACCGGCACCAACTATTCCAAGCTGCGGGGCGAAGGCGAGCGCCTGTCGGGCGGCGGGCGCTCGTCGGGCCTGATGAGCTTCCTCAAGATCGGCGACCGGGCGGCCGGGGCGATCAAGTCGGGCGGCACCACCCGGCGCGCCGCTAAAATGTGTACGGTTGATATCGATCACCCGGATATCGAGGCCTTCATCGACTGGAAGGTGGTGGAGGAACAAAAGGTTGCGGCGCTGGTCACCGGCTCGATTCAAACCGGCAAGCACCTTAATGCCGTGATGGCCGCCATTACCGCGGCCCGACAGAGCGGCGTGGAGGAGTCGGCGGCGCTTGATCCGAAGGCGAATCGCGCGCTGAAAAAAGCGGTGATCGCGGCGCGCAAGGGTGCGGTGCCCGAAAGCTATATCCAGCGGGTGATGCAGTTCGCCGGGCAGGGCTTCACCGAAATGGAGTTCCGCACCTATGATACCGACTGGGACTCGGAAGCCTATTTGACGGTGGCCGGGCAGAACTCCAACAATTCGGTCCGCATCACCAACCGCTTCCTGGAGGCGGTGCAAGAGGATGACGATTGGGCCCTGATTCGGCGCACCGATGGCAAGGTCGCCCGCCGCATCCGTGCGCGGGAGCTGTGGGACAAGATCGGCCATGCCGCCTGGGCCTGTGCCGATCCGGGGGTCCAATTCGACACCACGATCAATGAATGGCACACCTGCCCGAATTCGGGGCGGATCAACGCCTCGAATCCGTGCTCGGAATATATGTTCCTGGACGACACGGCGTGCAATCTGGCCTCGCTCAATCTGATGCAATTCCGCGATGCCAAGGGCGAGTTCGATGCCGCCGCTTTCGAGCATGCCTGCCGGCTGTGGACCATAACGCTCGAAATTTCCGTGTTGATGGCACAGTATCCGTCGGCCGAAATCGCACAGCTTTCGTACGAGTACCGTACGCTCGGGCTTGGCTTCGCGAATTTGGGCGGTTTGCTGATGGCGGCCGGGCTGTCCTATGACAGCGACAAGGGACGCGGGATGGCCGCCGCGATCTCGGCGGTCATGACCGGAGTCGCCTATGCCACCTCGGCC
The DNA here is from genome assembly GCA_037147415.1 of Rhodospirillaceae bacterium. Classification (GTDB taxonomy): domain Bacteria; phylum Pseudomonadota; class Alphaproteobacteria; order Azospirillales; family Azospirillaceae; genus BOG-933. The sequence goes on along the minus strand of JBAWVF010000061.1, from coordinate 16,887 downwards.
GAGATGGCCGAGTTGCTCGGCGCCTTCCCCGGTTTCGCCGCCAACCGCGAACCGATGCTGCGGGTGATTCGCAACCATCGCCGCGCCGCCCACGGGGTCGCCGGCGTCGGCGCCGGCGGTTACGAAGGGTTGTCGGTGCTGCCGGTCCCCCTGATTGCGGCCGACGTGCCCCATCAAACTCTGGCCGAATCGGCGCGGCGGGCTTGGGATCGCGCGCTGGAACTGGGCGAGCGCCACGGCTTCCGCAATGCTCAGGTCTCGGTGGTGGCACCGACCGGCACCATCGGGCTGGTGATGGATTGCGATACCACTGGGATCGAGCCCGACTTCGCGCTGGTCAAGTTCAAGAAGCTGGCCGGCGGCGGCTATTTCAAGATCATCAACCGGGTGGTGCCCGAGGCGTTGCGCAAGCTCGGCTATAGCCCGGCCGAAGCCGAAGCGATCGAGAACTACGCGGTCGGCCACGGCACGCTGAAGGATGCCCCCGGCATCAATCATGCCCGGCTGCGCGCGGTCGGCTTTACCGATGCCGCCTTAAAAGTGCTGGAAAGCGCACTCGGCAACGCCTTCGATATCCGCTTTGCCGCCAACCGCTGGACACTCGGCAGCGAATTTTGTTTGCACAGCCTGAAAGTGCCGGAAGTGGTGCTGGACCAGTCCGGCTTCGACCTGCTGACCTGGCTCGGCTTCTCAAAGGCCGAGATCGAGGCGGCCAATACCTGGTGCTGCGGCGCCATGACCCTGGAAGGCGCTCCCTTCCTGCGCGCCCGCGATCTGCCGGTGTTCGACTGCGCCAGCCCGTGCGGCCGAATCGGCACTCGCTCATTGTCGGCCGAAGCCCATATCCGCATGATGGCGGCGTCACAGCCCTTCATCACCGGCGCGATTTCCAAGACCATCAACATGGTCAACAGCGCCAGCGTCGATGAGTGCAAAGAGGCGTATCTGCTATCGTGGCGTTTGGGGATCAAGGCCAACGCGCTTTATCGCGACGGCTCGAAGCTGAGCCAGCCCTTGTCGGCCAGCGTCCTTGGCGACGCCGAAGATGAAGACGACGATACCGTCGAGCAAATCATCGAGGCCCCCGCCGGTCAGCGCGCGCCGATGGTGGCCGAGCGCATCGTCGAACGGATCGTCGAGCGGGTGATCGAGCGCAGTGTTCCCGGCGGCCGGAGCAAATTGCCCCACCGCCGCAAGGGCTATACCCAAAAAGCGATCATCGGCGGGCACAAGCTTTATTTGCGCACCGGTGAATATGAAGATGGCAAGCTCGGCGAAGTCTTCATCGATATGCATAAAGAGGGGGCGGCTTTCCGCTCGTTGATGAATAATTTTGCGATCGCGATTTCAATCGGGCTGCAATATGGCGTGCCGCTGGAGGAATTTGTCGAAGCCTTCACCTTCACCCGCTTCGAGCCTTCGGGTATGGTTCAGGGCAACGATGCCATTAAAATGGCAACCTCGGTGATCGACTATATCTTCCGCGAGTTGGCGATTTCCTATTTGGGCCGCACCGATCTGGCCCATGCCACCCCCGAAGACCTGACCCCCTGCACCGTCGGCGGCGGCGAGCGCCAAAGCGAGTTGCCGTCTTCGCCCGAACGTGACAGTGCAATCGAAGAGACCGTCAAGCGGGTGGCGAGTAAGGGTTATGTTCGCTCCAACCTGCGCGTGCTGCCAGGTGGGAATGCCGAGCGCGCCGTTCTCGGTTTTGCTCTGGCCGGCACCGGCACCGAGGCCCGCGTCAGTCATGCTCCCGCACATACTCACGCCCATGCCCACATCCGTAACGAGCAATTGGTCCTGGTCGGCGCCAACGCGGGCGGGAACCCGGGCGGGACTGTCGGCGCGGGCTCCGGCGCCGACCTCAAGCGCGAACAACGGTTGGAGGCGCGGGCCAAGGGCTATGTCGGCGACGCCTGTAGCGAATGCGGCAACATGACCCTGGTCCGCAACGGCACCTGCCTGAAATGCGATACCTGCGGCTCTACGACCGGGTGTTCTTGAGCTATGTTCAACAATAAATGGCTGGCGCAAGCGTCAAAGCCGGATCCCTTGACCAGACTGCACTAATATTCAGTGGTAACCGCCCTCTTTCCTGTTAGCGACGGCGATATGGGCGACCTCGTAGGCGAGAACAGGCACCAGCTCCCACCGCGAGAGCGCACGAAAGGCGCCGTCCGAGACCGCGATGCCGGCAGCGGCACCGGCGCCGTTTTCGGCCTCCGCGAAAAATCTGGGAACACCCGGTTGGAACGACAAGGCCCGGCTTGAAAGGTCAAGCTGTTGCGTCCAAACCCCGAATCTGGGACACTGTGGACCGGCCTTCATGTCGGACCACAAGCCTTGCTCTTCCATCCGGAAGTGTTTCACCGGGGCGCCTGCCGGTGCCTTGCCTTGATATAAGCCGTCCCTTGGTGTAAAATAAGGAAGAATAGGGAAGATCGCCATGGGTGGAGCAGCGTGGAAAATTCTGGTTGTTGATGACGAACCACAGATTCGAAAGTTTCTGCGAATTTGTTTGTGCGCTCATAATCACAAGGTGCTTGAGGCGGCAACCGGCAGTGATGCGGTGACCATCGCGACCCGGGAAATTCCCGACCTGATTATTCTTGATCTCAGCCTGCCCGATCTTGATGGCCACGAGGTCATTACACGGCTGCGCGAATGCGGCCCGGCACCGATCATCGTGCTGACCGTGCGAACCGGGGAAGCCGACAAGGTTGAAGCGCTCGACCGCGGTGCCGACGATTATGTGACCAAGCCGTTTGGAATCAACGAACTGATGGCGCGCATTCGGATCGCCATGCATTACCGCGCCCGGGCCGGGCAAAACCCGCAGACGGAATTTCGCTCGGGCGATCTGGTTGTCGACCTGTGTGGACGCCGGGTCACCCGTAACGGTGACGAAGTCGTCTTATCCAACCGCGAGTTCAATACGTTGCGCCTGTTGATCACGCATGCTGGCAAGGTGCTGACCCATCAACAGATTTTGCGTGATGTCTGGGGACCGGCCCATATCCACGAGACCCAGTATTTGCGCGTTCATATCGGCTTGCTGCGCAAGAAACTGGAGCCCGAACCGGCGCGCCCGCGCTTTATCATTACAGAACCCGCGGTCGGGTACCGATTTATATCTTCGGATGAAGCCACGGTTTAGCGATTGACATTGCGACTTCAGAGCGTCAAAGTAGCGGCGAATGGTCTCGTGACTGCGCGACGCGCCGCCCGGTTTTTCCGGCTGCCTTTCGTCCCGGGATGATTTCCGTAAAGCCCGACGGCTCCAGGCGCGCATGGCCTGCCGTTGCTTATTGATCAGGTGCCGCTTTTCAAGCCGGCGCCGAAGGATTTTCATACTTTGACCAGTCCTCTCTTTTCTGATCTCGGTGTAGCCGAGCCGCTGTTGCGCGCGCTTGCTACCGAGAACTACCTTACGCCTACGCCTATTCAGGTTCGTGCCATCCCGCCCCAGCTCGAGGGCCGTGACGTGGTCGGGATCGCTCAGACCGGCACCGGCAAGACCGCCGCGTTCGCCCTGCCGATCCTTCAGCGTTTATCCGAACGGCCGGCGCCCGCCGGTCCCCGTTGTGCTCGCGCTCTGGTGCTGGCGCCGACCCGCGAGTTGGCGATTCAGATTGCCGACTCTTTTTCCGTTTACGGCCGCCATCTTAAACTGCGTCATGCCGTGATTTTCGGCGGCGTCGGTCAGGATCCGCAAGTCAGGGCGATGGCCGGCGGTGTTGATATTCTGGTGGCTACGCCCGGACGCTTGCTGGATTTGATCAATCAGAAGCATGTCCGCCTTGAAAACGCAACCTATCTTGTCCTCGATGAAGCCGACCGCATGCTCGACATGGGCTTTATCCATGACGTGCGCAAAATCATCGCTCGCCTGCCGAAAGAGCGCCAGTCTTTACTGTTCTCGGCAACCATGCCGGCCGATATCGCCCGGTTGGCCGGAGAGATGCTGCGTGACCCGGTTCGAGTCGAAGTTACCCCTGCGGTTATTACCGTCGATCGCATCGAACAGAGCGTGTTCTTCATCGATGCCGCCTCAAAGCGCGCTTTACTTAGTTCATTGCTGGCCGACAGCAGCCTGGAGCGGGTGATCGTCTTTACCCGCACCAAGCACGGCGCCAACCGGGTAGCCGAACATCTCGACAAGGTCGGGGTTGTGGCCGAAGCGATCCACGGCAACAAGTCGCAAAGCGCCCGCCAACGCGCGCTGGAAAACTTCCGCTCCGGTGTGGCCCGGGTGCTGGTGGCAACCGACATTGCGGCGCGCGGGATCGATGTTGACGGCGTGACCCATGTCATCAATTTCGAGCTGCCCAATATCCCGGAAAGCTACGTTCACCGGGTCGGACGCACCGCGCGGGCCGGAGCCGCCGGCATTGCGCTGTCGTTCTGCGATCCGAGCGAACGGCCGTTCCTGCGCGATATTGAAAAACTGACACGACGTCAATTGGCCGTGGTCGGAACGCCGACATTGCCGCCGGTGCCTCACATGCCGGAACGCGCCGCGCCACCTCGTGGAGACCGGCGGCCGACATCACGCCCGTTCCCCCCGGCAAGCCGCGGGCGACGCCCGGAACGCAAGCAGTCGAACGATCTGGTCGAGACCGGCGGTTACCGGTCCTGAATTTCCGTTACGGGACGCGGAGGCGGTTATCCCGCCTCCGTCACCTGGGATTTATGAACTCGACCAGCGTTGATTCGAAGTGGCGCAGCCAAAAGGTGATCATGGCCGAAACCGTGATCGCAAACAAAAATAAGCCGTAGGCGATCTGCGCCGACATGAACACGAAAAACACCTGCATCTGAGGGGCCAACCGGGCCATGATGCCGAGTGCCAAGGCAAACACCAAGCCGGTTGCCAGGAACGGCGCCGACATTTCAACCCCGATCATGAAACTCTGCGACACCAGATGCGAAACCATCTGCATGAAATCACTGACCGGCAATGGCGCTCCCGGTTGAAATAAATCATAGCTGTGGATGACCGCCATCAACAACAGATGGTGAAGATCGCCAACCATGATCAACAACAGCGCCAACCAGGACATCAACGACCCCGGCAACGAGCCTTGAGAGGCGAGCGACGGATTGAACACGAACGCATTCGACAGGCCCGCTTGCATAGCGATAATCATACCGGCCACTTCCAACGCTCCGAACATCAAGCGCGGCAGCGAGCCGACAAAAACCCCGACCAGCACTTCGCCAAGAATTAAGAGCGTCAGGGCGATAATAGAATTCGGTTCGGGCGGCAGCCGGTTTTGCAGCGCCGGAGTGACGATCACGCTGATAATCAAGGCCAGCAACAACCGCGCCCGGGCCGGCACGAATTGGTCACCGAACACCGGCATCACCATGAAGGCCGAACCAACCCTGGTAAAGATCAGCAACCAGGCAAATAACTGGCCGGCAATCAGAGTTTGCAACGTTGCCACGGTTGGAAACGCTCTATTGCTGTGAGCCGATCGCAACGATGCGGTCGGCGATGTGCTGGGTAAAAACCGTAAGATGCGAGACCATGAACGGCGCCAAAAAAATGGCGGTGGCGAAGCCTAGCACCATCTTCGGAATAAAAGTCAGGGTCTGTTCTTGAATTTGGGTGAGCGCCTGAAACAAAGACACGACAACACCGACGACCAACATGACCAGCATCATCGGCCCGGAAACAACAAGCATGACCAGAATCGCTTCACGGCAAATCTCGATTGCGTCGGTTTCAGTCACGAGCGCGCTTCCTTTCCGGTATCCGCCCGGTCAGATCGGCATCCGCAAAATTTCCTGATACGCCGAGACGACCTTGTCGCGCACGCTGGTCACGGTTTGCAAGGTGACTTCGGCGTTGGTCACGGCGGTCACGACATCGGTAATATCGGCCTTGCCGATCGAAGCCTTGGCGGTCATTTGTTCGCCGGCTTTAAGACTATCGAGACTGCCCTTGGCGGCCTGCTTAAGCATGTCGCCGAAAGACGGCCCTTCGACCTCATTCGCATCATTTCCCGGCTGAACGACGCGCTTGGCGGCGCTGGCATAAGCGCTGAGGGCGGCGTTGACATTGGCAACCATGGCGAGTTATCTCCAAATTCAGCCGCGTTTACGAGCGCAGCAGATCAACCGTGCGCGATAGCATTGTCTTGGCAGTGTCGATCACCGAAAGATTCGCATCATATGCACGCTGCGCTTCCTGCATATCCATGGTTTCAACCAGCGTGTTGACGTTGGGCATCATGACATAGCCCTCTTGATCCGCGCTCGGGCTGGTCGGATCATATTTTCGTTGAAAGTCGCTGCGATCAACGCCGATCGAGGAGACACGAACCTTGTTGATGCCGGTTTGCCGGTCGAGTTCATTCTTAAAGGTGACGGTTTTACGCCGATAGGGCAGATCGCCGGGCACTTGGGCGGTAGAGTCCGCGTTAGCAAGATTTTCGGCAATGACCTTGATGCGAGAGCCTTGGGCCTTCATACCGGCCGCGGAAACTTCCATTGCCTTGGCGATATCCATGGAACGTCCCTTTCCTTTATTTGTCCCGCTCAGTCGCCGCCGACGCCGACAAATCCCGTTCAACTACCGCCGCGACCGATCGCGAGCTTAAAGAGATTGACGTTTTTGCGATAGAGACTGGTGACCAGTGAGAAATCCTGTCCGGCCTGAGACAGTTTGAGCATCTGTTCTTCGACCACCACCGCATTACCGTCCGGCTTGGTCTCGTAAGGCCGTTTCTCCTTGCGCGCCGTCCCCGCCGCGCCGTCCTTGGGATGCAGCATGCTTTGGTGGGCCGGGTTGGTCAGCACCGGTTCCAGCTTATGCCGCCCCTCTTCCAGCGCCGAGCGAAAGGTAAAGGGCGTCATATCTTCGGGTTTGAACTTGGGCGTATTAGCATTGGCGACATTCTCGGCGATGACCTCCTGGCGCTGGGCGAGCCAGTCCATTTTCTTGGTCATCAACTTAAAGACGCCCATCGTCCCGAGGTCCATCGCCCGCTCCCGCTGTCGTCGGTTTCGTCTTGCACGACAAGCACAAAGCAACTTCCGTGCCGATCGCCCGAGCCGAGACTCCCGCCCTTTTCTTGCCTTGACCCGCATAGAATACGCCTGCCCGTCGCATCCCGCAAGCCCGGCAACTTTTACCGCTCGGCAAGGACTTACCGAACGACACCGGCGATTTTCCTTGCATCGGTACATGATATTATATGAAATGGATTATTGCTCCTATTGTCGATTCCTTGCCCTTTAGCGCCCCGAAAGGATCGTCCGGCATGTCTCTGCGAACCGCCGTCGCCGGCACAGTATTATGTGTCCTTTTCGCCGCGGCTCCGGTCGCTGCACAGTTCGGGCCTTCGCCGCAGACGCTGATGCGTCCGGGCTTAGCCCACCCGTTTCCGACCCGGGCGGTGTGGCCGCATGAGATGATGACCTATTCCGAGCGTTACGATATTTGGCTGAAGATGCGGGAAGCCTCGTCGCCGGCTGAGCGCTATGCGATCTGGAACAAAAAATTTGCCGAGCTGGACAAGCGCGCCTCTGATCACGGGCTGATTCTCCGCAACAATGCGCCGACGCCGTTACCCCGGGAAGAAGCCGCCTTTCAGCCGGAAGGCCTGCGCCGAACCGGAGTTTTCATGCCCGAGTCGGTGCTGCCGATGGCCGGCGGTTGGCACGGGTACCGGCAGGGACCGAACCAAGACGCGCCCATGAATCCCGTGCATAATGCACACGCCGCCCCTTCCTATCCGGCTCACGCCGCGCCATCCTATGGTCACGGTTACGGCGGCATGCATCCGATGCCGCCTCCCGGCCGTTGATAATTTGCTCCGGGTGAAAATGCTGAAAAAGCTTCTGACGCTGCCGCTGGTCATCCTGGCGGCACTGTTGATTTTATTCGAAGATTTCGTCTGGGACAAGGTCACCGCCCTGGCCGCACGCTTGGCGCGGCTGCGGCTGGTGGCCCGACTTGAGGCCCGGGTGCAGCAATGCGGGCCGCGGACCACGCTGGCGCTTTTTGCCGTGCCGATAATATGCTTGATACCGGTCAAATTGGCCGCACTCTACTTCATTTCAACCGGACACATCATTAGCGGTATAATCGTTGTTCTTACCGCCAAAGTCACGGGGACTGCAATTTCAGCACGCTTATTCGTTATTGCCAAGCCTAAGCTTATGGTTTTTACAACCTTTGTTACGGTCTATACTACGGCACTGCGATTTAATAAATGGGCGCATGACGTTCTGGAACGCGTCGGGGTCAGTGCCGCGGTCCGGCGGACTAAATCGGCGCTCCGAGAGATAAAACAGCGGCTTGGAATCGTTAGTGGCCGCAATATACTTATCGATCGATTAAGAGCTGCGCGGCGGCGGCGGCGGCGCCAACCCGACTAGGGTTTCTCATGAATCCAAAGCGTTGCGTGGGGACATAAACCCAATGGATTGCGTAATTGCACATATGGTGCAGCGCAGCAACAGCCCGACGCGGAAATCGGATTAACAGAAATTTTATATTTACTAACGCCTGCCACTTCCGTATGATCCCTTCATCAAGAGCGAACGAGCTGACTAAGAGACGCAGAGGGTTAGACTGCTCTCCTCATCGCGATTCTAAGGAAACAGGGCAGCAGTCTCCGGCATAAGTCGGTTTTTCGGGAGTTAATTCCCGTACAATCTTTATGACAGTCTGCGATTGATCATACCTTTCAGGGCAAGGGGTGGACGCTATGTTTGGATTTCGGAAACTTTACTCAGGCGATGCCGAAAAGTTTGCGGAACATATCATCCGTCTTGATAATGATGATCGTCGCTGCCGGTTTGCCGCAAGCTTGTCCGACAATGAAATTCGCGGTTACTGCAAACGCATTGATTGGCCAAGCACGACCGTTATCGGCTATTTCGACGAACGCTCGATCCGCGGGGCGGTTGAACTGCGCCGCGAGCCCGGTTCCGCCCATGCCGAGGTTGCCTTCAGTGTCGAGCGCGTGTGCCAAGGCCAAGGCGTCGGCACCACCTTGATGCGGCGCATTGTCCTGGTTGCGCAGAACACCGGAATTACACGTCTTTCCGTGATCTGTCAGCCGCAAAACCGGCGGATGCGGCAGATGCTGACGCGCTTTAATGCCGAAAGCACGGTCGACATCGAAGAGGTGGTGTCCTCGATCCAGGTGCGTCCGCCAAGCCCCTTGTCGTTGGTTCAGGAAACCCTTGATGACGGCGCCGGCCTGATGCCGATCCTGTTCGGCCGCTGGTACAGTGACGTCATCGGGTTAATGACCCCCTATCGCAACGCGGCGTGAAGGCGGGTTGATCACGCCGAACCGACGGGCGTTTCGGGAAAAGACAACTCGTGACGCGCACGCCACTCCGGGCCGACATAATTGATGATGATCGATTTGCGCACACCGTCGATCGGCCGTTTGCGGAAGCCGTGCCAAGTATTCGACCCCGGAATAAAAATCATTCCGGCATTACGGCGATAAGGTGCGGTGGCGACATGCTGATCGGGGCGGCTGTACACATCAGTGCCCCACTGCTCACACCCCGGCTCGCTCGACAAATAGAGCAACATGGTGAAGCGCTTAACCCCGATGTCGGTGTGGGGCTCCAGCCAAAAGCCGTCGGTATCCTGGCAATATTCAATCCGCAGTGAACTTCCGGCAAGATCGACCGAGCAAATCTTCTCGATCAGGCCGGTGATCTCCGCATGCTGCATGGCTTCAGCCAGCGCCGCCGCGGCCGGATAGCGCTCTCGCGCCTCTGCGTTAAAGTAAGTGCGCGAGGCGTTGTTGGTCTCGCGCTTGCCGTAAGTCTCCAGCGCAACCGGAGCAGTATAGGGCAGAGCCACGATCGCATCACACACCGGCCCGGGCAGCGCGTCTTCAAACAACCAGTGCCGGTACGGGGTAGTTTCACATCGGCTCGACTCGAGACTATGACGGAACTGCCGACGCACATCTTTGGAAAGGCTCATCATTGCATCCATAGAGTTGAAAGAAATCGGCATTATTCGTTATTACAGCTCAAGCCCGGATTACAGATCAAGCCCGCGCGCGGCAAGTCTGCGTCGAACCTCGCCGGCAACCCGGGCGGTGTCATCAAGCGGCGGGTAGCTCCAGCTTTCGTAGCGCCCCTCAAAGCGCCGGGCAATACCATCCCGGATCAAGCCGTCGTGAAAGCCGCGAAACTTGGCGGAACCGCCTTCAAGCGGCACGATGAACACCGGTTTACCGGTGCCGCAAGCCTCCGAAACCATGGAAACGCTGTCACAGGTGACAACGATGGCGTCCGCCAGTCCCAGAAAGGCGAAATAAGGGTTTTCACCCTGGCCATCCCAGACAACCGAAGGCACTTCACGCATGCGCGCCCGCAAAATCGCCTCGTTATCGGCGCCGGTGCGCCGCGACGGCGTCACCATCAGTCCGGTTCCGAACGCACGAGCCAAGTGCGTTAATTGCTCGGCCAGATCGCCCATAATGGTCGGAGTCAAGCGATAGGCGCCGTTATCACCGCCAACCAGGACCGCCACCCGCGGTCGGGGCAAGTGAGCATAATCCGGCCCGAGTCGCTCCGCAGCAGCCGCCAGAATCGCCGGAGTGACTCGATGAAGCGCGCCTCGGGTCACCCAAACATTGTCGCCACGCAAGCGATCATGCTCAGGCACCACCACCAGATCAAAGTTGAGCGGACTGATCACCGGGTCTTGAATCTGCACGGTAAAGGTCCGGCCACCACTGCGCTTGCGTACCGACAACGCGGTCAACACGCTATGACGGCCGGTGGCGATCAATAAATCGGGCCAAGGCGGCGCTATGGCGTCGCCACCGGGACCGGCGGCAAAGCGCTTCCCCAATCGGAGCCACGGGCTAAGCTCGCGCCACGGACTGCGCAGCTTGATTCGCTTGATCACCGGCTCGAGTCCGAGCGCCTCGGCCAAGCCCAGGCACTGATTCTCCATTCCCGGTTTGCCGTCGGTTACGACCCAGCACGAGATGTTCTGTTGCACGCGCGAAAAGCCTCGATTCCGATCACTGTGCGATCTTACCTCATCCGGCCCAGGCTATTCTATTGTCGAACGGGGGGGCCTGCGTATAATATCGTTTCGGGATAAACCTCCGGAGCGGCGGCAGAGCACATGCGACGGGTCAAACTCGATCGGATTGACCGGCGGATACTCCGGGATCTTCAGGCCAATGGCCGAATGACAAATGTCGACCTCGCGCGGCGAGCCGGCATTTCAGCCCCCCCTTGCCTACGTCGGGTACGGGCGCTGGAGGAGGCCGGCTTCATTCGCGGCTATCACGCTGATCTTAACCCGGAAACCCTGGGTTACAGCGTCACCGTATTCGCTCAAGTCGGATTGTCGAGTCAGGCCGAACCTGATTTGAAACGGTTCGAAGCGCTGGTCGTCAGCTGGGCCCATGTCCGCGAGTGCCACATGCTGGCCGGCGAAACCGACTTTCTGTTAAAGGTCGTCGCCGAAAATTGGGACGATTATCAGCGCTTTCTGACAACGCAATTGACCGCGGCACCCAATGTCAGTCACGTCAAGTCGGCACTGGCGATTCGCTGTTCGAAGTCGCTGCCGGGCGTACCGATCGATGTCGACGCCGGTGACGAGGGCGAGGAAGAGGAGAGCGCAGATGATACCGATTCAGATGAATAACAGGTCGGGGTTTCGTCAAAGCAATCGGGTCTTGGTGGCCGCGGCTCTGATCTGTGGCGCCATCCTTGTCGGTGGGTCCGTCCCGGCACTTGCCGATGACGCCCCGGCGGCCCCCGAAGCCGTGCCGCAACCGGTGGAACGCAGCATCTCCGTGATCGGAGTCGTGCGTCCCCGTGATCTGATGAGCCCGACCGAGCGTCAGATTTATCGTCAGGCAATGCGCCGGACCCCTGATGAAGCCGCCCGCGGGCGGCTTCGCGCCGAGTTGATTGAGAAGCTCAGCCGCCGCGCCTTAGAGCGCAGCACCCTGATGGTCATCGATACCCGCCTGTTTCGTCCGGGTACCGAATTCAGCGGCGAAGCGGGCCGTCGTGATTGTTGCGGCCGTATGGAAATGTTGTTCCGTGGTTTGCCGCCGCGCGCACCGTGACTTGAGACCAAACAATACTCAAGAAACAACAAAATCGCCGGGGAACCGCAAGGCACCCCGGCGTCATTGTTTTTACTCGCGGTCTCCCATCAACTGAAGCAGCGACATGAAAATGTTGACGAAATCCAGGTACAGCGTCAACGCTCCCATGATCGCCAGCTTACCGACAGCTTCCGAGCCGGCATTTTCAGTGTACATTTCTTTAATGGACTGGGTGTCATAAGCGGTAAGGCCGGTGAAGACCAGAACACCGATCACGGAGATCGCAAACTGCAACGCGCTCGAGCCGATAAAGATGTTGGCGAAGCCGGCGATAACGATACCGAACACGCCCATCATCATGAACGAGCCCATGCCGGTCAGATCACGCTTGGTCGTGTAGCCCCACAAGCTCATGGCCGCAAACATGCCGGCCGTGATGAAGAACACCCGCGCCACGCTGGTGCCGGTGAACACCACGAAGATGGTGGCCATCGATAGCCCCATCGCCGCGCAATAGGCCCAGAACACCATCTGCGCCGTGCTTGCAGACAAACGGTTGATACCGAACGACAGCACCATCACAAAGGCCAACGGCGCCAACATGACCACCCATTTCAACGGCGTGGCGAACAGTAGCATCATCAGATCATGACTGGTCGAGGTGGCAAGGGCGACGCCACCGGTCACCACCAATCCTACCATCATGAAATTATAGACCCGCAGCATGTGCTGACGCAGGCCTTCATCGATGTCGGCGTGAGCATAACCGGGTGCGGCGACGCCGGCTCGACCGTAAAGGTTGTTGTCCATGGTATTGCCTCGATGATGTTAAAGCTCTCGGGTCATCATATTGTCGGGCGGAGCCCGGTGTTCAACCGCGCCGGGCCGTGCGATGGTCCGGCTTTTCATTCCGTGATCCGTTATAACCCGACTTTATGGCAACTCCAAGGCTACTATTGCGGCGGGGAGTTCCGCCGCCGGGGGCTACTTATTGCGGCGGGGAGTTCCGCCGCCGGGGGCTACTTATTGCGGCGGGGAGTTCCGCCGCCGGGGGCACGGAATAGAAACATGGAGTCGTCGAAATTCAGCCCGCTCGTCCGCACATCCGAAAGAATAACAGTCGTGGTCAAGCCCTGGGCATCGGCGACGCGCCAACTGCGCAATTGCAGCCCCTGCTTATCTTCGAACACCAAAGTCATTTGGCCCTTGCCGGGATCCGTAGTCTCGGCAATAGTAATCTCGAGTATACCATTTTGCCGGAGCAGACGGGTAACCGTAACATCACCCGACAAATGGATAGTCTCGCGCAGAAAAAAATCCGCCAAGCTACTGCCTAACGGTTGGCTCGACTGCTGCTTCAGATCATCATCCCAATAGAAAACAAACCAGCCGTCGGAGACAATGAAGTCCTTAACCGGCGGATCGTAAACCAGCCGCATCCGTCCCGGGCGCAACATTGAAAACATACCGCTTGCCTTGTTACCATTGTCGGCAAACTGTATGAATTTGGCCTGCAACATCTTCTGGGTGTTGAGGTAACGTTCGACCCGACCAACGTCGGCCTGTTCAGCCGGGCCGAGTTTAGCCGGAACCGCATCGGCCCTGGCCTCCGCAGCCATCACGAACATTGCCAGAATCAAGCCCGCCAGAACTTTCAACACGATCTTTTCTCTCCCCATCTCAGCCCCCTGTCCCGGACCCCGTCTCAGACAATAAGTGGCTGACCTTACAATTCATCCCGCAAAGGCTGCGCCAGCACTTCGCGCTTGCCCGCGTGATTGGGCTTGCTGATGACGCCGTCCTGTTCCATGCGTTCGATCAGGCGAGCGGCGCTGTTGTAGCCGACGCGCAAGAAGCGTTGCACGAAACTGGTCGATACCTTGCGTTCACGGCAGACCAGCGCCACCGCTTTATCATAAAGCTCGTCCTCGCCACCGGTGGCCCCCGCGGCCGGAGCCGCCGCCGCACTGCTTGCGCCGCCACGCCGCTCCCCTTCACCGTCTTCGTCGGTTTCTTCGGTCACGGCATCAACATAGGTGGGTTCACCCCGGGCCTTAAGGAAGCGGACCACGCTTTCCACTTCCTCGTCGGAAACAAAGGGGCCGTGAACACGGGTGATCCGTCCGCCGCCCGCCATGTAGAGCATATCACCTTGCCCGAGCAGTTGCTCGGCGCCCTGCTCGCCCAGAATGGTACGGCTGTCGATTTTGGACGTAACCTGGAAGCTGATCCGGGTCGGGAAATTGGCCTTGATCGTGCCGGTGATAACATCGACGGAGGGGCGCTGCGTCGCCATGATCAAATGAATACCGGCGGCCCGCGCCATCTGAGCCAACCGCTGAATCGCCGCTTCGATATCTTTGCCGGCAACCAGCATCAAATCGGCCATCTCGTCGACCACCACCACAATGTAGGGCAGTTCCTTGAGATCGAGCGGTTGCTCCTCGAACAACGGTTTGCCGGTATCGGGATCGAAGCCGACTTGAACCCGACGACTGAGCGCCCCGTTCGCGTCGCGGGTTTCGCGCAGGCGGGCATTATAGCCCTCGATATTACGCACCCCGAGCTTGGACATGGCCCGATAGCGGTCTTCCATTTCGCGCACGGTCCATTTCAGCGCGACCACCGCCCGTTTCGGGTCGGTTACGACCGGCGCCAACAGATGCGGAATGCCGTCATAAACCGACAGCTCCAGCATCTTGGGATCGACCATGATGAATTTGCAATTTTCCGGCTCCATCCGATACAGCAGGGACAAAATCATGGTGTTGATGCCAACCGATTTGCCCGATCCGGTGGTACCGGCAATCAGCAAATGCGGCATCCGCGCCAGATCGGCGATTACCGGGGTGCCGCCGATATCCTTGCCGAGCACCAGCGCCAGCCGCGCCGCGGTCCGGCTATAGGCCTCCGTCTCCAGCAGATCACGCAACCAAACCGTTTCGCGTTTGGGGTTCGGCAACTCGATGCCGATCACGTTGCGGCCGGGGACCACGGCAACGCGCACCGAGACCGCACTCATCGAGCGGGCGATATCGTCGGCCAGACCGATCACCCGGGAGGATTTGGTGCCGGGCGCCGGTTCCAGCTCATAAAGAGTGACCACCGGCCCCGGCCGTGCCGATTGGATAGACCCGCGCACACCAAAATCACTGAGCACTCCGGTCAGCGACTCGGCATGCCGGCTCATATCGCTTTCGGTGACCCGATGTTTGGTTTCTCCGACCGGAGCCGGGCGCAACAGATCAAGCGGCGGCAACTCATAGGGGAGCGGTTCTTGCGGCTCCTGTTCAATCGGCCGCAGCGTAGTGCGCGGCGACGGAGCCGGCGATTGATGCGGCGATTGATGCGGCGATTGGGCCGCAGGGTCGGCTTCAGCGGAGCCGGAAGCCGCGGGCGCACCGAATCGCGGCTCCACCCGCACATTGCCGGCGGCATGCGAGGACTCAACCGCCTCCGGCCGAATCGCGGCAAGCGCGGCATCGTAAAGCGCACGTCCGCTACGAGCGGGCTCCGGCGCTTCTTCCCGCTGTCGCCGCCGGGCACTGAACGGTAGCTGCACAAGCAGCCAAAGTGCGCGACCGCCTGCCCGGGCCAGCGGGATCAGGTGAAAACTACGCAAAACCGGGATGCCCAAGGCACCGGCATACAGCAACACGCCCAGCACGGCGCTTGACAGCGCAACCGGAATCATGCCGGCGGCCTTTGCCCCGGCCAGATGGCCCAGCAGCAGCAGACCGAGGCTGCCGCCCGGATTGTCCCGCAGAAACAGCCCCGACAGCGCCTGAAACGCAACCGCGGCGCACACGCAGGCCAGCCCGAGTTGAATCGCCAGCCACAGCGGACGCGGCAAGGTGAACAGTAAGAAAACCCGAATGCCCCAGACCGTCAACGCACCCACCGCCAAAAACCCGGCCAATCCGATGATTTGAACCACGAGATCGGAAACATAGGCCCCCGGCAGCCCTAAAAGATTATAAATCGGTACGGCGCCGGTGCTTTTAATCGTGTTCCACGAGGGATCGCCGGGGAAATAGGACGCCAGAGCCGCCCCCAGCAGCGCACCCGACAGAATCAGCCCCAACCCGGTCAGTTCCGCCACGCGCTGCTTGAGCAGATTAATGAAGGCCAGTGACAACAGGCGAGCCCGCTCGCTCCGACTGCCGGCCCGCGCCATGGCGGAACGGGCGGTGGGCGCGGGCTCCTTAATCATCTCACTGTCCGAGGGGTGTACCATGAGTAAAAACCGTCAACTTCCTGGCGATTACGTTACGAATGCGAAAGAGGGTCTATAAAACCCGAGCCATGCGGGCACAGGCTTCGGCAATCACGTCGGCATCATGCACCAAAGCCACCCGGATATAGGCGGCACCCGGATTGCGGCCTTCGGCGTCGGTGTGGCTGAGATAAGCGCCCGGTAACACCCGCACCGCCGCTTCCGTCCACAGCCGGCGGCACGCCGCCTCGCCATCGCCGACCTCGAGCCACAGGAAAAAACCGCCATCCGGGCGGTAGAACCCGAAACGAGCGCCGAGCGCCGCTTCCGCGGCGTCGAACTTGGCACGGTAGCGCGCCCGGTTCTCTTCAACATGGGTCTCGTCCCGCCACAAGGCCGCCGCCACCGCCGAAACCGGCAGCGGGGTTCCGGCATTGCTATAGCTGCGCAAGCGGGCAAAGCGCGCAATCAGCGCCGGATCACCCGCGACGAAGCCGGAACGAAGCCCGGCCGCACTCGACCGTTTCGACAGCGAGTGGAACACCAGCAGGTTCGACCACAACGACGGCGCTTCCCCCGCAAGACCGGCGGCAA
>JBAWVF010000060.1:0-21625 GCA_037147415.1 Rhodospirillaceae bacterium | reverse complement strand
ATTACACCTGCTCGCCCGTTGCTAATCGTCTGAACCAAAGTCTTCTTGTCGCCACCATAAAGCCAGATGCCGTCATTAAGCGCCGGGGCGCCCATGTCCTGGTTGCCTTGCCCTTTTTCAGCGTGGCAAGCAACGCAGTTCTCGGCAAAGGTTGCGGCTCCCCGTCCTGCAGCGGCTTGATCGGTCGCTCCCTTATTGAGCGACAGAACATATTCGGCAACGTCGTCAATTTGACTTGCGCTTAGCTTAGCCGGAGCCTGATCCGTCGACCAGGCCGGCATGGCAACACCGGGTCTGGTTTCCGAATCATCAACCGCACGAATGCCATGTTTAATGGTCGTGTAGATATCGGCCAGTTTGCCGCCCCAGATCCACTTGTCATCGGCCAAATTCGGAAAGCCGGGTCTGCCCTGAGCGCCGGCACCGTGACAGGCTACGCAGTTATCTCCGAACACCGCTTTACCACCGGCCAAAGCGAAGTTAAGGAGATCCGGTGTTGACCGAATTTGCTCAAGTGAACTTGCCGCAATACGATCGGTATAGACCGACTGCGACTTCCGAGCGTCAACAATTTTCTGTTCCAGTTCTACGCGCTGGCTCCATCCAAGCAGGCCCGTGGTATGAAAAGTGCCAAGCGGCCATGCCGGGTATAGTATCCAGTACACAAGTGCCCAGGCACAGCAGACATAAAAGATATATAACCACCACCGCGGTACGGGGTTGTTAAGTTCTTTAATGCCGTCCCACGTATGGCCGGTGGTTTCAACTCCCGTAACGGGATCTTTTTCTTTTTGAGCCACGGCCTATACCTCCTTGTTCTCGTCGACGAACGGGATTGTGCTTGCGTGTTCGAATTTAGCGCGATTGCCCGGCCAAACTGCGTAAACGATAATGCCGATGAACACCATGACCAGCCACACGGTCCACCAAGCATGTAAAGTTGCACCGAAATCGGTGATTTCCATGGATCAGCTCTCCGTTACTGACGCAATTGTTCAGGCTTAACGTCGGTGAAATTCACCAGCGTGCCCAACATTTGCAAATAGGCGATCAAGGCGTCCATTTCGGTTACGCCTGCTTCACCGGTGAAGTTGGCAACCACCGCTTTCGGATAGCGCTTCAGCAATCCTGAAGTGTCAGCCTCGGGGTTTTTCTGAGCCAGCAAGTCAGCTTTGGCGTTCGCGATCATCTCAGGGGTATAAGGTGTGCCGACGAGACGCAAAGTCTTGAAGTGATCCTGCACATCATCAAACTTAAGTGGCCTGTTCTTCATCCAGCCATAAGTCGGCATTACGGATTCCGGAACAACCGCGCGCGGATTGACTAAATGAGCGGTATGCCACTCATTCGAGTACTTTCCACCCACACGGGCCAAGTCCGGGCCGGTGCGTTTGGAGCCCCACTGGAACGGATGGTCGTACATGCTTTCGGCGGCCAGTGAGTAGTGTCCATAGCGTTCGACCTCGTCCCGGAACGGGCGGATCTGCTGGCTATGGCAAAGATAGCAGCCTTCTCGAACATAAATGTTCCATCCGGCAAGTTCCAGCGGTGAATAGGGCCGCATTCCGTCGACTTTTTCGACCGTGCTCTCAATCGTGAACAAGGGCAGTATTTGTACCATGCCCCCGATTGAGACCGTGATCAGGGCGAGAACAAGCATCAATAAGACGTTCTTCTCGATTTTATGGTGAAAAGTTTCCCGAGCCATGTTTTTGCCCTCCGTCCTCAGCCGATTGCGGCGATAGCCCCGGCCGGGGCGGTGACATACGGCTTCTCAATCCGGATATCGCCTTTGATAGTCCGGTAAACATTGTAAGCCATGATTAAGATTCCGGCTACAAACAGCATGCCCCCGCACATGCGGATCACGTAGAAGGGGTGCATCGCAGCAACCGTCTCGACGAACGAGTACTGAAGGAAGCCCAAACTATCATAATCACGCCACATCAGGCCTTGCATGATACCGGATACCCACATGGCGCAGATATAAAGAGTGACTCCAAGTGTTGCGACCCAGAAGTGAAGGCTGACCAGCCGCAGCGAGTACAACTGCTTGCGGAACCACAGTTTCGGTACCATGTGATAGAGTGCGCCGAAGCTGACGAAAGCAACCCAGCCGAGTGCGCCTGAATGAACGTGTCCAACTGTCCAATCGGTGTAATGGGAGAGAGCGTTGACCGGCTTTACCGCCATCATCGGCCCTTCGAAGGTGCTCATACCGTAGAAAGCGATTGAGGTGACCAGGAAGCGAACGATCGGGTCGGTGCGCAACTTATCCCACGCGCCCGACAGGGTCATGATGCCGTTAAACATGCCGCCCCAAGAAGGCATCCACAGCATAACGGAGAAGGTCATGCCCAAAGTCTGGCTCCAGTCTGGGAGCGATGTATAGTGCAGGTGATGAGGACCTGCCCAAATATACATGAAGATGAGAGACCAGAAGTGGACGATCGACAAGCGGTAAGAGTAAACCGGGCGCTCAGCTTGCTTAGGCACGAAGTAATACATGATGCCCAAGAAGCCGGCTGTCAGGAAAAAGCCGACGGCATTGTGGCCATACCACCACTGAACCATCGCACTTTGAACACCGGATACGACGGTATAGCTTTTCCAGCCGAAGTATGACACCGGGACATTGATATTGTTGCCGAGGTGCAAAATGGCGACCGTAACCATGAAGCCAAGAAAAAACCAGTTGGCGACATAGATGTGCGGCTCAGTCCGTTTTACCAGGGTTCCGATAAAAACGGCAACATAGGTAACCCAGACAATGGTCAACCAAAGGTCGGCGTACCATTCCGGTTCCGCATATTCTTTGCCTTGGGTAATACCCATGACGTAGCCGCTGGCCGCCATCAGAATAAAGAGCTGATAGCCCCAGAATAAAAACTTAAGGGCAGCCTCTCCGCCCCAGACTCGCGCACGGCATGTCCGTTGCGCGCAATAAAAAGACGTCGCAAACAGGACGTTGCCGCCGAACGCAAAAATAACTGCCGAGGTGTGAACCGGGCGCAACCGCCCGAAACTGGTCCACTCAAGCCCGAGGTTCAATGCCGGAAAAGCAAGCTCAGCCGCAATATAAACCCCCATAGTCATTCCGACTATGCCCCAGAATATTGCCGCGATCGTGAAATAGCGGAGCGTATGCTCTGCATATTCCACCGGTCGCGATGCTGTTAGTGATTCTGTCATTCCCTTCTCCTGATTCCTGATTCCTGATGCAGAGCGGTCACTTGGCCTTCAACGCAATGGTCCCCACCGATCAAACGAGAGGGACCGAATTACCTTGGTGCTGTGGCCGAGTTCCCGTCCCACCTGATTCGTTCAGCTGTGATCACCACGGAGGATCAGACACCGAAAGGGGGTGCCCGGCTTTCGGAGCCCTTAAGAAAGTATCTGATTCGATAGACGTCCGACGTAACGACAGAAAAAACCGCGTCGATTCGTGATGTCGGTATGATCGGAGCAAGGTTGCCAACCGATGCGGTGAGCTTGTCGTGATTCGCCGGAGGAGCAAAACACCACGCACACACGCGGTGAACCGAGCGCTCAGCCGAAAGCGGCCGGTCATCAGCGCTAAGCTCGATGGTTTGGATATCCTGATCCGTACAAAGTTCAACCGTAGTCCGAATACGCTTGGCGGCATTCGCGGCTAGACTTGGAACACTGAGCCCGGTCATGGGAAAAAGACAGGCTAAGCCGACAATAGCCGAACGGCAAAGCAGGCGCGCAACGGCCCCGACGAAAAAAATAATCAGCGATGCTGTGGGGCGGTTGTGATGGTGGTTCATGGCCTCAATGCCCGCCATACCTCGAACGGGGTCCGTCCAAGGCAGTAGGTACCAATATTTAGGCAAGATTTGACTGTTTATGTCAATATTTTTTTCCGGGAAAAGAACGATCCCGTGCTAATCAGCGATAGTAAGATGTCGTTCACCTTAACTGACAATCACTGTCAGCAAATTAATAATTAGATCGCAATGGTATTCCGGAGCGCGACTATCAAAATATGCGTCGATCAAGCGAGCTCGGTTATTCTCTCCGCATGCTTCCGACAAAATCGCAACGGAGGTATGAAGCATTGTTATACTATTTGACATGATCAGCCAAGTTAGCATAATCACGCGGTTAGTCGGCGGCGCGAGCCCGGTGGGGCTGAGATGGTTGAATCTGTGGCCCGTGTTTCCCGCGAAGCGGCCCGTCAGACTCCGATC
Organism: Rhodospirillaceae bacterium; assembly: GCA_037147415.1. Taxonomy (GTDB): domain Bacteria; phylum Pseudomonadota; class Alphaproteobacteria; order Azospirillales; family Azospirillaceae; genus BOG-933. The sequence goes on along the minus strand of JBAWVF010000060.1, from coordinate 17,411 downwards.
ACCCGCCATGCCAACCACGCTAAGGTACCGGAATTGATGATCATGAGCGGAGGTAGTAGATGGGCAACCAGGGCTGGGTAAGCGCGCCCCGCCAAATGACCGGCCAGCCCGACTCCGATCAGCGCGGGAACGGTGCCGAACGCGAATGCCGCCATGGCGAGCGCGCCGGTCCAAGAATCGCCGCTGGCGGCGGCAATGGCCAACGCACCATAAACCAGCCCGCAGGGAATGAAGCCGAGTACCAGCCCCAAACGAAAACTGCGCCAAGCCGGCGAACCGGAACGAGTCTCCAGCAGCGGTCGGCTTGCCCGTCTCACCAACCGGCCCCACCCGTCCGGCAATCGACCGTCAAGGGTCGGCACGCTCGGCAGCAACCGACGGCCGCTCCAGCGCTCAACGGCCGACAGCAGGAACCCCAGCGCGGCGACTCCCAACAAGGCGGCGCCGAGCCAACGGAAACCCGGCACGGCTTCCACGCCGGCGGTTATCGCCGCCGTCAACGCGCCCAGGCCGGTGTAGGTCGTCACCCGGCCGAGATGGTAGGGAATCAACAGCGCCGCGGACCAGCGGTGGTGCTCCGTCAGGCGCGAGGCCGATACGGTTTCCAGCCGGGCCGAGACTTGACTGATGACAAAAGCCCCGCACATGCCGGTACAATGAGACAGACTCCCCAACAGTCCCGTGGTCAGCATCGCCACCAGCAAGCCGCCGTGCGTTTGAATCACGGTACCGCAATGACCGACTCCGGCTTCAAACAGGGCCCGTGCCAGGGACTCCTCCATCACCGTACTCCGCTCAGTCGCCATGCCCGTCCTGGGCTCTCACGCTAACTTGCCTGACATCGGGTCAAAGGTCCAGTACAATGAATAAGTTCATGCCTGAACAGAATGACGATGATGCTGAAGAAGCCGCACTATTTGCGGAACATAAGAAAGTATACCCTAAATCGGTTCGTGGTTTATTTCGAACGATAAAATGGTCGGTGCTGACAATATTATTATCGATTTATTATATTATGCCTTTTGTTCGGTGGAACAGAGGGCCGGGCATGGAAAATCAAGCAGTTTTATTCGACCTCTCCGGGCGCAGGTTTTACTTTTTTGATGTAGAAATTTGGCCACAGCAAATTTACTACGTTACTATTATTCTTATTCTCAGTGCGATAGCGTTGTTCTTAGTCACGTCCTTGTTCGGGCGGGTCTGGTGTGGCTATGCTTGCCCGCAAACAGTGTGGACCGACCTTTATATGCTGGTCGAGCGCTGGATCGAAGGCGAGCGGGGCGAGCGGGTCCGGCGGGACCAGGGGCCGATGACCGCTTCAAAGTTCCGGCTCAAACTGATCAAGCATGTAATCTGGCTGACCATCGCCCTGATGACCGGCGGTTGGTTTATCATGTATTTTTATGATGCGCCGACTTTGATCAAGGATATTTTGGCCGCCGATGTCTCGTCTTCCGTCGTGGTGCTGATCGGCGTTCTTACAACCACGACTTATTTTCTTGCCGGCTTTGTTCGCGAGCATGTCTGTACCTATATGTGCCCGTGGCCGCGTTTTCAGGCGGCGATGTTGGACGAGGAAAGCCTGGTCGTTACATATCGCCGGTGGCGTGGCGAAAACCGGGCGCCGTTGCGCAAGGCGCAAGCCTGGACCGAGCGTAGCGCCGCCGGCTTTGGCGATTGCATCGAATGCGGCGCCTGCCAGCATGTCTGTCCGACCGGGATCGATATTCGTAATGGTGTGCAATTGCAATGCATCGGTTGTGCCTTGTGCATCGATGCCTGCGATGAAGTGATGACACGGATCGGGCGTCCGCGCGGCTTGATTGCGTTCGACACCGACAACAATCAAATGGCCAGGGCCGCGGGTCAACCGGCTCGCTTCCGCTTGCTGCGCGGGCGAACCGTCTCTTATGCCCTGATCATGGCAATAGTGAGCTTTGGTTTGGTTTTCAGTTATGAAGAGCGGTCGGTTGTTCAGGTCAACGTACAAAAGGACCGGGCCCCGGTGTTCGTGCGTCTGCATGACGGCGAAATAATGAACGGATATACGCTTAAAGTTCTTAATATGACCCGGGAGGCGCGAGGGTATGAGTTGTCGGTGGCCGGCATTGTCGGTGCCGCGATGGTGCTTGCCGGTGGTAATGCGCCGCCGACGGCGTCATTGTCGGTAAATGCCGCTCCGGATAGTGTCGCCACCTTCCGGGTAATGGTCAGAGCCCCGCTGGCTTCGTTGACCGGCGCGTCGACACCGATGCACTTCGTGCTGACCCCGCGTAAGGGCACCGATGGCGACAGGTATGATACAGTTTTCATGGGTCCGCAATAAATGGAGCAAGATCGGATGTCTATCCCGAGCCTGACCGCGCCCGCTGCTTCGCCTGAAACGTCACGCCGTTTGCCGACATGGCTGATTCCCTGGCTGTTTGTTCCCCCGTTTCTTCTGATGCTGTTTGCTAACGGGATGCTGGTTTATTATGCCTTTACCTCCTTCAGCGGCCTGACCAGCAAGCATGCCTCGGCGGAGGGTGCCAATTACAACGCTGCAATCGCCGCGGCTCGGGCTCAGGCCGAACGGGGCTGGCAGGTTACTTCGACCTTTACGAACCCGCACGGGCTGGAAGGGGTGGTCGGCGTACGCCTGCTTGACCGCGAGAGCCGGCCGCTGACGGGTGCCGAGGTGAGTGTTAAGGTCATGCGCCCGACCTCGGCCGGCGCGGACCAGGTGTTTCCGTTAAAGGAAATCGGAAACGGGCAATATCAAACCGAAATGATGCTGCGCATGCCCGGCGTTTGGGATTTGTCGCTGATGGTTCGTCACCCGACAGGTACATGGCAGAAGATTGAACGGGTTATGGTGAAGGGATGACGGCTTGTGCCCATTGCGGGCAATCGACGCCGGGAAGTAACGGTAACGTTCCGTCTTTCTGTTGTTCGGGCTGTGCCGCCGCGCACGACTTGGTGCGCGGGCTCGGGCTGGGCGGTTATTATGCGCGTCGCACTCTTGACACCGCGATTCGGCCGATGCGTCCGGACGAGATGCCGGCTACGCTCGACCCGTCGGGTTTGGTCCGGGACGAGCCGGACGGCTCGGCGTGTCTTTACCTCATGGTCGACGGGATTCAGTGCGGAGCCTGCGTCTGGCTGATCGAATCGGCTCTGTCACGCCAGCCGGGAGTCATTCGGGTTCGCCTGAACATGACGACTCGGCGGCTGGTTTTGTGTTGGTGGCCGCAGCAGGCGAATGTGGCGGAACTGGTCGGATTGATCGGTCGTCTCGGCTATCGTCCGATGCCTTACGACCCGGCTCGCCTGGGCGGCAGTGATGCCGAAGCGGAAAAGGAGCTTTTGCGCGCAATGGCGGTGGCGGGTTTTGCCGCGGCCAATGTCATGCTGATTTCCGTGGGAGTGTGGGCCGGTCTGGCCGAAGACATGGGACCGGCGACTCGAACCTTGATGTACTGGTTTTCGGCGTTGATCGCTTTGCCGGCGTTGGCCTGGTCGATTCGCCCGTTCCTGCGCCCGGCGGTGCAGGCGTTGGCGGCGGGGCGGACGACGATGGACGTACCGATTTCGATCGGTGTTATTCTGACTGCGGCGATCAGCCTGTTCGAAACCGTCAATGGTGGTCTTCACGCCTATTTCGACAGCGCGATTACTTTACTGTTCTTCTTGTTGATCGGGCGCTATCTGGACCGGCGCGCCCGCGGCCGTGCCCGCTCCGCCGCCGAACATCTGTTGTCGCTGGGGGCGCGTTCGATCACCGTGATCGAGCCGGATGGACAGCTTCGAGTGGTTTTGCCCGAGCGGGTGCAAACCGGGATGAATGTGCTGGTTGCGGCCGGAGAACGGGTGCCGGTTGACGGGCGGGTCACCGACGGCATTTCCGATCTCGACACCAGCCTGATTACCGGGGAATCCGTGCCCGTGGTCATCAAGCCGGGTGAGAAAGTCTTTGCGGGGACACTCAACTTGACCGCCGCAGTGCGGATCGGGGTGACCGCGGTTGGCGACGGAACCTTGTTGGCCGAGATCGTTCGCTTGATGGAGGTTGCCGAGCAGGGCGGGGCCCGGTACGTCGCCCTGGCCGACCGGGTGTCGCGGTATTACGCACCGGTGGTCCATCTGACCGCGCTGGCCACGTTTCTCGGCTGGTTGCTGCTCGCCGATCTGGCGTGGCAGCCGGCGTTGCTGATTGCGGTTTCGGTGCTGATCATCACCTGTCCCTGTGCTTTGGCGCTGGCGGTTCCGGTTGTGCAGGTGATTGCCAGCGGCCTGTTGCTACGCCGGGGTGTTTTGCTGAAGTCGGCGACGGCGCTGGAGCGTTTGGCGACGGTCGACACCGTCGCTTTCGATAAGACCGGCACGCTGACCGAGGGTCTGCCCGACTTGATCATGCCCGGCGATGGGACTGCCGAGGCCGGGGCTGAGGCCGTTGACGCTTTGGCTGTCGCCGCCTCACTGGCCGGTTCCAGTCGTCATCCCTTGGCTCGGGCGTTGTGTCGTGCCGCTCCGGTTGCGGTCATGGCCGCCGGAGTGCGTGAAGTTCCCGGCTCGGGATTGGTATTAGCCGGCCCCGAAGGCGAAATAAAACTTGGCCATCGCCGCTTTACCGGTGCTGGCGGCGATGGTGCGGACGGCCCGCATTTGCCTGAGCTTTGGTTGGCTCGGCCGGGGGTGAAGCCGGTCTGCTTTACGTTTCTCGACCGCCCCCGCTCTGATGCCGCCGAGGTGGTGGCGCGCCTGAAAGCCATGGGCATCAAGGTGTTGATCGTGTCGGGCGACCGCGCCGCGGTGGTTGACGCTTTGGCGGCGGAGATCGGGATCGAGGAATGGTATGCGGAACTCGACCCTGCCGGCAAGACGGCTCATCTGCAAAAGCTTGCTGCCGACGGGCGCAAGGTGCTGATGGTCGGGGACGGTCTCAACGACGCTCCTGCGCTGACTGCGGCTTCGGTGTCGATGTCACCGGCCAGCGCGGCCGAAGTCAGCCTGACCGCAGCCGATGCGATTTTTCAAGGCGCGCGCCTCGGGCCGGTAATCGAAGCCCTGACCGTGGCCCGCTTTGCCGATCGACTGGTGCGGCAGAATTTTGCGTTGGCCATTCTGTATAATCTGGTACTGGTGCCCATGGCTATCGCCGGTCTGATCACGCCGTTGATTGCCGCGGTCTCGATGTCGACCTCGTCGATTGCCGTCATTGTCAATGCCTTGCGCTTGTCCCGAGGCTATAGTTGGAAGGTTCAACACGATGTCGGAACTGGTGCCGCTGATGATCGTCGCGCTCGGTCTCGGGCTGCTCGGTCTGATTGCGTTCCTGTGGGCCTTAAGGTCCGGTCAGTTCGATGACCTTGACGGGGCCGCCCACCGAATTTTGTTTGAAGACGAGCCGCCGGAAATCCGGCACGAGGAGAAGCCACCGTGTCAGACCCCGTAATTTTCGAAGATAACATCATAAAAATCAGCCGCTCTCGGATAGAGGCCGGTTTGATTTCGTGCGAGGCCGCGGAGATCAAAGAAGTATTGATTACAGGAGGAACGGTAATCGAGGAAAAAGTCTTTCTGTCTATTATTACCGCCTTCGGGATCTGTATTGCCCTTGTTGGCTTTTTTATGAGCGATATCGGTGAATTATGCCTGGGGGCCGGGTTGGCTGTGGCCACGGCACTGATTATCCGCGGGAAATGTGCGCTTCGACTGGTTACCCCGGCCGGTAAAATCACTGTTCTCACTCACCCGGATGTTCAATATGTCCGACGCTTGCGCGACCTGATTGAACAGGCGAGAGAAGTCTGAGACCGGAGCGATTAGATGTCTTGGTGATTTCCGCCATGCCTATCGGGTTAACGCAGACACCCACAATGGGTAGATGGCAGAATGGTAGGGTTTGGCGGAAACACGGGCGATTTTCTGAGAGCCGCCCCCACATCTGGTATGTGTTTGCGTCAACCCGATAGGCATGGAACACTGGCTCTCGGAGGGTCTGTCAGAAATTTCGTGTGTGGGGGGCATAATGGGAAAAAAGGAGACCCCATATCCAGTCAACTGGCGGCATCACTAATCGCCTCCAGGCTGGTCATGATTTGGTCGGATAGTCTCGCCCCTTCGTCCAGTTGTCGTGTAAGCGCACCCTTTAGTAAAGCAAACCGTTCCCCAAACGGCACCCCGTCATCCTCGACATCAGCCGCGCCAACATACCGCCCCGGCGTCAGCACGTGCGCGTGGCCGCGCACCTCCTCCAACTTGGCCGCCTTGCCGTGCGTTCTCAGCCTCAAGACTGAATAATGGCTTCGAGTTGTAACGGCGCGGGGCTTGATTGATACACTGGAAGCGCAATCAAGCATCCGATGGCACCTTCTGCTCCAACAATCCCAACAGCCGGTGATCAAGAGTTAACAAATCCAAATGATAGACCAAGGCCGTTGCGGCGATAATGGCGTCGGGAAGCTTACATGACCCTGTGCGGCGGAGGCGGATAGCAGCCAATTCTATCTGGTCGTCGATTGCGATCACCCGGCATGGCTTCAGAAAAGCCCGAATGCCGGCTTCCTCGTCCGCGGTGAGTTGGGGATAGCCCAAGAGTTCCATTCGGGTGATCGGGCTGACCGCCGCGCGATCAAGACTTAAACCTTTTCTCTCGGCCAAAGCGACGGCCGGCGGATACTGTTTGAGTAAGCCGATAACGAGGTTGGTATCCAGCAGCCAGTCAAGACCATTCATCGCGCATCGCCTGTTGGATCACGACCGGGTCACCCTCGAAGTGCGGCGACCCCTTCAGGGTGCCGACGAAGGCACGCCAGTCTTGGCTTCCCGTCGGCGCAGGGGTGGATGGAGAGTCGGTCAACGCGCTCAGCAAGGTTAGCAAAGCGCGACCAGGGGGCAGCCGGCCGGCGGCCTCTAGCGGCGTAATATGACCGGCCGCGTCAATTTCAACTTCGATGGTGTGCAGCATCTTTCATCCGCCCTTCGCCACATGGTTTTTCCCGGCCAGCAACACCGCCGCTACCGCCCTGTAGCGCGACAATCTAGATGGGGGGGCGCGACCGTCGTCATGGCGTCCCCCGGTCAGGCGGTGTGACCCAGGCCAGATTAGCACGGATCACCGCTTCCAGCCGCGCGCTTTCGACGAATTGCTCGTCCAGCTTTGTTTGTAGTGCGGCGAACCGCTCCGCCACGGCCACGCCCTTTTCCCAGAACGCCCCGGTTAATCAGCGCATCGCGTGCGGTCCAATAATCCTGCTCGCTGATCGTCGGCGCAATCGCAAGATATTTCGCTCGCGTGTGGGTTCGAGCGTGCCGCCATGAAACTGCGAAAGTGGAACTCACTGATCGGCGCCGCCGGAAAAGCGCGGCTTCTGGCGCTCACGGCCGAGCAACTCAAGCCAGCGACGAATATTTTGCCTCGTTCAAATTTGCTGAACAAGTCCACTGAGAAGGGAATTTTAGTACCCAATGATTACTTTGTAACTGAGGATCGGAAAAATGTTTGAAATGGGTGACTCTCTGCCTAAAAACCACTATTTGTTCAAAGCCTTCGAAGGGAGAGAGGGTGATGCTGCGCAGTCTGTAAACGTCAGTATCTGATTGATAAATATGTAAAAGTATACAAAGTCTCATTGATGGTAAGTTTTAGGACATTGGCGAGTATGAAAGGCTGACGATGCGTAAAGTGCTGGTGATTCTCGGTCAGCTCTGGGATGAGGATGTCGAGTGGCTGGCCGGGGCCGGACGTCGGGTCGGTATTCCCGCCGGACGGGTTCTGATCGAACAGGGCCGCAAAACCGAAAGCCTGTACATTATTCTTGACGGGCAAGTCGGAGTGAGTTTGCGCAATGTCGGCGAGATTGCCGTTCTCGGCAGCGGCGAGATTTTGGGCGAAATGTCGCTGGTCGATTCCCGCCCGCCCTCGGCCACCGCCACGGCAAAGACCGATGTCGCGGTGCTGGAACTGAGCAAGACCGCTCTTGCGGAAAAACTGGACAGTGATCTCGGTTTTTCCGCGCGCTTTTACAAGGCGCTGGCGACGTTCCTGTCGGAACGCCTGCGTGGGACTGTGCAAACGCTGGGCTATGGCAAGAACAGCACCTTGGACGAAGACGAAGAAACCGGGGGTGAACTCAACATCGCCGTGCTTGATAATCTTCATCTGGCGGGCGGACGGTTCGACCGCATTATCAAACGCCTGATGGACGTCTGACATGGCCGCCGGGATTTTTCGCGAGCAGGCGCTGGAACGGCTTTCCTCGCCCGAGCAGCTCGATCAGGCTATGCGCGTCGCCAAACCGACCGGTTGGCTGGCCATCGGTTTGTTCCTCGTCCTGACCGTCGTCGCGGCGGTGTGGGCCACCGTCAGTACCGCGCCGATCATGGTACGCGGTCAGGGTATTCTGATTCAAATGGGCGGGGTGGTTGATATCGTCTCGGCCAGCGACGGCCGCCTGCTTGAACTGTCGGTCGATACCGGAACCCGGGTTGAAAAGGGCCAGCTTGTCGCGGTCATCGCCTTGCCCGAGCAGGAACAGAAACTGGTCTCGGCGCGCAAGGCCCTGCAAGAGCTGGAGGATCAGCGCAGCCGGGTCACCGATCTGCAAACCCGCGACCGCAGCTCGCGCAAAAGCTTTGCCCGGATGCAGCGCACTAATCTGGAGCAAACCATCGGCTTTCTCAATGAAAGACTGCGGTCGCTGGAGGAACGGCAGGCCGCACAGGAAATGTTGTGGGAAAAGCGCCTGATCGCCAAGCAACTGGTTGTTGAGGCAAGGTTGATGGTCACCACGGCCAAAGAGCAGATTGCCAAGGCTAAGTCGGATATCGAAGGGCTGGACGTCGCCGACCGGCAGCGGGAGGATCAGAACGAACACGAACTGATGGCGCTGAGTCTTCAGATCGGCAATGCCCGCCGTACCGTTGGTGAATATGAAGTATCGCTTCGGGAAAACGGCCAGGTTCGCGCTACCGCCGGCGGAACTGTCGCGGAAACCAAGGTCTCGCCCGGCGATGTGGTCGGGCGTGGCATGCCGCTGTTCAGCTTGGTCTCGGGTAAAGGGAACCTGCCGGCGCGGGACGGTCTGGTCGCCGAAATGTTTATTGCTGCGGCCGACGGCAAGAAGGTCAAGCCGGGGATGGCGGTTCTGGCCTCCCCTTCGACCGTCAAACGCGAGCAATATGGCTCAATTCTTGGAACCGTGCGGACGGTGGCCGATATCCCCGCCACCAGCGAAGGCATGATGCGTCTGCTCAAGAATCGGCAATTGGTTCAGGAACTGTCGCAAGGCGGTGCGCCGATCAAGATCGAGGTGGAACTGGAGAGCGCCGATACGCCGAGCGGCTTCCACTGGTCATCCTCGCGCGGGCCGGAATTGGTGATCGATCAAGGAACCCTGGTTTCGGCGCTGATTACCATTCGACGGGTCCGGTTGATTACCATGATGTTCCCGATGCTGGAACCTCTGCTGCCGAACCCGACCTGAGGAGCCGGCGATGGCAAAGGAATCCCGACGGGAACGGACGCCCACCGTCTTGCAAATGGAGGCGGTCGAGTGCGGAGCGGCCGCGCTCTCGATCATGCTTGGTTATTTCGGCCGCTTTGTTTCGCTGGAGGAACTGCGCTACCAGTGCGGCGTTTCGCGCGACGGCACCAAAGCCAGCAACATCGTGCTGGCGGCCCGGCGCTACGGGCTGAAGGCCAAGGGCCTGTCGATCGAGGTTTCGGCTTTGAAACAAGCGCCGATGCCGGCGATTATTTTCTGGAATTTCAATCATTTCGTCGTGCTGGAGGGTTTTAGCGGTACTTCGGCGTTCCTGAATGATCCGGCCACCGGGCCGCGCCGGATTTCGCTCTCGGAATTTGAAGACGCCTTCACCGGGGTCGTGCTGGTCATGCAACCCGGCCCGGAGTTCAAAACCGGGGGCAAGCGCCCCGGCGTGCTGGCCTCGCTGTCGGCCCGACTGCGCGGAGTCGGCGGCGCGCTGGCGCTGGTGATCGCGGCCAGTCTTGCGCTGGTCGTGCCGGGGCTATGCGTGCCGACTTTTCAACGGGTGTTCGCCGATTATTTTATGATCGAACGCAATGTCGAGTGGTTCGGCTACTTTCTAACCGGCATGGCCACGGTGGGCATTGTCCGCATGGCTTTGCAAGGACTTCAGCAAGTCTATTTGCTGAAGTTGCAAACCCGGCTGGCGGCAACCTCGGCCAGCCGCTTCCTGCATCATGTGCTGCGACTGCCGGTTGCGTTTTTCGGCCATCGCTATGCCGGCGAGGTCGCCGGCCGGGTCGATCTCAACGACCGGGTCGCCCGTATTGCGTCGAGCGATCTGGCAACCACGGTGTTGGGCAGTGCGACCGTTTTCGTCTACGCGCTGGTTATGGCTCAGTACAGCACGCTGCTGACGGGAATCGCGGTGCTGATGACCCTGATCAATGCCGTCGTGCTGCGGACAATCCTGCGTCGGTTGCAGGATGCTTCGCGCAGTGCTCTGCTGCATCGCGGCCGGATGGTCGCCGCCGGGATTCAGGGCTTGCAGATGATCGACGATCTGCGGCTGCGCGGTGCCGACAACGTCTTTTTCGAGCGGCTGGCCGGGTATCAGGCCCGGGTGGTCAATGCCGACCAGGATTTATCGCGCCAGAGGTTGCTGCTCACCGCCCTGCCGGCATTTCTCGGCTCGGCCAGCCTTGCCTTGATCCTGGTGATCGGCGGTCATGAGGTGATGGTCGGCGGCATGACAATCGGCATGCTGCTGGCCTATCAAGCGCTGATGTCGATCTTTTACGCACCGGTCAATAATCTGGTTCGACTTGGCAGCCAGATGCAGGAGGTTCAAGGTTTCGTCGAGCGGCTCGACGATGTGCTGGCCCAACCGCTCGACCCGATCGTTGCATCGCGCCCGGACACCGTGTCCGCCGAGCCGGCCCTGACCGGATCAATCGCCTTCGACGATGTGACGTTCGGTTATGCGCCGCTGTCGCCGCCAATGCTGGAGGGGTTTTCGCTCCGGGTGCGACCGGGCGAGCGGGTCGCCCTGGTCGGCAGCAGTGGCAGCGGTAAATCGACGGTCGGGCGCCTGTTGGCCGGTCTGCATCGGCCGTGGCAGGGCGAAATTCGCTTCGATAATCGGCCGCTGCCCGAGATTCCGCAGGAGGTGCTGCGCCGCAGCATGGCCTTCGTCGATCAGGAGATTTCGTTTTTCGAAGGCTCGGTCCGCGATAATATTTCGCTCTGGGACGCCACGCTTTCCGACGAGACGATGGTCCGCGCGGCACAGGACGCCGGCATTCACGACGAAATTGCCCGCCGTCCGAATGCCTATGAGTCTCCGGTGCTGCCGGGCGGGCGGAATTTCAGCGGCGGCGAGCTTCAGCGGCTGGAGATCGCGCGTGCGCTGGCCGGCAACCCCTCGATCCTGGTGCTCGACGAAGCCACCAGCGCGCTCGACGCGGTGGTGGAGGAAAAGATCATGAACCGGCTGCGGTGCCGGGGCTGTTCCTTGTTTATCATCGCCCACCGCTTGCGTCCGCTCCGGCTGTGCGACCGCATAATCGTTCTGGAGCGCGGGCGAATCGTTCAGAACGGCTCTTTCCCGGACCTTGCCGCCGCGCCCGGTCTATTCCGCACCATGCTCGAGGCGTCTTGATATGCCCGACGATCTTTCGCGTGATCTCGCTTTGCCGGGCGCCCGACTGACTCTTGAGGATAGCGGCACCATCCTGTTAACGGCCGGAGCGAATGTCGAGCTTTTCCTGGCCGGGGCCGGGGGTGAAGCACCGTTCCGCCATGTCGCGACCCTGCCGCCGGGCGCGCTGTTGTTCGGCGCCGCTGCCGACGATGGCGGCGTCCGTTTGATTGCCGATCTTGCGGGCGGGGCCACCGTGAGTCCGGTTCCGCTGGAAGAGACCTTGGCGGCGGCGGTGACCGGCTGGCTTGGTGCGCTTGAGGACGGGCTGGCGCGCGATCTGCCACCCGAAAAGGGACCGGGGCGGCTGCTCACGCCGGGGGCGGTGCTCGACCTGAAACCGGGGGAGCGGGTCCGGGCCGAAAGCGGTATCGCCTGGTGTTGCGTGACTTCGGGAACGGCTACCTTGCGCGGCGGCGTGGCGCCGGGCGAGGCTCCGGTGCCGGTCTCAAGACGGGTCTGGCTGGAGGCCGGCTCGAACTGCCAAGTCGAGGCCGTGGCGCAACCGGCCGTGGCGGGTCCGGGCGTCACCGCCTTCACCGCAGCCGCCCTTCGCTTGCTGGGCGAACGGCGCACCGAAGAAGCCGATGCCGAACAACGGCGGCTGGCGCGCCGCCGGAGCGGCAGTGCCGCGACCATGCGCCGGGTCTTAAGCGGGCTGGTTGCTTTGGTTGACCGGCCGCCAGCTGGCGCCGATGATGCGGTCGATCTGGAGCTTGCGCTTTACGAAGCCTGTGCCGTGGTCTGTGCGCGGCTCGGCGTGCCGTTCAAGAAGAACCATAATCGGCGCGCTACGGACCCGTTGACGTTGGCAGAGTTGGCGGTTGCCACGGGTTTCCGACGGCGGCGGATCAGGCTGCGCGGCCGCTGGTGGCGGGAAGACACCGGGCCGCTGGTCGGCTATCTCGACGATGAGCGGTTGCCGGTCGCCCTGGTGTTCGACGGTTTGCGCGGTGGATATTCTTTGATCCTGGCCGGAGAACAGGCGCGGCCGATCGATGAGAAACTTGCGGGCCGTCTGCATCCGACCGCCGATATGTGTTATGCGCCTCTGCCCGGTCAACCGATCGGCATATCGGATGTTCTGGCGCTCGGTTTGCGGCAATGCGGACCCGACATTGTCTTCATTGTCGTCGCCAGTTTAGCTGTGACTCTGATCGGACTTGCGGTCCCGGTTGCCACCGGGCTTATCTTCAATACCATTGTGCCCGGCCACTATTCGGATAAGCTGCTTGAAGTCGGCCTGGGGCTGATCGTGCTGGCGATCATGTCAACGGTATTTCAGATTACCGTCGAGATCGCCTCGCTTCGTGTCCAGGGGCGCCTGTCGGGCACGATATTGGCGGCGGTCTGGGATCGGGTGCTGCGCCTGCCGCACGGTTTTTTTGCCTCGATGTCGCCCGGAGATATCAATCTGCGCGCGCAATCGATTGAAGGGTTGAGTCGCGCGCTGGCCACAATCGCTGTCAGTGTCTTCAACAGCGGTATCATGCTGATTTTCAACCTTGCGATGATGGCGCTTTGGATTCCGGCGGCGGCTCTGATCGCGCTTGGATTGACGCTGGTGCTGGCGGCGGCGACCGCGATTGCGATCCACTTCCAGAAGAAGGCGATTTTCGAAGGGGAACAGGTCGCGGCCGATTTATCGACCATGGTCACCGAGCTGGTGAGTTGTGTCGGAAAACTGCGGCTGGCGGGCGCGGAAAGCCGGGCTTACACCCGCTGGGCCGAAACCTTTGCCGAAATGCGCCGCCGCTCGATCGCAGCTCAGCAGGTTGGAATCAATTTCGGCATCTTTATCGCCGGATTCGAAGTCCTGACATTGGCCCTGATGTTCACAGCCGTGATCTATTGGCCCAATCCTGATCTGGCTGTCGGCAGTTTTCTCGGCTTTATCGCCGCTTTTACCGTCTATCAGCGCTGTTCGGCCACCATGGCCACGATGGCGCTCGGCATCGCCAATTTGATGCCCCAGGCCGCCCGGGCGCAACCGATTCTGAAAGCGGTGCCGCAGACCGACGAGGGGCTGGCCGACCCGCGCCAGCTCAGCGGCGCTGTCGAGGTCAATAACGTCGTTTTCGGCTATGGTGAACAGCAGGAACCGGTGCTGCGCGGGGTGTCGCTCGAGGCCGAGCCCGGACAGTTCGTCGCCATCGTCGGGCCTTCGGGGTGCGGCAAGTCGACCTTGATGCGGTTGCTGCTTGGTTGGGAGAATCCGTGGGCCGGCTCGATCTTCTATGACCGCCAGGACTTGCGCATGCTGTCGCGGCGCGCGGTGCGGCGGCAGATCGGGGTCGTGCTGCAAAATGGACGGCTGGTCCCCGGCTCGCTTTACGAAAATATCGTCGGCGGCGACGGGCTTTCCCTCGAGGACGCCTGGGAAGCCGCCCGCATTGCCGGGCTTGAGGCCGATATCCGGGCCATGCCGATGGGCATGCATACCGTGCTGACCGAAGGTACGGCAGCACTTTCGGGCGGGCAAATGCAGCGCCTGATGATCGCCCGCGCCGTGGTCGGCAAGCCGGCCATTCTGATGTTCGACGAAGCGACCAGCTCGCTCGACACCCTCAGTCAGGCCGTGATCAGCGAGAATCTGCGTCGGATCGCGGCCACCCGCATCATCATCGCCCATCGTCTCAGTACGATTCGCGATGCCGACATGATCTTCGTCCTGGAAAAAGGACGGGTCGTCGAATCGGGCACCTTCGAGCGCCTGTCCGCCCGCGGCGGCAGCTTCAGCCGGCTTATCGTATAGAAAACGCCGAAGGGCGGCATCTCCCGAGAGAGATGCCGCCCTTGCAAGCGTCGACTACATCCTCTCGCCGATTACGGCTTCGGCGGCGGGGGTGGCGGAGGCGGCTGCATCGGCTGGCCCGGAGGCGGTGCCGGACCGATATCAACCGTCAAAGTAACGGTACCGTTCGCATTGACGATCGGGGGGCTGACGATCGGCCAAGAATTGATGGTGAAAGAACCATCGGGATTTGGCTTGGCTTCCGGCGGCAACCACGAATCGGCCTTAACCGCATCATGCGGCACGATAAAACTGTTCGTCGCCTGATCCACAATGACCCCGGCAGGCAAAGTCCAGGTGCTGGGGCCGCCGTTCTGGTTATAGTTCAACCCGGTGCCGTCCGCGTGCTGATCGAACAACGGCTTGATGAAGTCGTTAACAAAGCCGGCCGGGTTCGGCGGTGGGACATGCCCCATACCCGGAGGCGGAGGTGGTTCACCACCGATCGGGGGCGGCGGTAGTTGGTTCGGGTCACCACCGGGCGGCGGATGATAGCCGGGATCACCACCGGGCGGCGGTAGTTGGTTCGGGTCACCACCGGGCGGCGGATGATAGCCGGGATCACCGCCGGGCGGCGGCGGGGGTGGTGCGTTTGGCGGCGGCGGCGGGAGCCCGCCGGCGGCCGGATCAAGCGGTTGGTCCTGTGGCGTTTGGGTCTGGCTCTGAGTCTGGCCACCGGCAAGACCTTCAAGCTCGTCCAAACTCAGCTCTCGTCCTAAACCACCATCTTTTCCCTTCGTGCCCATCAGCACTTCTCCCTATCTGGATGCCGAGGTTTAATCCGCGGACATTTAGCAAGCTACCTTAACGGGCGTAATGGCGCATCTGCCAAATGGCATAAATACTTTCACCTAATCCAAATGATTTCTTAACCTCAGCACAACCGTTGTCAGCCCGTGAAGAAAACTGACCAGATCAGCCTGACGTGTCAAGCGGCGAGGTGGCGGAAGCGTTTTATCTTTTGCTCGAAGGGCTGGCCCAGGCAGAAAACACGCGCGCCCAGGGCCGCCGGACCAAGGCCGTCCTGCGTCTCATGGGGCCAGGCTTCCCTGGTTGACGCCCGGGCATTGCTGCTGTCCGAAGGCTACGGCGAGACCACTCGCTGCCGCACCGCCGTTCAGCTTGTGGTCTTCGATCTGCCGTTGGTCGGACGTCTGCTTAAAACGTTTCCGGATCTGGCGCCGCTGCTCGCACACCGGCTAGCCGAGACGATGGGCACCGACGCGGGGCAGCTCACGACTAGCCGGCGGCGCTTCGGCTCCCGGGGCGATTTGATCGAGGACGTTCTTGCGGATATGCGCCGTCACCCCAGTAGGGGGGCTTGGTCATTTTAGGGCTTTTGTCCCTGGTTTGAAAAATGAGATTGGCGGCACCGTGTTCGATGCTGAATGTTGTTTATCTGATACATATCAAAAAGATTGAGACACAATATTCATAGTTTGGTGTTGACGTGCCTGCGATTCGCCTAAATGATGTTAAAAGATTCAGGGCGGATTTCGAATTATCGGACTCAATCGCATGCATGAACAGCACAAACATTTTGTATGGGCCGCCCTTGGTGGTGCTTTCGTGTTGGCTCTCTGGGTCGGCGCTCTTCCGGCCATAGCCCAGCAACTCCCAGGCTCGCTTGATCCGAGCCGCATTGAACAGCGCTTTGAAAAACCGGTGGTGCCGCAATCGCGCCCACCGATCAAGTTGCCTGCGCCGGAGCAAGCACCGCCGCCCGAAAAAGCGGGGGCGATCAAGTTTGTGTTGTCCAAGCTGGAAATCGATGGCGGCACTATTTTCCCGCGCGAAGAGATTGAGGCTCTTTACCGGGAGCGACTTGGTAAGGAAATCACTTTACTTGATTTGTATAAAATTCGAGATGCGATTACGGTAAAATATCGCAATGCCGGTTATGTTCTGTCACTGGCATTGATCCCGGCACAAGAAATCAGCGGCGGCAATGCACGACTTTTAATCGTCGAGGGCTATTTCAACAAAGTCATTTTTCAAGGAGACGTCACGGATCGGTTTGGAATTCTTCAGGATTACGCACAGAAGCTGACGGCCTCGCGCCCGCTGCGGGCCTCGGTGCTGGAGCGCTACGCGATGTTGATGGACGACTTGCCGGGACTGAAGGTCCGCACCGTGATTCAACCGGCCGAGGGCGATACGGTCGGCTCCAATTTACTGGTGATACTGGAGCGCAATCCGATCTCCGCCGGCTTATCCCTGGATAATCGCGGCACCCGGTCAGTCGGCCCGCACCAAATTGGCGGCGATGTCAGTATTAACGATCTTCTCGGGCAGTTCGATCAAACAACGGTCAGCGGCACGATCACGCCCCATATCGATGAATTACGCTACATTGACGTGTCCCATACGGAACAAATCGGCTTGGATGGCACCAGTGTCGTCGTCGGTATTCGTAAGAACTGGTCTATTCCCGGTGATACCGTTCGACAATTTTGGATAAAAAGCCAAGGAACGACTTTGCATGCCGGAGTATCAAACCCGATAATTCGCAGTCGTTCTGAAACTTTGCGCCTTAATCTTGAGATGACTTATAAAGATAGTCGCACCAATATGCTGGGAGAGCAGCTTTCTGATGATCGCGTTCGCTTTATTACTGGAAGCGTGAGTTATGATATTGCCGATGGTTGGCAGGGCAGCAATCTGTTTCAGTTCGGCCTTAACCGTGGCTTGGACATCATTAACGCCACCAATGCCAATAAGGGCGGGCAAAGTCGGGCCTTGGCTCAGCCGGACTTTACCAAATTAACGTTTGGCGCTCAACGCCTGCAACCACTGCCCGAGAGTTTCTCCGTTCTGGTCGCGACTGAAGGGCAGTTCAGTCCGGATGTGCTGACTTCGGGCGAAGAATTCGGAGTCGGAGGTAAACTTTACGGCCGTGCTTTTGATTCTTCGGAACTTACGGGAAGTAAAGGTGCGTCCGCAAAAG
>JBAWVF010000059.1:0-21688 GCA_037147415.1 Rhodospirillaceae bacterium | reverse complement strand
GCCCTGGACCCCCGCTTTCGCGGGGGTGACGAATGAAGAAGGCGGGGGTGACGAAGAAAATGGCAAGGGTGACGAAGAAAATGGCAAGGGTGACAAAGAACAAAATCAATAGCTTGCCCTCTTCCGTCATTCCCGCTTGCCCTCTTCCGTCATTCCCGCACGCCCTCTTCCGTCATTCCCGCACGCCCTCTTCCGTCATTCCCCCTCTTCCCTTCCGTCATTCCCCCTCTTCCCTTCCGTCATTCCCGCGAAAGCGGGAATCCAGCACGTGTTGCCCTGGACCCCCGCTTTCGCGGGGGTGACGAATGAAGAAGGCGGGGGTGATGAAGAAAGATGGCAAGGGTGACGAAGGAAGAAGGCAAGGGTGACAAAGAACAAAATCAATAGCTTGCCCTCTTCCGTCATTCCCCCTCTTCCCTTCCGTCATTCCCGCGAAAGCGGGAATCCAGCACGTGTTGCCCTGGACCCCCGCTTTCGCGGGGGTGACGAAGGAAGAAGGCAAGGGTGACGAATGAAGAAGGCGGGGGTGACGAAGGAAGAAGGCGCGAATGACGGTAGGTCTCGGCGCGCTTTTTTCAACTTCGGCCTAGTCGCAATCTTTCGGGCGGAAAGGTCAGGGTAATGGTGGTGCCGTGTTGGACTTCGCTTTCGATCCCGAATATCCCGCCATGTAATTCGATCAGCGACTTCACCAGCGGTAGCCCAAGCCCGGTGCCGGTCTGGGTCCGAGTCAAGTGATTGTCAACTTGTTCGAACGGCGCCAGCACTTTGGGCAAGTCTTCGGGTGCGATGCCGATGCCGGTATCGGTAACCGACAGCACTAAACCGCCGACTCCGCCATAAACCAGCGTGGCCTTGACCGTTACCCGGCCGGCACGCGGCGTAAATTTAATCGCGTTTGATAATAGATTGACCACCATCTGGGTAATCAGTCGGCCATCGGCCAATAGCCGCGGCAGTCCCGGCGCTATTTCGGAGATCAGCGCAAGTCCATGGTCATGAGCCCGGGTATGAACCAGCCGCATTGCGCTGGCGATCGTGGCATCGATATTGACGTTTTCCTCGTGCAGTTCCAGCTTGCCCGCTTCAACCTTCGATAAATCGAGAATATCACCGATAACCGATAGTAACAGATGGCCGCTATCGTGAATATCCTTGGCGTAACCGAGATAGCGCGGCGAGCCGAGCGGCCCGAACATTTCCAGGGTGAGGATTTCGGCAAAGCCCAGAATGGCATTCAGCGGTGAGCGCAATTCGTGGCTCATGGTGGCGAGGAATTCCGACTTGGCTCGGTTGGCCAGGTCGGCCGTGGTTTTGGCGGCGCGCGCTTCGGCCTCGCTGCGGGCCAGCCGCTCTTCGGCCAGTTTGCGCTCGGTGATGTCCTCGATCATCGGCAGGAAGTAGCCCGGCTGCCCGGCGGCGTCCCGGATCACCCGCACCGAGAAATGCAGCCAGATCTCGGTGCCGTCCTTGCGCCGGCATTGCTTGTCGATTTGATAATAGGCGACCTCGCCGTCGACCAGTTGACGGGACAGCTCGGCCTCGGTATCGCTATAACCATCCAGCGCAATATCGGACGTGCGCAGACCAAGTAAATCATTCGGCTCGCCCCCGATAATCCGGCACAGCTCGGCATTGACCCGCAAAAACCGGTTATCGAGTGAGACCATCGCCGCACCGATCGGCGATTCATCGAAAGTGCGGCGGAAGTTGCGTTCGCTTTCCCGCAATTCCTCTTCGGCCCGCTTGCGGGTGGTGATGTCGAGCAGGCTGACCACCACCCCGTCAACTTCACCGTTTTCGTTGCCGATCGGCTGAGCATTGACCAGCAACCAGATGGTTGAAGAGGCCGGCTCTTCCGGCCGACGCAGTCCGATCACCACGTCAAGCACGGGCGAGCCGGTGGTGCGGGCAATTTCGGCCGGTTGATCGGCGTGCGTCACCGGGGTACCGTCGGCTCCGAAAGCCAGCGAGCCGAGCACATCCAAGGTTTCGCCCGCGACCAGCGCCGGACGATCAAGCAGTCGGCCGAGAATGTGGTGGGCCGCCGAGTTCGCCGCTACGATCACGCCCTCGGCGTCATAAAGCAGCACGCCTTCGGATAGGGCTTCCAGCACCACGCGGTTGCGCTGTTCACGCTCGCGCAGCGCGGTTTCAGCGCGTTTGCGCCGGCCGATATCGCGCGCGATGGTTGAAAGCCCGGTAACCGTCCCGTCCTCGTCGCGGATCGGAGAAATCGTCACCGACAGATGAATATCCGAGCCCGAAGCATGGCGGCCGACCGTTTCAAGATGAGCGATGCGGGCGCCCCGTCCCGCCGCCGCCAGCCGTTCGCCAATGGTGTCGACCTGTTCGGGCGGGAACAGCATTTGCAGCGGCTGACCGATCACTTGCTCGGCGGTATAGCCGAAGGTCAGCTCGGCGGCGGCGTTCCAGCTTTCGATCAATCCGCCCACGGTCTTGCCGATGATGGCATCGCCCGAGGAATTGACGATCGCGGCCAGCTTACGCGCGGTTTCGGCGGCGCGCCGTGACAGGGTAACATCGCGGAAGAACCAGATCCGGCCGGAAACCCGGCCGCTGGTATCGCTGAGGCCGCGCGAAAAGCGCTCGACGATCCGGCCGTCCTTAAAATGCAGCTCGCCGCCCGCATCCTCCTCCGCCAGATTGCGGAACAACTGTCCGACCCGGGTTAGAAAGGCATTCGGGTCAACAAGTTGATCGAGCGCCAGCTCCAGCGCCAGATCGCGGTCGTTCTCCACCAGCAAATCCGGAGAGAGCCGCCAGATTTCGGCAAAACGCTGATTCCAGGATTGAATGTGGCCGCCGGCATCCACGACCAGAATCCCGTCGGGCGACATCTGAAGCTGGGCATCGAGCAGCAGATTGCGATAGTGCAATTCACCGGCCGAGCTGGCCAGCGCGCCCGCCTGCTCGGCAATGCGTCGGGTTTGATGCAGATGATAGCGGGCCCCGATAATGATCAGCCCGAACGCCGCGGCCAATCCCAGCGCCCATAACCGGGCTTCGGCAAAAAACGGGGTCAGCACGTCGTCGGTGGCAAGGCCGATGGCGACGATCAGCGGCCAACGCCCGAGCGCGCGATGAACCACCAGCCGGTCGATGCCGTCGGGCGTGCGGATGCGCAGAATGGCCTTGCGGCTTTCATGAAGATGCGAAACGAACCAGGGATAGCCGGCAATCGGGGTTTCGATCAGCCGGGCATTAAAGGGAAACGGCACCAGTAAAGCGCCATCATCTTTGGTCAGCACGCCCCACAGACGGCCATCGACATTGATCGCGTGGAAGAGCTTTTGAAAATATTCGGGATCGAGCGCCGCCGCCACCACCGCCTTCAGCACGCCGTCGGCACTGCGCACCGCGCGCGAAACCGGTACTATCCATTGCCCGTCAATCGGCCCGCGTACCGGCGGACCGATGTAGAGTCCGCCATCATCCTGATTAAGATGGGCCCGGAAAAATGCGTAGGCGGCAACATTTCCGGTCGGCCCGCTACGCTCGGCGCGCGAATCGGCCAGAACCTTACCGTCAAGCGCAACCACGGTCAGATTGCGGACCATGCCGATATCGCTGCCGCGCCGGGCCAGCCAGGCGGTGAGAGCCTTGCCGCTAAGTGCGCCGGTCGCCAGTCGGTCGGCCAGCCCTTGAAGCAGATTATCGACTCCGACCAGCGACAGTTCGATTTGCTCGGCCAGAATGGCGCCGGTGCCGGCCGCCCGGGTCTGCGCTTCATGCAGGCTGCCGCGATAGGACGACCAAAGTGCCAAACCACCCGCGGTCAGCAGCAAAAGCATGACTGCGGCAATGGCAAAGAAATTGGCGCGCGCCAACGCCCGCACGACCGGTGCGGCTGAAGGAGGTTCCGTACCCCCCGCTTCGCCGGGGGCGGGCACCGGTCTCGTCAACCTTTTGATCAGGCCACCGGTCCCTCGCCACAGCCCGCGGGCCAACAGCTTATGATAAAAGTTCACCATGGTTCGGGCACTCTACGGGACGGAAGCGCCTTTCGACAAGAACGTCCGGACCGAAGGACACCATGTCGTCTCGCAACCGTGGCCCGAAGGCACCATATTTCGAGCGGTTACACACCGCTTGCACGCCGGGCCTCTCTCGGTGCAGGATCAGGCTCATGACCCGCCGTGATCGAATCACCCTCCGCCGTCCCGACGACTGGCACCTGCATTTGCGCGATGGCGACATGCTGCGCGCGGTGCTGCCGCCAACGCTTGAGCGCTTCGGGCGGGCGGTGATCATGCCCAATCTGCGCCCGCCGGTGACCGATGTCGCCGCTGCCGTGGCTTATCGCGACCGCATTTTAGCGCTGGTGCCCCCGGGCTCGCGCTTTCAGCCCTTGATGACCTGCTATGCCACCGACAACACCGACCCCGACGCGGTCGAGCGCGGGTGGCAGGAAGGCGTGTTCGCGGCGGTCAAGCTGTACCCGGCCGGGGCCACCACCAACAGCGATCACGGCGTGACCGATTTGCGCCGGCTGCGGCCGTTGCTGGAGCGCCTGCAAGTCCTGGGCATGCCGTTTCTGGTTCATGGGGAAGTCACCGACCCCGCTGTGGATATCTTTGATCGCGAGGCGGTGTTTATCGAGCGGGTATTGGAACCGCTGTTAAGAGATTTCCCCGCCTTGCGCGTGGTGTTCGAGCATGTCACCACGGCCGAGGCCGTTGCTTTCGTTCGCGCGCATGCCGGCAGCGGTCGGCTTGGCGCCACCGTCACCGCTCATCATCTGCTGATCAATCGGAATGCGCTGTTTGTCGGCGGGCTCCGGCCGCATGCCTATTGCCTGCCGGTGGTCAAGCGTGAGCGTCACAGGTTGGCGCTGGTCGAAGCCGCGACTTCGGGCGAACCGGGATTCTTTCTCGGGACCGATTCGGCGCCTCATCCGGTCGGGGCCAAGGAATCGGCGTGCGGCTGTGCCGGGATTTTCACCGCTCCGGCCGCAATCGAGCTGTATGCCGAGGCGTTCGACTTGGCGGGCGCGCTCGATCGGCTGGAGGCGTTCGCCAGCCTTAACGGACCGCGCTTTTACCGGCTGGCGCCGAACGAGGACCGCGTGACACTGGAGCGGAACCCCCGGACCATGCCCGCCGAGATCGCCGGCGTGATGCCGTTCCGGGCCGGTGAAACCGTGGCCTGGCGACTGATCGACCAGCCTTGAATTTCCATCCAACAAGCGGATATCCCATGACCGACGTTGCCGCATTGACCGCCAAACTGCTGATTGAGATCAAGGCCGTGCATTTCAACGCGGCCACGCCCTATAAATTTACGTCGGGCTGGGCCAGCCCGGTTTATGTCGATTGCCGGCGGATCATCGCTTTTCCGCGCGCCCGCCGCGCCATCATCGACTTTGCGGTTCAAACCATCGAGCGTAATGTCGGTTTCGAGGCGGTCGATGTGGTGGCGGGCGGCGAAACCGCCGGCATTCCGTTCGCCGCCTGGATCGCCGATCGGCTGGCGCTGCCCATGCAGTATATCCGCAAGAAGCCCAAGGGGTTCGGTCGCGATGCCCGGATCGAGGGCGTGCTCGCCGACGGGGCGCGGACGCTGCTGGTCGAAGATCTGGCCACCGACGGCAAGAGCAAGGCCAGCTTTGTTAACGGGCTGCGCGAGGCGGGGCAGGTGGTGACCGACGCTTTCGTCGTCTTTCACTATGGCATCTTCCCGCAAAGCAAGCTGATCATGGCGGAGCTGGGGGTTAACCTGCATGCACTCGCGACGTGGTGGGATGTACTGGCCGCGGCCAAGCGTCACGGTTATTTCGACCCCGAAACTTTACGCGAGGTCGAAAGCTTCCTGAACGATCCGGTCGGCTGGTCGGCGGCGCATGGCGGAGCGACCGGGTAAGCCATTATCTTCGTTGACAGGAGAGCTTAACGGGCGCAAATTTTGTCTATCAGGCAGTCGGGGAGAGCTGTGAACTCTCCCCGTCCGCCCTCAGGTCCGGTCGATGGTCAGGCGGATCGTAACCCGCAAGAACGTGACCGTAAGCCTGAAGGAGAAGCGGCAGGTTGGCATGCCGGGTCTCCTCCTGGGGTTGCGCGGCGGGGTCCATTCACCGCCGGCAACCGCACCGTAACAGGCTGCGCCCCGCTCGTCACAATTCCCGGAGATACGTCCTTTGGAGATCCGCCCTACTTCGTCAGCGGCGAGCGGCGGCCCCAAATGCCCCTTTCCGCGGGTTCGGGCGGAGGGGTGTCGCGGTCGAAAACCACCTCGTCATCGACCGCATAGATAATGCAGCCATCTTCCCGGTGTTTGGTGCAGTTCTGAAGAGCGGCCTCGCGGGCGGCTTCGACGGAAGGACGTGCGGTCACCGAGGCCCAAGCGCCCGAGGGATGAATTGCCAGTGCTTTATGCTCGCGGCCGCTTGCAAACGCCGGCATTTTAGTATCGCGTGAGCTTTGAGTAATAAAGGGCACGGTGGCCGGATCGAAATGGCCGTTTTTTTGGATCGGGGCCGGGGTCGGATTTGGAGTAGAGGTCTCGGGCTGAAGTACGATGCCATTGACCGAGTAAAGCACACAGGCTGATTTATTATAATACTCGCAACGCTCCAGCACACGACGGCGGGCGTCGTCTTCGGTCATTTCGCCATTGCTGTTGTTCAGGAAGGCGAAGGCACCGCGGTCGCCGATCGCCAGGGCTTTGGGGGAGGCGCCGTTTTGATAGCCGTCGAGCTTTGTCCGCTGCTGCTCGGAAAGATAAGGCACCTTGTCGGCATTAAATGCGACGGTTCGGGCCGATCGCGGCGGCGCTTGGGGCGCAACCGCGGCGGCGACCTTGCCCCAGGGCGAGCTTGCCACTGAGGCGGGTTGAGGCGGAGCGGGCGGGGGCGTCGTCGCAACCCGAGCGGGAACCGGTGTCGAAGTCGAAGCGGGCGCCGGAGGAGGCGCGGAAGCGGGAATCGCGGCAAGCTTGGCGCGGGCCAGGCCGGCAAAAACGCCGGTCGGGAATTGCTCCAGATAGGCGCGGTAGTAAGCCGGGTTACGCGAATCCTTGATGGTCTCCCAATAGAGCGCTTCCTTGTCGGCCGACATCATGGCCTGAACGGGTGCGGCCGCGGGCGAGGGCGGAGCGACGCTGGCCACCGCCACCGGGGTCGCGGCCGGTTTGAAATAGAACTGACCCTCAATCGGCGACGTCGCCAGCCAGGGTTGCTGCGTGCCGCCGGTCTTTTTCTTGACCGCGATGCCGACATCGTTGAACACCTCGAACACGCTTCGCCCCGGAGTGCGGATCGACTCGGCGAGCGCGGTGGTATAGGGGCTATTGCCGCCGCCGGTGCCGTCGGCCGCGACATTGCCGGGCTGCGTGGCGTAGCTGATCACGGTTCCGCTCGGCGCCTGCATCTGCGCCAGACCGCTGGAGACCGAGCGCATGCCCCGTCCGCCGAACGGGTTATTCCGGCAGGCATCGAGCAAAACCATGTTGAGCCGGTTGCCGGCATGAAGCATCTCGTCGAGAATAAAATTGACGTCCACCAGTTCATATTTAACGTCGGCTTCGCTGCCGAGTTCGGCGCTGATCGGAACCAGATAATTAACTCCGGAAATCTGGAGACCGTGGCCGGCGTAGTAAAACAAACCGATCGCGCCGCCGCGCAGCATTTGGCCGAAGGTGCGAATGACCTTCTCGGTCGCGGCGCGGTCAAGGTCGAGTTGCGCCTTGCCGCCAACCAATTCAAAGCCGGCGTCCTGCACGATTTCAGCAATCGTCTTTGCATCATTGGGCGGATTGGGTAAGGGCGTGGCGTTGCGATAGGCGCCGTTGCCGATCACCAGCGCGACCCGGCGCTCGGCCGGTTGGACAGCCGATACCGGGGCCGCATCACCGACAGCCGGCAGTCTTTGGACGCCGCGGTTTTCCTGTGCCCGGGCGTCCCCGATCAAAGCCGGCCCCGCCGCAGCCACCAGAAGCATCGCCGTGATCAATGCCCGCACGCCCGTGACCATTGCCCTTGCTCCGTTGTTCGGGTTTCTCCCAGCATAGCGAAGTTATGGCTCAAGGAGAAGTTGCCCCGACGTGAAACCCCTGCCATTCTATCGGAAATCGTTGCGAGAGAGCCGAGCCCATGCCGTATTTTCCCTTCGTTCTGCTTGTCCTCCTCCTGTCCCTGTCGGTACCGAGCGTTCGGGCCGAGGTTATTTCCGACGACGACGAGGTTCCGGCCGTCGGTACCGGCCTGGAGTTCGAGTCGGAAGCGGTGTATCGCAGCTTTCCCGCGATCGGCCTTTATCGCGCCTTTCTGCCGCCGTCGGTCGATCTGTCCAAGGATATGCCGCCGGTCGGTTCGCAGGGCTCGCAAAGCTCCTGCGTCGCCTGGGCTGCCAGCTATGGTTTGCGCGGCTATTACGAGAACAAGCTGCATGAAGGATCGGGAGCCGCTCCCTCGTTTAGCCCGTCATACGTGTATAATCAGATCAAAGAGCGCAATAAGAATTGCGATGTTGGAACCTACATCCCCGATGCGCTTAATCTGATGAAGCGAGTCGGCACGGTGCCCTTGGCGAGCTTTCCCTATAATCCGAAAGAGTGCTCGCGCTTGCCCGAGCCCGAGCTTGCCAGCCAAGCGCGCCCCTACCGGATCAAAGATTGGAAACGACTCGAACCCAAGCGCATCGACGACATCAAGGGCCAGCTCTATGCCGGCAACCCGGTGGTGATCGGGATGCAGGTCAATGATGAATTCCACAAGCTGCGCGGCGAGGACATATTCTCCGACGACAATAAGGATGGCGGTGGCCATGCCATGGTCGTTGCGGGCTATGATGATCGGCGCAGCGCGTTCAAACTGTTTAACTCCTGGGGCCGGAAATGGGGCAATAACGGTTACGGCTGGGTTGATTACGATACGTTTGCGGCACGCACGCGCTCGGCCTATGTGATGCAGGTCAATGGCGCGTCCCCCGAACCCGAGCCCGCGCCCCGTCCCGCTCCGGCGCCCCGTCCTCCCGCGCCGCCTCAAGTCAAGCCGACCCCGGCGCCCGCACCGGCCCCGTGGACGCCTGCCCCGGTTCCCGTCTTGCCACGACCGGCCCCGGCCCCCGGGGCGGAGCCTTCGCAGATCAAGGCATTGTTGGACGATGTGCCCTGTTCGGTGTTGAAAGCCGAGCGGACGGCCGGTGAGCGATTGACCGTGCGGGGTGTGGTCGGTCAGGCCGGTGATCGCGACCGGTTGGCCGCGCGTGTGCGTGAGTTGGTCGGGCCGGGCACCGGTTTCGAAGTTGCCGTGATGCCCTGGCCGCAATGCGAGGTGCGCGGCACCTTCGCTCCCGCGCTGGAGCGGCCCGACGGGCTGACGGTGAAGGTGCGGACGACCTCGTACTGGGGCGGCGGCGGCGGCGCCTCGACGCTGAAGGCCGGGGCCGCGCTGGTCATGGACCTGACCATGCCGTCCTTCCCCTCTTATCTTTATGTGATTTATCTCCAGGCCGGCGGCGACGCGGTCTATCTGTATACCCCCGCCACCTCGCAGGGGCGGCCGTTGCCGGCCGGAACCAAGCTGACCATCGGCGACGGCAGTGACGGTCAATCGAAATTGCTGATCGGTCCGCCCTTCGGCGATGAGATGATTTTAGCGGTCGCCGCACCGTTCGCGCTAACCGCGACGGCGCTGCCGGAAACCATGATGGAACGCGAGTTCCTGTCGCTGTTCCGCAAGGCCCTGCTGGGTCGCGGTACCCGCGGTGTGACCAGGGCTTCCAGTAACTTTGCGGCGGCGGCCTATACGTTACTGACGACGAAGCCTTAAGTTTCAGGATAGGGCGGTTTGGTCCAGCCGAGTGGCGACAGGGTGAAAATCTCAAAGCCCTCGGCGGTGACCGCGATCGAATGTTCGAACTGGGCCGACAGCGACTTGTCCCGGGTGACCGCGGTCCAGCCGTCGGACAGGACTTTGGTTTCAAAGCGGCCGGCATTGATCATCGGCTCGATCGTGAAAAACATGCCCTCTTCCAGCACCAGCCCTTCACCCGGCTTGCCGTAATGCAGAACCGAAGGCGGCTCGTGGAAGACCTGCCCGAGCCCGTGCCCGCAAAAATCACGGACCACGGAAAAGCGGTTGCTCTCGGCATGGCTTTGGATGGCGTGGCCGATATCGCCGAGCGTAGCGCCCGGCCGGACCGCCTGGATGCCCCGCATCATCGCGTCCCAGGTGACATCGATCAGCCGGCGCGCTTTGACGCTGACCTGATCGCCGGCCAGATACATCCGGCTTGAATCGCCGTACCAGCTATCGACGATCGGGGTGACGTCGATATTGAGCATGTCGCCATTTTGCAACCGCTTGTCGCCTGGGATGCCGTGACAGACGACATGGTTGACCGAGATGCAGGTTGCCTTGGGAAAGCCGCGATAACCGAGCGGGGCCGGGATCGCGCCATGATCCCGGATAAATTGCTCGCACATCCGATCCAGTTCGCCGGTGGTGACGCCGGGGCGGACATAGGGCGTGATGAAGTCCAGCGTTTCCGCCGCAAGCCGTCCGGCCCGGCGCATGCCTTCGAAATCCTCGGCACTGTGAATGCGGACCGGCGATGCGCCGCTCTGCCGAACCGTTTGCTTCTTGTTCATTCCGGCGTCGTCTCGTTTCCTGTCCGCGCCGCAGCGCGCGATCCCTTCGACATAGACCGGATCGGTGCTCACGGCAATATCGAAGCACGGCCGGGCGCTTCTCAATCGGCAGGATTTACTCGACCGATATTGCCGGCCCCTTCGGTTTCGGCTCGAAGGCCCGATTTATTTTCTCACGGATGCCTGGGGTCTTAAGCAACCGGGCCAACAGCGGGCGCCGGGCCAACAGATCGGGGGCATCGTCGGAGACATCGCAGCTTCGGCACGGCCCGGTTTTAAGGCCGGGAGCCAGCAAACCTCGGCGAATCGGCCCCAAATCCCGGTAACAGTCGAACAGGGAATAGCCCTCGACGTTCAGATCACCGGCAATTGCCTCGGCATGTTCGGGAACATCGGACCGGGTTTGACAACAAATCATGCATTTGCCGTTGTAATTGACGACAAAGCCGCGCACCGGCGAAAAGCAGGCCGAGCGCCGATCATAAGTTTTTGTTTTGTCGATTGCCATGCTGCCGCCGCGGGTCGACATCGACTCCGGCTTGAAATGCGGAATACTCATGTTGATTTTGAATTTACAGCCGATGACATCATAGCGGCGCGGCCCCTTTTTTACCGGCTCCAGTCCGGTGCGCTTGGCAAATTGCTTCAGCGCTTTTTCCTGCTCTTCTTCGTCGTCTTCGCGCCCGTCCGGTAAATACAGGTCGCTTAGCATGAAGTTCAGCCCGGCCTGTTCCAAGGTGGCAACCATCTCGCGGTTCAGATAATCCCCGTTGCTGATCAGGCAGAGATTGGCCGCCGGTAAAGTTTGACGAGCCCGGGCCAAGCGCGGAAAAATCGATTCATGGGCAAGCGGCTCGTGATAGCCGGCCCAAACCAAATCTCTGGAGTACTTAATCGAGGACAGATCAGCCATGACCTTATCGAACAGTACATCGCTCATCAAAATGTTGGTCGAGCGGCGGTCGATATGAGAATTCGGGCAGAACCAGCACACCCGGTTGCAATAGCTGTGATTTTCCAGCTCGACCATCACCACATAGCGCGAAAACAGACGCCGGGCCCGCTCGCTCGATATCTCCGCAGTCAGCAGGTCTTCGGGCAGAGTATTGATAAAGAGTGATTTCTTGATGATCCGATCCGGACGAAACATCCGAGCCATCCTTCCTGAAGCAGCATATTTACAGTTTCGTAGCCGGCTTCCCGCAAACAAGGGTGGCCTCAACCTGCTCCACCGACAAGTCGTTTAATTTCGATTTTTGCAGGGTTTGCACCGCCGGACCGACCGGAGAAATCCGGGCCGGATTGGAGGCGCTCGAAAACAATACCAATGTCGGGCAGCCGGTTTGCGCAATCAAATGCATCGGCCCGGTATCATTACCGACCGCGGCGATTGCGTGCCGGGCCAGCGCGGCGATATCGCCGGGAGTGGTTTGCCCGGCCAGATCGACAATTTCACGCCGTCCCGCGGCAATCCGGGCGGTCAGGTCCGCTTCTCCGGTCGAGCCGAGCAACACCGGGGTCAGGCCGCGGCTGAGCAGGCGCCCGGCCAATGCGGCATAATGCTCGGCGGGCCAGCGCTTCTCCGGCCGCCCCGGCGAGCAGCCGGGGACCATTAAGACACTCTTTTCGGGCAGGCTAAACCGGCCGATAGCGCCATCGAGCCAGCCGAGATCAGCCGGAGGCACCGCCATGATCCCGGCCGAAGCCAGTTGACGCACCACCCAGGCGCGCACATGCTCGTTTTTACCGTCGCGCGGCGGGCGGGGATGCGAGGCCCCCCGAACCGGTCCCGACCATTCCGGGCGGCACCGACGCGGTAATAAGTGAAACAGTAAAGCGGTGCGGTCGTTGCCTTGCAGATCATAAACCCGCTGGAAGCCGGCCGCGGCAACCCGACGCGCCAGCCGCCACCACGCACTGCATTGCCACCAGCGCGGACGCTCGTCGATCCAGACCTCGTCGAACCAGGGCATTTGACGGCCCAGCGCGGCATAAGGCGCGGTGGTCAGCAGAATAATCGAGGCCCCCGGATGGTGTGCCCGGATCGCCTGAAACGCGGCAAAACCGATGATCATGTCGCCGAGCGCGCCATGCTTGATCACCAGAATCCGCGCCATGATCAGCGCCCCGCCCCGGCCGGGCAATCCTGATAAACCGCCAGCGTGCGGCGAGCGATGATCGGCCACGAGAACTCCCGCTCGATCCGTTCGCGAGCGGCGGCTCCGAGCCGGCGTCTACGGTCGCCATCGCAGATCAACGCGGCGAGGGCGGCGGCCAGCGCCTCGGGGTCGCGCGGCGGCACCAGCAACCCGGAGCGTTCATCGTCGATAATGGTGGGAATCCCGCCGACCCGGGTGCCGACCAGCGGCAAGGCGCAGGCCATCGCCTCCAGCCCGGCGATGCTGGTCGCCTCCGCCAGCGAGGGCAGCACGGCCACATCGGCGGCACGATAGACTGCGGGCATCTCGGTATTGGCGACCGCGCCGAGGAAGATCACTCGGTCGAGCATGCCGGCCGCGGCCAGTTCGGCACTCATCGGGGCGCGCTCGGGACCGTCGCCCGCGATCAGCACCCGGAAGCGCAAATCCCCCAGCCGGGTCAAGGCCTGGGCAAAGCCCATCACCCCGTTCTTTTCAACCAGCCGGCGTGCGAGCAGCACCACCACCTCGTCCGCGCCGATGCCGAGTTGAGCCCGCAACGGCGAGGGGGCCGGGTGAAAGCGCCCGGGGTCGACCCCGTTGGCGATCATGGTCGCCGGGCCGCGATAGCCGAAGCTGCGGGCAGCCTCGACCAACTCGTCACTGGGAGCAATCAAGGCGCCGACATGGTCGAGCAGGCGGGCGGTGCGGCGCTGCCGGGCGGGCGCTGCCTCGCGCCGGCGCAGAAAGCCCGAGGAATGGTTGGTGAAGACGGTCGGCACCGGCAAGCCGCGGGTGGCGCCGAGCGGCCGGACTCCGTGAACATGAAGCAGCGTACCGGGGGTCGGCCGGGAAGAAAGGAAGCGGGACAGCCAGCGGTGCAACATGAAGTCGTAGGCCGGCTGGAACTTCAGCAAAGACGGGCGCAGGACGGTTACCCCCGGCGGCACGTGCCCGCTCATCCCCGACCACGGACCGACCGGGTTTATCACGGTGACCGAGCCGACCAGCGGGGCGAGAAACCGCGACAGTTCCTCGACATGGCTGGCGATTCCGCCGACATGCGGTGGAAATTCGCTCGTCAAAAGAATGATGGACAGGTTCATCCTTCTCTCTTACCCGTCCGGCAACAGCTCGGTCAAGGGCGCCGCAATGCCACTGTTCATGACCGGCTTTCGTGATATAAACCGCGATCCCTTACGCGATCCCTTAAGTGAATTGACGTAAGGAAGTTTGGGATGTATTAAGACACTGCAAAAGTGACGGGCAACCGAATTTACGGGGAATTACCGGGCGTTATGCGTGAAAGTGAGTCTGATCACCGCGTCATTGCCATCATTGATGATGACGAGGCTTTACGTGATGCCCTGACAGTTTTGATTACGGCGGCCGGCTGGGGTGCCGTTGCGTATGCTTGCGCCGAAGAATTTATTGATTCGCCGGAAAGCACGGCTTTTTCCTGTGCTCTTGTCGATATTCGGTTGCCGGGCATGGGCGGCATGCAATTGTTTCATCTGATCCGCGAACGAAGTCCCGAACTGCCGGTGATTATTCTTACCGGGCATGGCGATGTTCCGATGGCCGTGGAGTCGCTTAAGGCCGGGGCGGTTGATTTCATCGAAAAGCCGTTCGATCCGAGCCGTCTATTCTCCAGTCTTCGAGAAGCTTTGGACCGCAGCATCGCCTTGCGCGAAAATAAAGCGCTCATTAAAGAGGTCGAGGCGCTGTCATCGACGCTTACACCGCGCGAACGTGCCGTCATGGACCTGATCATTCTTGGCAAATCAAACAAGGTGATCGCCGGTGATTTGGGTATCAGCCCGCGCACGATCGAGCTTCACCGTGCGCGCGTCATGGAAAAAATGCATGTCCGCAGCACGGCGGAGCTTGTTCGTTTGACCGGCCGCGTTCCCGACCCGGAAACCTGAAGCGCCGCTGCTCGGGCCGTTTTTCGCAGTGCATTTTTCCGAGTCGGGCCACGGGCGGTTAGCGTTCCGACCACCAAAGACGCTCGGTGGCGCTCTCCTTTTGGTCGGATACTTCTTTGTTCAAACTTTCAATTCGTGCTTTAACGGCGTTTTGCGCCTGATTCTTCTGCTGGCTAAGAATTTCACAAACCAGAGGCCGGTTTGTCATCTTTTTCATGATACTACTCCTTAAGAGCAATAATAGATATAGATAGTATGGCTGTCGTTGTCGAGCCATTCCTTGGATTATAGAGTCCACTGGCAACGGTGTGCAATAATTAATCTGCTTGTCATGGCAATGTGCTGTCGACTCGATTAAACATGAACATAATATTTTGGCGAACATACCGAGACTAATTAATAACACTTGTGCTAATAGTTGGTTTTATAAACGCAGTGTGGCCGCGTAGCCGGGGGCTCTCCTAATACAGTGAATTTATAAATGAGCAATTCAGGTTTCCGGCATCTCCGATGAGCGGTCCGAAACGCCGCAATGACGGCTTGGCTTAGTCGATACGCGCCTGATTGACTTAGGCGCAAAAGCAAAACTACGTATGAATACGTAACTAGGATGATACGGAAAGATACGTAGTCTGTGTGGCTCGGCGCCAGCGGAACGGGGCTCTCCGGCTCCGGGCCAGGGCGGGCGCTGTTGTGGGCCGGCGCAACCTGTCATAAATAACTATTCAATCACAATAAGATAAGCTGAAGGGTCGGGTGCGGCGGATTTCTCCGACCCCGCGACTCGGAGCTGCTATCGCACCACCCAGTATGACTACTTATACGTATGTTTTCTGACTTGACATAGTTTGATTTCCCACTTGACAGCCCGAATGGGCTTCCGTAGGTTCAGCAACGGTTCGATCAAATCGTAATCTCATAAGCCGGGAGGAAGGGGGCGGCAGATGCCAAAGAACAAAACTAAACGAAGTGGCAAGCTGCACCCGCGACATGACGATCTTATTGGCAAAGAGGGGTGGTGGTTCCGTTTCGGTGATCTGTCGAATACAACCGAATACTGAATAACTGATCCACGTCTACTGGATAACTGACCCGTTGCGTTCTTGTCAGAGAGCGGACGGCCGTGTTTTTTGTTGACTTCAAATCAAGCTGGAAGGCCATCGAAATGGATGCAGAGACTCTACGGGTATTGACCCATACATTGAGCGAGGCAAGTCATAACCTTCGATACGTTGGTGCCGGTAGCGCAATTTCGGCGCTTGGTGGTGTCGGCATTGGTATCGGCGTCGTATTTGCAGCGTTTATCATGTCGATCGGACGCCAGCCGGCCATGGAAAAGAAGTTAATGCCGGTGACATGGCTTGCCTTCGCCTTGACTGAAGCGATGGCGCTGTTTGCGTTGCTGGTCGCCTTCATCTTTATCTTTAGTTGAGTGTGCCCGCCGAACAATCCACGCTATTTCCGCAGGACGTTAGACAGATGAGCGATCCGGACAGCCTCTTAACCTTGGACGACCTTGACCGACGACTTGCCGTCGCCAACAATCGCGCCAAGTCGCAAGAAGGCAGCCGGTTCCATCGTCGCTTCGTCCTGCCGGAAGGCACGGTGCAGTTCGCATCCAGGGCAGGAAACGATCTTATTGCCGCCGCGCTTATCGCCATTGCCTTCGGTGCTGCGATCGATGCTTCGTTCAGCACTTGGCCCCTGGGCACTTTTGTCATGTTTGCGTTTGGAGCCGTGGCGGCAGTGCGTAATGTCTACAGAACAGCCAGGCAGATGGCTGACGACAAGACAGAAGCGGCGGTTAAGCCATCGTCCCAGCCCGTTACCGAATGAGGTCGATCGTGGACCCGCTTCATCAATTCAACGTATTTCCTATCTTTTCGATGACCATCAGTGGCGGCGATGTTTCCTTTACGAATTCATCGCTTTATATGCTGCTTTCTGCCGGAATCGCCTTAGCGTTAGTTCTGTACGGTATGAGGCGTCAGCTGCTGGTACCGGATCGGCTTCAGTCATTGGCCGAGGTGGCCTATGAGTTCGTGGCCGGCATCGTACATAGCAATATAGGCCCGGAGGGACGGCCCTTTATTCCGTTCGTGTTTGCCCTGTTCATGTTTTTGCTGCTCGGCAACTTGATCGGCATGGTGCCTTATACCTTTACCTTTACCTCGCATTTGATCATTACCGGCGCACTGGCGCTCGTGGTCTTTGTGATGGTGACCGTACTCGGATTGATCCGCCACGGGTTTCATTTCTTCAGCCGGTTCATGCCCAAGGGCGTGCCGATGGCGCTTATGCCGCTGATGATCCCGTTGGAAGTCATCTCTTACTTTATTCGTCCGGTCAGCCTGTCGGTCCGTTTGTTTGCCAATATCATGGCCGGGCACACCATGCTGAAAGTTTTTGCCGGATTTATCATCATGATGGCGGGCGGTCTCGGTATTATCGGCTATGTACTGGGCATTTTACCGTTGCTGTTGCTGGTTGTTTTGATCGGGTTCGAGATATTTGTCGCCTTTATTCAGGCTTATGTCTTCGCACTTTTGACCGTGATCTACATCCAGGACTCGTTGGGCTCGCACTGAGTTTATCGCCGTTCGATATTCGATAAAGGAAAAAACGATGGGAATTCGGACTCGGACCGTGCTGGCGGTTCTCGCGGCGGTGTTGCTGTTTTGTGGCACGGACCCGGCGCTGGCCGCAGAGGCGGAACATCAAGGCGGACTGCCCCAGTTTAACCCTGCCTTCTTCCTTACCCAGATATTTTGGTTGTTCACGATTTTCGGCACGTTCTATTTGCTGATCCAGGGCATAGGGGTGCCGGCGGTCGTTCGCGCGCTGGAAGCCCGAGACGCGAAAATCGCCTATGAAATCACCAGGGCGCAAACTCTGCGCAACGAAGCGGGCACGATCATGAAGGCGATCGAGGATTCCGTCCTGCGCGCTCGCGAGCATGCCCAGACCGTGGTGACCATGTCGCAACGTGAGGTTGACGGCGTCACCAAGGCGCGGTTGGCCATGTTCGACGCCCGGATTGAAGGGCAGGTTCGCGATGCCGAACGCAGGATCGCGACCTCCCGGGAACGGTTCATGCGGGAGATGCCGGAGGTTGCAAGCTCGCTTGCCCGCTCCATTATCGGCCATATCTCTGAAGGCCCCGCCATCGCGGATGAACAGGTCGCTTCGGCCGTGAGCCGTGTCATCAAAGAATGCTAAGTACCGTGCGTAGTCGTTACGCAGAGAGCCGCACTAATACTAAAGTCGTGCAGTTTCCGTTCGTTCATAAGATGAGTTAGCGTCAGGTGCGGAAAATTCTCTCTCAGCGTTTACTGACTCCACGACGCGGCTTGACCGTCAATTAAACGAATGGGAATTCCCGCCCGGATGGGCAAACGTCCGGGCGGGACATTTTTTTTCAGAACTTTACTTCCAGCGGCGCTTCGGTCACCGCAGTCGTTCAAGCGGGAAGCGGCGGCGTGGAGTGATCAGTTGGTCGCGGGCGTCGATCAGCCGCAACTCTCGAGTGCCGGCGGCGCGGGTTGCCTCCATCACGGCAAAGATGCCGGCCGCGGTGCCGGCCAAGGCCTCCGCCGGATCGCCGCAGCGCAGATAATGCGCCAGGAACAAGGCGGCGACACAATCGCCCGCGCCTCTCGGCAGACGTTCGAATTGGAGTCGCGGCGTCGACACCAGCCAGCAGCCCTCGGCACAATCAATCAACATATCAATCGAGTCGGCCGGAGTTTCCGGAATCGACAGGCTGGTCAGCAGCAATAGCTTCGGCCCGAGCCGGCGTGCCGTCGCCGCCGCCTTTTGCGCTTGGTTCAGCGTTTGCACCGGGCCGCCGGTAATGAACTCCAGCTCGAACTGATTCGGGGTCAGAATATCGGCCAACGGCACCAACCGGCTGCGGATGAAGTCGGGTACCCCGGCCTTGACCTGAAACCCCCGGCCGATATCGCCCATGACCGGATCGCAGCAATACAGCGCGCCCGGCCGCTGTTGGCGCGTGCGGATCACGCTGTCCGCCACCACGGCCCCGAGTTCAGTATCGCTGAGCAGGCCCGACAGCACGGCGTCGCAGGCGTCCTGTCCGGGAAGGATTTCGGCCAGCGGTTGCGGGGCGAAGACCCGGCCGGTCCAGGTGCCGTCACCACTATAGCGGGTGATTTGGACCGCATCGACCGCCACCACGCCGAAGCCGAGCCGCTGTAAGGGGAAATCCGCGGCACAGCTGCCGGCATGACCGAAGGCGACATGGGAGTGGATCGAGAGGATAGTTTGCATTTTAGGGCCTTAAACGATTTGCGCAGGGCGGGAGGCTCGGCTTAAGCTGCGCCAAATCACACCATTCCGGGGGAGAGTACAAGAGCCATGGCCACCTCAGTTCGTCCGCGCCGCAGCGTGTTGTATATGCCGGGTTCCAACGCCCGCGCCATGGAAAAGGGCAAGACCCTGCCGGCCGACGGCTTGATCCTCGATCTTGAGGACGCCGTCGCCCCCGATGCCAAATTGGAAGCCCGCAGATTGGTGGTCGAAGCGGTCCGTGGTGGCGGCTATGGTCGGCGCGAGTTGTTCGTCCGCACCAACGGCCTGAACACGCCCTGGGGTTACGAGGACATCATCGCCGCCGCGACCTCGGGCGCCGACGCCGTGCTGCTGCCCAAGGTCGAGTCCGCCGACACCGTGCGTCAGGTCGATGCGATCCTGCGCGGCGCCGGGGCTCCGGAAAGTCTGGCGCTGTGGTGCATGCTGGAGACGCCGATGGGCGTGCTGAACGTCAAGGAAATCGCCGGGGCCTGCCCGCGGCTCGGCGGTTTCGTGATGGGCACCTCCGATCTGGCCAAAGACCTGCACTGCCATCACACCCGCGACCGTCTGCCCATGCTGACCGGGCTCGGGCTCTGCTTGTTGGCGGCGCGCGCATACGGGCTGGCGATTCTGGATGGTGTTTTTCTCGACCTGAACGACGATGACGGCTTCCACCATTCCTGTCAGCAAGGCGTGGAGTTGGGCTTTGACGGCAAGACTCTGATTCACCCCAAGACCGTCGAAGTCGCGAACAAGGTGTTCTCGCCGTCCGAGAAGGAAATCATTTTCGCCCGTCACATCATCGAGGCTCACGCCGCCGCCGCCGCCGCCGGCAAGGGCGTGGTCGTGGTCGATGGCCGCCTGATCGAGAATTTGCATGTCGAGTCGGCCCGTCGTCTGGTCGCGCTTGCCGATGCCATCGCCGCACATTGACTTCAGGTTGGGGATCGTGACATGACCAAGACCAATCCCGGAAATTTCTTCGAAGACTTCAAGCTCGGGCAAGAGATCGTCCACGCCACCCCGCGCACGGTGACCGGCGGCGATGTTGCGCTTTACACCGCCTTGACCGGCTCTCGCTTTGCCTTACATTCGGCCGATACTTTCGCACAGTCGCTCGGACTGGAGGCGGCGCCGGTCGACGACATGCTGGTATTCCACATTGTCTTCGGCAAGACCGTGCCCGATGTCTCGCTGAACGCGGTCGCCAATCTCGGCTATGCCGCCGGTAAATTCGGCAAGCCGGTTTATGTCGGCGATACGCTCGCCACCAAATCGACCGTGATCGGGCTGAAAGAAAACTCCAACCGCCAGACCGGCACCGTCTATGTCCGCTCGGTCGGCACCAATCAGCGCAACGAGACCGTACTCGATTATTGTCGCTGGGTCATGGTGCGCAAGCGCGACGCCGAGGCTCCGGTCGGAGCGGCCGAGGTGCCGAAACTGCCCGACGCGGTCAAGGTCCAGGATTTCACCGTGCCGGTGCATCTCAACCTCGACGAGTATGATACGGTCAAGGCCGGCTCGCCTCATCTGTGGGAAGATTATCAGGCCGGCGAGCGCATCGACCATGTCGACGGCATGACGATCGAGGAAGCCGAGCACGCCATGGCGACCCGGCTCTACCAGAACACCGCCAAGGTTCACTTCAACCAGCACACCGAAAGCCAGGGCCGGTTCGGCAAGCGCCTGATCTATGGCGGGCATATCATCAGTCTGGCCCGGGCGCTATCCTTCAACGGGCTGGCTAATGCTTTGCGCATCTCGGCGATTAACGGCGGGCGTCACGTCGCCCCGACTTTTGCCGGCGACACCATCTATGCCTGGACCGAGGTGCTGGAGGCCCAACCGTTGAGTGCCCGCCAGGACGCTGGCGCCCTGCGGTTGCGCACCTTCGCCACCAAGGATAAGCCCTGCGCCGATTTCCCCGGCGCGCTGGATGGCGGCAAGTACGATCCCGCGGTGGTGCTCGATCTCGATTACTGGGTACTGATGCCTCGTCGGGGCTGAGACGGGTCGGGTGGTGTGGGTCGGGTCGGGCTCGGGTCGGAGCGGGTCGGAGCGGGTCGGGTTTTGTATACTTTCTTCCCTCGTCTCCCCCGCTTTTTTCCTTCGTCACCCCTGCCCTTTCCTTCGTCACCCCCGCGAACGCGGGGGTCCATGGCAACACGTACTGGATTCCCGCTTTCGCGGGAATGACGGGAGGGAGGAAAAAACGGGAATGACGGCGTAGGGGCGCCCCTGCCCTTTCCTTCGTCACCCCCGCCTTTTCCCTCGTCACCCCCGCTTTTTTCCTCGTCACCCCTGCCCTTTCCTTCGTCACCCCCGCCTTCTTCCTTCGTCACCCCCGCCTTTTCCCTCGTCACCCCCGCGAACGCGGGGGTCCAGGGCAACAGGTACTGGATTCCCGCTTTCGCGGGAATGACGGGAGGGAGGAAAAAACGGGAATGACGGCGTAGGGGCGCCCCTGCCCTTTCCTTCGTCACCCCCGCCTTTTCCCTCGTCACCCCCGCTTTTTTCCTCGTCACCCCTGCCCTTTCCTTCGTCACCCCCGCCTTCTTCCTTCGTCACCCCCGCCTTTTCCCTCGTCACCCCCGCGAACGCGGGGGTCCAGGGCAACAGGTACTGGATTCCCGCTTTCGCGGGAATGACGGGAGAGAGGAAGAACGGGAATGACGGGAGAGAGGAAGAACGGGA
>JBAWVF010000058.1:0-22059 GCA_037147415.1 Rhodospirillaceae bacterium | reverse complement strand
TGCGGAAATGACGGGGAAAAATGCGGAAATGACGGGGAAAAATGCGGAAATGACGGGAGAAGTATGCCGGCCTGCCCTCTCCTTCGTCACCCCCGCCCTTTCCTTCGTCACCCCCGCCCTTTTCTTCGTCACCCCTGCCCTTTTCTTCGTCACCCCCGCCCTTTTCTTCGTCACCCCCGCGAAAGCGGGGGGCCAGACGAACGAGTGCTGGATTCCCGCGTTCGCGGGAATGACGGGGAAAAATGCGGAAATGACGGGGAAAAATGCGGAAATGACGGGGGAAAATGCGGGAATGACGGGGAAAAATGCGGAAATGACGGGGAAAAATGCGGGAATGACGGGGAAAAATGCGGGAATGACGGGAGAGGGAAATGCGGGAATGACGGGGAAAAATGCGGAAATGACGGGAGAGGGAAATGCGGAAATGACGAGAGAGAGGAACGCGGAAATAACGACCGACGGCTCAATAAAAAACCCTCCACCTTGCGGGGAGGGTTTTTTTGTCTTTACAGCATCGCTTCCAATACCCGATCCGGCGGCGCGTGCCCGTCGGAGAAGGTCTTGATGTTGATGATGACCTTTTCGCCCATATCGATGCGGCCCTCTATGGTGGCCGAGCCCATATGCGGCAGCAGCACCACCTTATCCAGCGCCAACAGCTTGGGATTAACCGCCGGCTCGTGCTCGAACACGTCGAGACCGGCCCCGGCCAGTTCGCCCCGTTCCAGCATGCGCGTCAGGGCGTTCTCGTCGATGATCTCGCCGCGCGAGGTATTGACCACCGTGCAATGCGGCCGCAACAGTTGCAACCGGCGCGCCGACAGCAGATGGAAGGTGCCCGGCGTATGCGGGCAGTTGACCGAGACGATATCCATCCGCATCAGCATCTGGTCGAGGCTTTCCCAATAGGTCGCCTCCAGCTCGGATTCGATGTCCAGGTGAACGCGGCGGCGATTGTGATAGTGGATCGCCAACCCGAAGCCACGAGCGCGCCGAGCCAAAGCCTGCCCGATCCGGCCCAGCCCGATAATGCCGAGCCGCTTGCCCCACAGGCGGTTGCCGAGCATGGTGGTCGGACCCCAGCCCTTCCATTCGCCCGAGCGCACCAGCCGTTCGCCCTCGGCGATCCGGCGCGACACCGCGAGAATCAGCGCCATCGCCATGTCGGCGGTGTCGTCGGTCAACACGCCCGGCGTATTGGTCACCGTGATGCCGCGCTGGCGCGCGGTCTTAAGATCGATATGATCGACACCGGTGCCGAACGAGGCGATCAGCCGCAGCTGGGGACCGGCCCGGGACAACACGCGAGCGTCGATACGATCGGTAACCGTAGGCACCAGCACCTCGGCCGTACTCACCGCTTCAATCAGCTGAAGCTGGCTCATCGGCGTGTCGTCCTGATTGAGCCGTGTATCGAACAGCTCCATCATCCGGGTCTCGATGACATCCGGCAGCTTGCGCGTGACGACGACCAGGGGTTTCTTTTTATCAGGCATCCGGCAGCCCTCTGTCTTAGTGTTACAATGCCATACCAAGAGGCGGGCCGCCTTGTCCAGAAGCGAGTGCCGACAAAAGCTTGACCCCGGCTTCCCGGTAATCTTTATATGGCCCGTGCCATCATTTCGCCCTGATCGGACTGGACTCATGCCGGACGGCTTTCACAGCCTTGCGCTCGCTCTTACTCTGGCTCTG
The DNA here is from genome assembly GCA_037147415.1 of Rhodospirillaceae bacterium. Classification (GTDB taxonomy): domain Bacteria; phylum Pseudomonadota; class Alphaproteobacteria; order Azospirillales; family Azospirillaceae; genus BOG-933. The sequence continues at coordinate 20,367 of JBAWVF010000058.1, read as the reverse complement.
GCCGTGTCGTGCGGACTCGGGACTCCGACCCCGGCCGCATATGCCGCCGACGATGCCGACGGTCCCGAAGAGCAAGCCCCGGCTACCCCCGCCCCCGGTGCCGCGACTCCGGCCACGCCCAGCGCCATTAAAACCAGCGGCTTGCCGGTGCCGCGCTTTGTCTCGATCCGCTCGGCCGAAATCAACGCCCGCACCGGTCCTTCGACCAAATACCCGATCGCCTGGGTATTTTCCCGCCGCGGTTTGCCGGTCGAGGTCACCGCCGAATTCGACACCTGGCGCCGTATCCGCGACCGCGAAGGCAGCGAAGGTTGGGTCATGCAGGGCATGCTGTCGTCGAAACGCTCGGTGGTGATCATGGGGGATGTCCGCACCCTGCGCAAAGAGGCGCAGCCCGCCGGCCGACCGGTGGCGCGCGCCGAACCGGGCGTGGTCGCCCAACTGCTGCACATTAAAGGCGACTGGTGCGAAGTGGATGCCGGCGGGTATCGCGGCTGGCTGCCGCGCACCGAGCTATGGGGCGTTCTTGCCGGAGAGCGACTCGAGTAAGGCGGGGCTCCGACAAGACCGACCTGAAACCGATCCCTGTTCGATGTCTATTTAACCTTCCCCCGTCTCTGCGGTTAGCCAAGCTTGATAAGCGGGGTCGATCCGCCCGAGCGGCACTTCAACGATGCAGGGCGTCGTATAGGAGTGCAACTGACGGACCCGGGCCGCGAGCGCCTCGAATAAGTCCGCACGAGTCTTGGCCAGAATAATGGTCTCGGTTGCCTCTTCCACCGCGCCCTGCCAGCGATAGATCGCGTTCATGCCATCAATCAGATTAACGCAGGCGGCCAAGCGTTCCTCAACCAACGCGCGCCCGATCCGGCGGGCTTCTTCCGGCGAACCGGCCGTGATGTAAACGAATCCGATGTCCATCTCGAAACCTTCTTGACGATACTTTCAACGATCACGTTCACCCGGCGGGCGAGATCAGCTATAGTGTAAGGCTGGAAAACCATATCTCGGAAGCTGTCATGCCGCCGTCTCCCCGCCGAACCGCCATTGCCGTTAGCGTTGCGTCCTCCGCCGCCCCCACGCCATCCGTTCGCAGGTCGCGTTCCGGCAAACGCACGCCGACCGTGCTGCAATTGGCATGGCTGCGCCGCGGGCTAAGCCAGCCCGGCGGCAAGCTGCCCCTGTTCGACGACGCCGGACAGCGGATCAACAGCAGCGTGGTCCGGAGTTGCCGTGAGGCCGGCTGGGTCGAGCCCTGGTTCTACAATCCCCTGAAACCGGCCTGGGAAGTCTGCCGCCTGACCGACACCGGGCGCTCTTTGCTCGCCGGTTTCATCGAGAACACCGAGTCGTGCCGGTATCAGCCGGCCGGCGGACTCGCACCCGGCGGACTCGCACCGAGTTGAGCGGTACGAAACCAAGCGCCGAAAGCCCGGTCGCTGGCAAGAATATGCTCTTGAATCCAGCGGCCGACAAACTTGGCCAGCTTGATCCGCAGCGTTGCATGACCTTGTGACCGGTCGGCAAGCTGTTCTTCAAGCGTGGCGATGAAGCTTGCGTGCTGCTTACGGTGTTGCGCCAGGCCGGGATAGCCGGCCGCCGTCATGACCATTTCTTCACTGACGAAATGATAGTCCGCATAGCTGAAAAGTTTTTCGGTCGTCTGGTCAAGCACGGCGAAGCCTTGCGCACTTTCAATGCCGCTCACCAGATTATTGTATATCGCGATCAGATAGCCGTGTTCCTGATCGATCGATTCGATACCGATGGTAAAGCTGCTGTCCAGCACGATGATCGACAGAGACTCGGCCATTGCTACCCCCGCAAGTTCCGCTACGCGCTAGTGAGCATCAGAGGACGGACGGGAACCATCCATCCTCTGAATCGAACCGCTAGTGTTCCAACCGCTAAATATTTAAGTCTAGTGCGATTCAGACCGTAACGCATGGGAACCATGCGTTACGGTCATCGCACTAGAACGGAATTTCGTCGTCGAGATCTTCCTTGGGTCGGGCCGGAGGCGAGCTGCGCCCACCGCCACCGCCGCCGCTTGAACCGCCGCCGCTTGAACCGCCGCCATAGCCGCCGCTGTCGCCATAACCGTCGGACGAGCCGCCGCCGTAACCGCCACCGCTGTCACCGCGTCCGCCGCCACCACCAGCGCCACCGCCACCGCCACCGCCGCCTTCACCGCGCCCGTCGAGCAAGGTCAATTCACTGCGGAACTGCTTAAGCACGACTTCGGTCGTGTATTTTTCCTGGCCGCTCTGATCGGTCCATTTGCGGGTTTCCAATTGGCCCTCGACATAAAGCTTGGACCCTTTTTTCACGAACCGTTCGACCACGCCGACCAACGCTTCGCTAAAGACCGCGACCCGATGCCACTCGGTCTTTTCGCGGCGCTCGCCGCTGGAACGGTCCTTCCAGGATTCGGAGGTGGCCAACGTAAAATTCGCCACCCGCCCGCCGTTTTGGAAACTGCGGATTTCCGGGTCTTTGCCGACATTGCCGATTAATATGACCTTGTTGACGCTGCCGGCCATGGGACCATTCCTTTCTGCGAGCGGTTCAGAGCGTTAAAGCAACCATGTACTCCATGCGCCGCCGCCGCGCCAGAGCGGCCGCTGCTTCGGCCACGCCCTTTTTTGCGCAACCCGATTAAGCCGAGATTAAGAATTGCCGGGTTAAAACGCTAAGGTCGAGACAGGGGGGCTCCCATGGGTTGCTTCGATTGTTCACACGGACAGGACGACAGCGCCGCCCGGCCGCAGCGGGAGCACGACACCGAACGCCGGCATCAGAGCGAGCAGGCGCCGTTTCACTTCGGCACTCATTTTCACAGCCTGACCGCCCATAAGGCCATGACCCGCGGGCGCCTGCCCTGCCACGATCTTGAAGCAGAGCACCGCAAGAATCTGACCCCGTCTTTTTCCGAACAGTCCACTTAGCCTCTGATGGACATCTATTTACCGATCGCCGAAATGACGGTGAATGTCCCGGTCGTGCTCGGCATGGGCGCCGCGGTCGGATTCCTGTCGGGCATGTTCGGCGTGGGCGGCGGTTTTTTGATGACGCCGTTGCTGATCTTTATCGGCGTTCCCCCGGCGGTCGCGGTCGGAACCCAGGCCAATCAATTGATTGCAGCCAGCGTTTCCGGCGTGCTGGTCCATTTGCGACGCGATAATGTCGATGTCAAAATGGGGCTGGTCATGCTGACCGGCAGCGCGCTGGGCGCCGTGATCGGGGTCGGTCTGTTCGCCGTGCTGAAACGGCTCGGCCAGATCGATTTGGCGATTTCTCTGGCTTATGTGATTTTGCTCGGCGTGGTCAGCCTGTCGATGCTTGCGGAATCGGCGCTGACCGCACTGCGCCGGCGCCGTCCGGCAACGCGAGGCCGCTTGCGCCACCATACCTGGCTGCACCGACTGCCCTTCAAAACCCGGTTTTCGCGCTCCAAGCTTTATATCAGCGCCGTGCTGCCGCTCGGCATCGGCCTTGCCGGCGGAATCATGGTGGCCGTGATGGGCATCGGCGGCGGCTTCCTGCTGGTTCCCGCCATGATTTACCTGTTGGGCATGCCGGTCGCGCTGGTGATCGGCACCTCGTTATTTCAAATCAGTTTCACGACGGCGGTTGTGACCTTGCTTCAAGCCGCCACCAACCGCACCGTTGATGTGATGCTTGCCTTGTTACTGTTACTCGGCGGCGTGGTCGGGGCGCAGATCGGCAGCCGGGTCGGCGGGCGTCTGCATGGCGAGACCCTGCGCGTGCTTCTGGCGGTAATGGTGCTGACCGTGGCAACCAAGCTGGCGGTCGATCTGGTCACGGTCCCGACCGAGCCTTACTCGATCCTGACCGAGGCGCCGCGATGACCGGCGCACGCCTCTTGCCGGTCGTCGCGCTCTTGGTGTTGGCATTCGCCGCTTTGCTGTGGCGGGGAGCGGGAGCGGCCCAATCGCTGGAGGCCGACTTATCAAGTCATCTGATTGCGATCACCACCGGCTTTACCGGCTCGGAAGTCGTGCTGTTCGGCGCGGTTGACGGCCCCGGTGAGGTCGCGGTTGTGGTGGTCGGCCCCAAGACCCGAGCCACGGTTCGGCGCAAGGAGCGGGTCGGCGGGGTTTGGATGAATCGCCGCTCGGCCGGTTTTGAGCAAGTGCCCGTTTTTTATGCGCTGGCGACCAGTCGACCGCTGGCGGCCCTGGTCGGAGAATCGGTTTTGGTCCGTAACGAAATCGGCCTGGATCGGTTGCCGCTGAATCCGGTCGGGTTTTCCGGCCCCCCCGCCGAAGCCGCTTCGTTCCGCGAGGCTTTGATCCGGGGCAAGCTGGACGCCGGGCTTTATTCCGAGAGCGACGGGCAGGTGCGCTTTCTCGGCAAAAGGCTGTTCCGCACCACCATCTTCTTCCCGGCCAATGTTGCGACCGGCATCTATACCGTCAGCGTCTTTTTGTTTCGGGATCGTGACGTGGCCAGCGCCAGCACCACGCCGCTCGTGATCAGCAAGACCGGGCTCAGCGCCGAAATCTCGGAATTCGCCACCGAACGGCCGGCGCTCTACGGCTTGACGGCGGTACTCGGCGCCTTTCTGATCGGCTGGGCCGCCGGCAGTCTCTTTAGAAAGCTGTAACATGACGACCGAACCGGATTTGCCAGAGCGTATATTCTTGGTAGTCGTGGATGAAAGTGCCGAGCTTTCGGTAGCGCTTTCCTATGCGTGTGGCCGGGCCCGCCATTGCGGTGGCCGGGTGGCACTGCTTCATGTCATCGAGCCGACCGAATTCCAGAACTGGCGCGCGGTTGAAGATTTGATGCGGGAAGAACGGCGCACCGCCGGTGAACTATTGCTCCAACGCTACGCCAAAGAGGTCAATCTCCGCTCGGGCACTTTGCCTTCGCTCTATGTGCGCGAGGGTGAACGGCCGGAGGAATTAATGCGCCTGATCGATGAGGATCGCTCGATTTCCATTCTGGTGCTGGCGGCCGGGACCGGTCCCGAAGGCCCCGGTCCTCTCATTACTTACCTGGCCGGCTCCGGTTTTAATCGTCTGCGCATTCCGGTCACCATCGTGCCCGGCACCCTGACCGATGCCGAAATCGAGGCTATCAGTTAGCAGACTTATAATGCCGATGGCCCCGGCGGTCGGTATACCGGTCGATCCATCGGCCGCGTACGCAGGGTTCCGGCGGCGAGCGCGTCCAGGCGCGCGCGGGCGATGCTTACATATTCGGGCGCAATGTCGCAGCCGAACCCGTTGCGGCCGTGCTTAAGCGCCGCGATTACCGCACTGCCCACCCCCATATAGGGATCGAACACCGTGCCGCCAGGCTCGGTCAGGGACAGCACCAAACGTTCGACCAATTCGACCGGAAATTGGCACGGGTGACAGGTTTTCTCGACATGATTACTTTTAACATTGGGAAATATCCACACGTCGCCCGGATTCTTGCCGAGCGGATTACAGGATAATTCGCCGACACTCGGTCCCTTGAAGTGCTTTTTGTCGGGGTATTTCTGCGGCACCCGAATCGGGTCCAAATTGAACACGTAATCGTCGGTTTTGGTATACCAATTGATGGTCTCGTAGCGGCCGGACAAGCGTTTTGAGCAATGCAACCCGTGTTCGAAATGCCAGACGATCCGGTTGCGCAGACGCAATCCAAAGCTATAGAAGACCGGATACAGTAGAGTGTCGAGCGGTACGATTTCGCCGTCGGATACATGATTGCCAACCTGCCAACAAAGCGAGCCGCGCGTGTCGAGCACGCGCACACATTCGGCGATTACCGCTTTTTGTTGCGCCAGCCAGTCTTCGAGCGAGCCTCTCTTTTCATAAGACTTGCCGATATTGTAGGGTGGCGAGGTCACCACCAGCCCGATACTGCAATCGGGCAAACGGGACAGAAACTCGAGATTATCCGCGCAGGCGATCCGGGCATCCGCGCAGGGCTCAGCGCAGGGTAACTCAGCGCAGGGCGATGATGGATATGCCGCGTCCATAACCCGGTTCTCCGTGCAAGGTTGCTCGCCGATAGCTGAAAAAATGCTGCTCCTCGGCGGCGGTATCGTTCAAGCAGCGCTCAACCACCGGAATCGCACAAGCCGCCAGACGGTGCGCGACCAACCCGGCCAGATCGAACTGGAAATGCCCGGGCCGGACCGGAGAAGGCGAAAACATGGCGGCGTCGTCCGGGCCGAACAGAGCCGGGAATTCCGGGCCGACCTCGTAGGACGAGCGGGAGATGCACGGTCCGATCGCCGCAACCATGTTTTCCGGCCGGGCGCCCAACCGGACCATGGCCGCGACCGTGGCCGCGATCACGCCACCACGCGCACCTTTCCAACCGGCATGAGCGGCCCCGACCACCCCGGCTTCGGCGTCGGCGAACAGGACCGGCACGCAATCGGCGGTCAGGATGCCCAGCGCCACCCCCGCCCGGTCGGTGACCATGGCGTCGGCTTCGGGCGCCTCGCCCGGACGCCACAGTGTTTCAACCGTGATTACGGTCGGGCTGTGGACCTGATAGAGCGTAACCAGCGCCTCCGGTGCGGCACCGATTCGGGCGGCGGCACGCGCCCGGTTCTCGGCGACCCGGGCCGGATCGTCATTGGAACCGAAGCCGCAATTGAGCGAAGCAAAAATGCCGTCGCTCACCCCGCCCTCACGGGTCAGAAACCCGTGACGAATCGGGGCCAGCGCGGCAAGCGCATCAGTCGTGATCATGACAGTCCTTAACCCAGCGCCTTGACGATTTCTTCGGTCATTTTCTTGGCATCACCGAACAGCATCATGGTGTTGGGGCGGAAGAACAGCTCGTTTTCGACACCGGCATAACCCGAAGCCAGCGAGCGCTTGATGAACAATACGGTTTTGGCCTTTTCCACATCGAGAATCGGCATGCCGTAAATCGGCGAGGCCGGGTCGGTCTTGGCCGCCGGGTTGGTCACGTCGTTGGCACCGATAACATAAACCACGTCGGTCTGTGCGAAATCGCGGTTGATTTCGTCCAGTTCGAACACTTCGTCATAGGGCACGTTGGCCTCGGCCAGCAGCACGTTCATATGGCCGGGCATGCGGCCCGCTACCGGATGAATGGCGTATTTGACCTCGACCCCTTCCTTCTTCAGCAGATCGGCCATTTCGCGCAGGGCGTGCTGAGCCTGCGCCACCGCCATGCCGTAGCCGGGCACCACCACCACCTTGGAGGCGTTTTTCATGATGAAGGCGGCGTCTTCGGCCGAGCCGGCCCGAACCGTGCGATCGGCGTGCGGACTGCCGGCCGGCAATCCGGCGATCTCGCCGCCGAAGCCGCCGAGAATCACGTTGAAGATCGAGCGGTTCATGCCCTTGCACATGATATAGGACAGAATCGCGCCCGAGGAGCCGACCAAGGCACCGGTAATGATCAACAGATTGTTCTGAAGCGTAAAGCCGATGCCGCAGGCCGCCCAGCCGGAATAGCTGTTCAGCATCGAAATCACCACCGGCATGTCGGCGCCGCCGATCGGCAGAATCAACAGGAAGCCGAGCGCCAGCGAGGCTGCGATGATGCCCAGAAAGGTCCAGGCTCCGTTGGTCAGGCACAGCACGAGGATCAGCAGCACGGTCAGAATACCCAGCCCGGCATTCAGCGCATGCTGGAGCGGGAACACCAGCGGCTTGCCGGTCAGCAAGCCCTGAAGCTTGGCAAAAGCGATGATCGAGCCGGTAAAGGTGATGGCGCCGATCGCGGTGCCCAGGCTCATTTCGATCAGACTGCCGACCTTGATGTGATCGGGCGTGCCGATGCCGTAGGATTCGGGCGAGTAGAACGCCGCCACCGCCACGCACACCGCGGCCAGACCGACCAGACTGTGAAAGCCCGCGACCAGTTGCGGCAGCGAGGTCATCTGAATGCGCTTGGCGATCAAGGCGCCGATGCTACCGCCGATCGCGATCCCGACGACGATGACAAGATAAGACTGAACGATCGGCTGAATCAGCGTGGTCACGATCGCGATGACCATGCCGGCCATCCCGTAAATATTGCCCTCTCGCGAGGTTTCAGGCGAAGACAGGCCGCGGAGTGCTAAAATAAAGCAGACCGAAGCGACCAGATAGGCCAAAGTGGATAGGGTTTCCATAAAGCTCGGCTCCTCTGACTACTTGGTCTTTTTCTTGTACATCGCCAGCATGCGCTCGGTGACCAGGAAGCCGCCGAAGATATTGACCGAGGCCAGCACCACGGCGATAAAGCCCATCGCCTGTGAAAAGTCGAAGCTTGCCGGACCGGCCGCGATTAACGCGCCGACGATGATCACCGAAGAAATCGCGTTGGTCACCGCCATCAGCGGCGAGTGCAAAGCGGGGGTCACCCGCCACACCACATGATAACCGACGAACACCGCCAGTACGAACACGGTCAGTCCGGTCAGGAAGAAGGATTCGTGCCCTCCCGGCCCGAGGGCCGCAGTTGCCGCCCGGGTCGCTTCGGCGATGTTTTCCCCCAGCGCCGCGCTGTTCTTTTGCAGGGCATCCAACTGCGCCTGTACTTCAGCGAGGCGGGCTGCGAGTTGTACCAGATCCATGGTCTCGTCTCCGTCAGACGGTTGGGGCTGTTGCCGGGGCGAAGGCGGGATGAATCACCCGGCCGTCGCGGGTCAGCGCGATGCCCTTGACGATTTCGTCGTTCCAATCGATCGCCGTCTGCCCGGTTTTCTTGTCGATCAACAATTGGAGCAGGTTCAGCAAGTTACGGGCATAAAGCGCCGAGGCGTCAACCGCGATCCGGCTCGGCACATTCAAATGGCCGATGATCTTGACCCCGTTCTCGGTGGTCACGACTTCACCGGGACGAGCGCCTTCGACATTGCCGCCCTGTTCAACCGCCAGATCGACGATCACCGAGCCCGGCTTCATCGAGGCGACCATTGCGGCGCTGACCAGAATCGGCGCCTTGCGCCCCGGAATCAGCGCGGTCGTAATCACAAGGTCTTGCTTCTTGATGGTCTCGGCAATCAGCGCCGCCTGTTTTTCCTTGTACTCGGCGCTCATTTCCTTGGCGTAGCCGCCCTTGGTCTCGGCCTGCTTGAACTCTTCGTCCTCGACCGCAACAAAGGCTGCCCCCAGGCTTTGCACCTGTTCTTTGACGGCGGGGCGCACGTCGGTCGCACTCACCACCGCACCCAACCGGCGCGCGGTCGCAATCGCCTGAAGCCCGGCAACCCCGACACCCATCACCAGACACCGAGCCGGCGGAATCGTGCCCGCCGCGGTCATCATCATCGGAAAGGCGCGGCCGAACTCGCCCGCCGCATCCAGCACCGCCCGATAGCCGGCCAGATTCGACTGGCTCGACAATACGTCCATCGATTGCGCGCGGGTAATGCGCGGCATGAACTCCATCGCGAACGCGGTTATTCCGGCTTTGGCATAGGCCTCGACCGACTCGGGAGCGGCATAGGGCGACAGAATCGCAATCAACAGGGCGCCCGGCTTCAGCAGCGCCAATTCATCGATCGCGCCCTCGCCCGCCGTCAGCGGACGCTGAACTTTCAACACGATATCGGCAGCTCCGAGCAAAGCCGCCGGATCGGCGACAATCTCAGCCCCGGCTTCCGCATAGAGTCGGTCGGGAATCGAGGCGCCGGCGCCGGCGCCGCTCTCGACGACAACCTCCAAACCCAACCCTTTGATTTTCTTGACGGTCTCCGGGGAAACCGCAACGCGCCGTTCATTGGGGCGCCGCTCCGCGGGTATGGCGACTTTCATGCTGGAGATATCCTCACGGTCGCAGATGCAAGCCCATCCAGTCACGGACGGCTTTTCGAAACCCGCAAGCTGCCTAATTATCAGGGATAATGCAACGCGGCATTTCCCGGATAGGCGCGAATTCGATACCGGGGGGGGGCTTGACGTTTCGGCCGATCATGCTGAATCTCAAGTGATCAAACGCCCGAGACCTGAAAGTCAGCCGTAATGACCACGATGATCGCCGAGCTGGGAGCCAACCTTGCCGAAGTGCCGTGGATGGCCGGCTTCAATTTAGCCGCAACCTTTAGCGTTCTGACATATTGCTTCGGCATTAATTGTTGGATGTTCACAGTAAAGCGCTTAAGCTGTTCGTGGCTTTCCCTCGAGAGGCGCATTTTTTAATTTCAAGTGCTCAAGAAACTTTTCTATCGATGGAAAATGCTTGATCCCAACTACAGAACGGAACTTATCTAATGTCGCATGTGACTCGTTATCAGAAGACATCAAATAGTTAAATTGCTCCTCTAGAATATCGCTGTCTGCCACATTGTGCCTCCAAGAGGCTAGCACTGTTTCTAAGAGATTTAAATAAAGTACTGCATGCGACCTAAGAGTCCTGATGTGGCCTTCCTCGAGTACAATATGACCGTTATTCGAATTAATAATTTTGTCATTAATATAAGCCTCAATTTCAGGAAACTGCTTTCGGAGGCAAGAAATAAGCTTCCCCTTTTTATTTGAATCAATTAAAAATGGACGGCCTTCGTTTATGCTGCGACATTGGTCAGCGTCTAGGCCAGATATAAAATCACGAATAGGCTTGCTTTCAGGCTGCAAAGCAGTTGACCACTTCCACACCAAATCAATAGCAAGCTGTCTTCTGGACCGCTCATGATCCGCTAGCATCGATCCCCTGGCAATTACAGCTTGAGTTAGTGCAATCACAATACCAAAGCTTGCTAGAATTGCAGCTATAGTTGTCGTTACTTTTGAAGCCATATCCCAGTCAATATTACCTATACGAATGTAAAACCAGCACCCGACACCAGAAGAAATGCCGATTGCTACACATATAGCCACAATTACTGTCGTTATTTTTAGTGCGTCCTTAATCGTAAGGCACATGGCCAAATCCTTTGTACATCGAGTTACTGTTTAGCAGTGCAAGGTCAAGAGCTTTGTTAAACCTGCCGCGTCAGCTGAAGGCACACAATATGCCGGATTGACTGCTTTCATCTCACTCATCAGCAAGTATACTGGTAGTTTATACTCTTAATATAGAGAATGTAAATGCAAAATTTGATACCATTCGCAAGATATCTTAAACAAGACTCCGCATGCAATTGCATGATTATGTGTTGTTATTCAATATGATATAGTTATATTTAATCAACAAATCCCTGATCTCGGCATTAAAGAGGGTTCCGGGCACGGTGGTGACCGAAATGTACAGACGATCAAAACCGGAGCCAGCCATGTTAGTAATCAAAGGACTCGGAGTTTCAGAATCAGTCGCGACCGATCAGAAGGGCACCGACGTCCGTCATCAATTTCTCAAATTCGTAGCGGGGAGAGTACGAGGGTGGGGCCTTGCCCATGTCGGCGAGTGGCCCCCCGCCCGGCCCGTCATGCTCCGGCCGGTCATGCTGTTAAGCGAAATCAAACGCGCTATCTGCTATTCAGTCATTTACCGCGGGCGCGCGTCGGTCTATTAAATGTACACGAACAAAGTTCGGGAGTTATGGATTGATGATGCGGTCGGTCGGCTACGGCATGGCGGTGCTTGCCTTTGTGGTGGCGGGTACCGTAACCGCGACTCCGGGCGCAGCCCAAACCGTGCCGCCGGTCGACGCCTTGCGCGAGCAGTTCGGGCGCGAGTTGCCGCTGTTGTGGCGCCTTGACAGCTTTACCCTCGTCCCCGCCGCGAGTCTCGCCACCGCCCCGGCAGAGATCAAGGACGCCGCCGCCAAAGAAACACCCGCAAATCCGGCCGAAAAGCCGGTGATCCAGCCCTTCACCGCGGTCGTCAGTCTCGGCACCGCCACCTATACCGTCGACAGCCAGCGCGGGCCGTTCACCCTGCTGCGCCCGGTCGCCGAACAAGGCACGCGCAAGACCTTGTCCGGGCTGGCCAAATCGGTACAGCGCGACGGCAGATGGACGACTCGATTCGGTATTCAAAACAATTTCGCGCTCGACACTATCGGCCAGCCGCTCGACCGTTTCCCCGGCCGCACCATCGTGACCGGCACCCCCGACGCCACCAGATTGCTGGCGGAACTTGATCAATCGGCACGGCAGCAGACCGAAGCCGAAGCCGAGATACAACGGCAGTTGCAAGAAGGGCTCGATCGCCAAATGGCGGCGATTCGGGCCGAAGCCCAACGAATCGCGGCCGACCGGGCGGTGATCGATCAGCGCGCCGCGGCCCTTGCCGATCTTAAACGTCAATTGCTGGAAGGCGACCGCACCGTCCGCATCGCCACGCTGGAAGCCGCGCTCAATGGCAAAGACACCGCGCTGCGGGCCATGGCGTATTCGACCGCTTTGACCGGACGGGATCCGGTGGTCGCCAATCTGGCGCTCCGGAGCTTTCTGGCCCAAAAGAAATCACTGCCGGTTCAATTGTTTGCGACTCGGGAAGTCAAGGATAGCGAATCCGTCCTGCATAATCTCGGCCCGCTGACCCTGACCATCGATCGGTTCGATCCGCTGAGCGGCAATCTTGAAGGCAAAATGGGCGCGCCCGGCTACAGCATCGCCCTGCCCGGTAGCGCCTTCGGTTATCTTGCGCAGACCGAATTGAACGTCAATACTTATGGCTGCACCCTGCAACTGCGCCTGTCCGATGTCGAAACTCTGGACGGTATGTTCCGTTGTCAGACCCTGCCGACTCTGATCGCGCGCATCACCCTCGATTAAGCAGGCGAACGGCATGGTCGGAAGCAAGCTATTCAAGGGCTTGATTGCAGTGGCGGGCTTGATTGCAGTGGCGGGCTTGATGCCGGTTGCATTATCGGCGGCGGCCGCACCCGACCCGGAAAAGCCGACCCCCGTTTTGTCCTATAGTGCGGTCATGCCGGTGCATACGGTGCTGCCGCCCGGGGTTGCCGTCAGTAAGCCCTTGCCGGGACGGGCGGGAATCGCGGTGCTGATCCCATTGCCGAAACTGCCGCCGCCGCTGTCTTCACCTCTGGCCGGCACGACGTTTTCCAAGGATTCCGGTACTGCCGCGCCGATGGTCGCCGTTGCTCCGACGGCAATTCCGCAACCCGTAACGGCGCCGGTGGTCCGGATCGTGCTGCCGGAGCGCAAGATCGAACCGAGCCCCGACCGTCCTCCCGAACGGAAAGAATCACCGGTCCCTAAAGAACCTTCGGCCACCAAAGAATCGAGAGCAAGCGAGGTCCGGCCCTATCAGGCGGCGAAAGCAGGCGAGCGGGTCTTTCGCTATGCCTCGACCGAAATCAATGTCCGCCCCCGCCCCGACCAAAGCGCCCGGCGCATCGATGTGATCGACGAGGGCACCAAAATCGAAATCGTCAGCCCGCTGATCGATAAAGAGTGGGTCAAGATTGCGCGCCATGGCCGGGTGCTCGGCTATGTTTCCGCCGAATATCTGATTCCCCGCCCGCCCCGGCCACGCTGACTTTTGCGTTACCGTTTTTGCCGGGCCATCGCGGCCAATTGCAACAAGACGCGGGCACAGATCGTCTCGTCGGGCATGCCGGTGCGCTTGCACTCGATCTCCGCCTCGGTCAGCCGTTCCAGTGCGCGCGCCAACCGTTCCGGCGGCCACTGCCGCAATTGAGCGACAAAGACCGGACGCAGCTTGAAGAAAACCGGCGGCTTGAGCGCCGCCACCACCGAATCAGCGGAAGCGCCGCCCTCCATTTCGGCACGAGCGGCCAACAAGCGCTGAAAATGCCGTTGAGCGGTGCGCAGAATCGCCACCGCCGCCATGCCTTCTCCGAACAACCGGCCAAGCGCCTTGTCGAGCGCGGCGTAATCGCCCGACGCCGCCGCTTGAGCCGGATCATCCAGCGACAGCAGCGAGGCGCCGTCGCCGATGACCGCGCGCACCTCGTCCAATCCGACTCGACAGCCGGCGGATTTGGGGCTCGCCCCCATATAGAGCGCCAATTTTTCGATTTCACCGCGGGCAACCAGCCGGTCGCCGATCAAATTGGCGGCCAGAAACTCGGCGGCGTCGGGATCAAGCACCAAACCGGCCGCCGCCGCCAATTCGCCCATGACCCGGCGCAGCCCCGCCTCATCCTCGACATAGCAAGGTAAGGCCGCGCCGCCGGTCGCCGCCTCGAACGCCAAACGCAAACGCGAACGGGCGCCGAGATCGCCGGCCTCGACCACCACCAAACTGTCGCCGGGGCTGGCCACCTCGAACAAAGCGGTAAAGGCCGCGGTCAGCGAATCATCACCGTCACGCATCCTGACCAGACGGCGCCCACCGATTAAGGAGCGCGCCGCCACCTCGTCAATCAGTCGGGCGGTATCACCCACAACCGCCTTAACCGACAAATCGGCCACCCGAAACGGATCGGCGACATCTTCGACCACCGAGCGCGCCAGCGACTCGGCACGGTCCCGCACCAAGCCGGCGTCCGGGCCATAGACCAGAACCGCACAAATCCGGGGATCGGGCCGGGCCAGAAAGGACGAAACGGCCTTGCCTTGCAGCTTCACGGTTTGGACGGAGGCGGGGCTGGAACGAATGTGAGCTTTTGATCGGGATCACGCTGGACATAAAGCGCGATTCGGCCGGTAATCTCGTCCGCCAACGACCCGATGCTGCGATCAAGCGCACTCTGCTGGGCAACATAAGAGGAATACTGGTAGTTGGTCAGGTTATACGCAGCCAAAGCCCGGCTGCTTCCCTGAAAAACCGCCTTGCCGGTCGCGTTATGCAGCAACCGATAGTCCGCGGTTACCGTCCATTGCGACTGAGTCGGCGTGGAATCCTTTTGCACCACCTGCGCCGCATCACCTGCATTGAGCTTGACCTCCAGCGTATAGGTCGGCGCCGCCGGTCGACCGCTCCGATAAAACCGGTCGATCAGAGCATTGCGCAACTGTTGCCCGGACCGGTCTTCGATGCTGGCGATAGTCACGTCGGCCAGCGACTCGCTGCCGGCCGAATGAGCCCCCACCATCGGCCGGAAGCCGCAGGCCCCGAGCAGCAGCACCAACCCCGGCAGCATCGCCGCCCGGCCGATCAAGCCCCGCATTCGCCGCACTCCTTCATTTCCACGACTTACGCCACGGTATTTTACGCCACGATATTGACGATCCGATTCGGCACCACGATCACTTTGCGCGGCGGCTTGTCCTGAAGCACCCGAACCACCGCCGGCTCGGCCAGCGCGATTCGCTCAATCTCGCTTGCTGCCAGATCACGCGCCACGGTGATGGTTGCCCGCAATTTGCCGTTGATCTGAATCGCCACGGTTACCGAATCGTCGGTAATCAGTGCCGGATCGAAGCCGGGCCACGGCCGGTCGGCCAGCAATCCGTCATGGCCGAGAGAGTGCCAAAGCTCCTCGGCGATATGCGGTGCGATCGGGCCGATCAGCGAGCACAATGCCTCGAGGCCCACACGCAGAATCTCCGCCTCGCCCGCGCCCGAACCGTCGAGTTCGGCCAGCGTGTTGGTGAGTTCGCGAATCCGCGCGACCACCTTATTGAAGTGGAACTTTTGCAAATCCTCGGTGACCGCGGCCACCGCCTTATGAACCGCGCGCAGGGCCGCTTCGGCTTTGGCCGACCTGACCGCGGGAATCGGGGTTCCCGCCGGCGGCAGCGCAAACGGCGACTCGGTGGCCAAACGCCATAACCGGTTGAGAAAGCGCCATGCGCCGTCGATCCCGGATTCGGTCCATTCCAGGTCGCGTTCGGGCGGGCTGTCCGACATCAGCAGCAGCCGGGCGGTATCGGCGCCATAGGCATCGACCACCTTTTCCAGCCCGACCACGTTTTTCTTCGACTTGCTCATTTTTTCGAGTCGGCCCACCGCGACCGGCGCCCCGGTGTCGATGTTGACCGCCCGGCCGTCTTTTTCCTCGACCTCTTCGGGATAGAGCCAGCCGCCCTCGGCATCCTTATAGGTCTGGTGGGTGACCATGCCCTGAGTCATCAGGCCGGCAAACGGCTCTTCGACCGCCAGATAGCCGCACCGTTTCAGCGCCCGGGTGAAAAAGCGCGAATAGAGCAGATGGAGCACGGCATGTTCGATGCCGCCGATATATTGATCGACAGGCAACCAATAGTCGGCCGCCGCCGAATCAAAGCCTCGAGTCGCCTCGCCCGGCGAGGTAAAACGGGCGAAATACCAGGACGACTCGAAGAAAGTGTCGAAGGTGTCGGTCTCGCGCACAGCCGGCTTACCACAGGTCGGGCACGCGGTATGCTTCCAATTCGGATGATGTTCGAGTGGATTGCCCGGCTTGTCGAAGCTGACATCCTCGGGCAGCCGGACCGGCAACTGCGAATCAGGGACCGGAACAATGCCGCACTCGGCGCAATGGATCACCGGAATCGGGCAACCCCAATAGCGTTGGCGCGAAACCCCCCAATCACGCAGCCGATAAACCGTGGTGCGCCGGCCCTGCCCGGTTTGCTCCAGCCGCTCTCCGGCGCTTTGCTTGGCCGACTCGACATCGAGTCCATCGAGAAAACCCGAATGCCGTAGCGTGCCCGGCCCGGTATAAGCCTCGGTTCCCACGGAAAACGCGTCGGCGTCGGCGCCGTCGGGAATCACCACCGCCTTGACCGGCAAGCCGTATTTCCGAGCAAAATCAAGGTCGCGCTGGTCGTGAGCCGGGCAACCGAAGATCGCGCCGGTGCCATAATCCATCAACACGAAATTAGCGACGTACACCGGAAGAACCGCGCCCTCGACAAAAGGATGCCGCACGGTCAGGCCGGTCTCGAATCCGTTCTTTTCAGCGGTTTCGATCGCCGCCTCGCTGGTCCCGATTCGGTTGCACTCGGCGATAAAGCCGGCCAGGGCCGGATTGCCCGCGGCCAAGCTGGCGGCCAGCGGGTGATTCGGCGAAATCGCGACGAAAGCCGCGCCGTACAACGTATCCGGCCGGGTGGTGAAAACCTCGATTCCCTCGGCAACGCCATCGGTGCGCCGAAAACTGAGCCGGGCGCCGCTGGAGCGGCCGATCCAGTTTTCCTGCATGACCCGGACCTTGTCGGGCCAGCGCTCCAGGGTTTTCAGCCCGTCCAGCAGCTCTTCGGCAAAATCGGTGATGCGCAGAAACCATTGGCAAAGTTGGCGTTTTTCGACCGGAGCCCCCGGACGCCAGCCCCGGCCGTCGATCACCTGCTCGTTCGCCAGCACGGTGTTTTCGACCGGATCCCAGTTGACCAGCGACTCCTTGCGATAGGCCAGCCCGGCCTTCAAAAAGTCGAGGAACATCTTCTGTTCGTGCCGATAATATTCCGGGGCGCAGGTCGCAACCTCGCGCGTCCAATCATAGGCCAGCCCCATGATTCGGAGCTGCTCGCCCATCACCCGGATATTGTCATAGGTCCAGACTGCGGGATGAACCTTATGCGCGATGGCGGCGTTTTCCGCCGGCAGGCCGAACGCATCCCATCCCATCGGGTGCAGCACGTTAAAGCCTTGAGCGCGCTTGAATCTGGCGACAACGTCCCCGAGTGTGTAGTTGCGGACATGGCCGATATGGAGGCGCCCCGACGGGTAGGGAAACATCTCAAGCACATAGTATTTAGGGCGATCCGACCGTTGAACCGCAACAAAGCTGCGGCGCTCCTGCCAAATCGCCTGCCACTTGGCCTCGGTTTCCCGGAAATTATAGCGCGCCATCGTCGATCCGTCCTGACTGCAAACACACGAAAGGCCCTCCCCCGAACCGGCCGGGGGAGGGCTGAACAGGAAGCATTACCTACTCGCCCTTTTGCGCGATCCGCAACTGACGAGCCCGAGTGAGGATGGCATCTTCCAGTTTGGTCGCCGTGTCGGAGCCGACCCCGCCATCCCGCCAAGTGCCCGACGAATCACGTTGCTGGCGGAAAACCGAGACTTTCAGCGCATCGGCCCGCAACTGACGGTCGAGAATGTAAACATTGACCTTATAGCGTTCGTTCGGCGTATCGGCCGGCGCATACCAATCGGTGAGAATCACACCGCCGAACGGATCGGCGGACGCGATCGGCATGAACGCCAGGGTATCGAGCGAACCGCGCCACAGGAAGCTGTTGACGCCCAAGCCGCCGCCTTGGTTCTGCGCATCTTCGCGCCGCTTGGTGCCCAGCAGATCAAGGCCGCCTTCGCCGCCGAGAATGCTGCCGTGCTTATACATTTCCTTCCGTTCGACTTCCTCCTGGGACACGGCCTTGGAGTTCGCACATGCTCCCAGCGCCAGGGTGAACGCCAAAACCAGAAAGGCACTTACAGGTGAGGAGAGCCGGATCATGACAGGGGCTTCACGTTGTTCGAAGGGGGGCCGCCAAGCCCGCAGGATCAGCGGCTTCATGCCCTGAACAGACCATAAAAACCGGCCCCTCGCAATAAGATTGGCGCCATTTTATTGCACTGCGGTCAATTCGGCCCCCCGAGGGCAGTGTGCTTCGTTCGCCACACCGGTGCCTTTCAATGGAGCACTTTGCACTTTCGGATTTGCGCTTTGGTCTCGGCCCGGGTACTTGTGTTCCCAGCTTGGAAGGAAACGAGCTTAACAATCTCAGCTCAGGATGGAGACTAAATCATGAAGAACGTTCTTTTAGCCGGTACTTCGGCTCTCGCCCTCACCTTCGCCGCTGCCGGTGCTCATGCGGAAACCGCCCCCGGCAAGTTCGACATCAAGATCAGCGGCGATGCTTATTTCGAAGGCGGCATGGTCGATGCTTCCAATGATTACCAGACCCCCGGCGCTTCTAACGACACCTTGACCGGCGGTGATTTCACCAACCGGTTCCGCCTCCAGATCAATCCGGAAGCCAAGGCCGACAACGGTCTGACCTACGGTGCGGTTGCCCGCCTGCGCGCCAACTTCGGTGGCAGCTTCGGCGCCCCCGGCGCGATCGACGGCGACAAGGCCTATGTCTACGTTTCCGGCACCTTCGGTGAAGTGCGCGGCGGCGTGACCTACGGCCCGAGCGATGTGACCTACGTCGGTCACCCGGCCGATTTCCAGATGTACGGCGTCTATGACCAGTGGCGTTCGTACACCGGCAAGTCCGCCAGCTACGCCTTCGGCCAGTACGGCACGGGTGCCTCCACCGCGACCGGCAGCGTCGGCACCGAAGGCATGCAGCTCCTGCGCTCGCACAACATCGACACCAAGCTGGTGTACTACAGCCCGCGCTTCTTCGGTCAGACCCCGACCACCGGTTTGCAGGGCGCGGTCAGCTACACCCCGCATAACGGCGACGCAAACGCCGCTGCCGGTGCTGGCACCGTCAACAACGTCAGCATCAACACTGCGGCAAGCCGCAATGGTTACAGCGGGATTGTTGGCGCTCAGCAGACCACCGGCTTCAACGATGTGGTCGAACTGACCGCCAATTACGTTGAAAATTGGGGTCCGTGGATGACCAAGCTCAGCGCCGGCTACAACACCGGTTCTGCGTTGGATTCAAGCGGTGCAGCCACTGCCAGCCGCTACAACGATCTGGAGTCGTTCCAGTTCGGTGCACAGGTCGGCTACCAGAACTTCGTCGTCGGCGGCGGCTACATGAATGCCGGCCGTAGCGGCTACAACCGCGCCGCCGGTACCTTGGCTGCCGATCAGGACGCCTGGAACATCGGCGCTCAGTACACCTGGGGCCCGATCGTCGGCGGCATCAAGTTCATCGAAGAGACCGATGCGGGCAGCACGGCCATCGCTGGCAACCGCATTCTCGACGCTCTGACCTTCGGCGTGATGTACACTGTTGCCCCCGGCCTGCGCGTCGGTCTGGAAGACACCGTCTTCTGGGCGAAGAGCGAGAACGGTGGTTCGAACTTCGGTGGTCTCACCCCGAGCTACACTCAGAACGGGAACGTGTTCCTGGCCCGCACTGCGGTCACTTTCTAATGCACTACGGTCCCCCGCTTCGGCGGGGGATACTTCTCGGACAACGGCGGCAACTTCGGTTGCCGCCGTTTTTCGTTGGTGCCTCTCGACTCCGTCATGGCGCCCTTCGCCCGATTGCCGTGGTGTCGCGATGCTGGTATGATCAAGCAGGCTGCCAAAGGAGCCGTATTCCAAAGGAACCGAGTCCATGAGCCGGCGAAATCATCGCCCCGAAACGATTTCGGATATGTTTGCGCCGATTCGGTTTCTGACGGCGCTGATCGCGTCCGCTTATTTCGATCTGGCGATCGCCTTACTTTTGATCGGAATTTTCCTGGTCGGTCTGCTGATGATTTTCGACAGCGACTATTTATTTCTGTTCAACCAATGGGGAATCGCCTGCATTCTCTATGTCATCCACTTGGTGACCAGACTGGCCTTCAGATTCGGGCAACAGCACGATGAGGTCAGGATTTATCTGATCGCACCGCCGCCGTCCAATACCGTCATCGATCGCTATGCCTGGCCGCAACAGTCGGAGTTGCGCCTGCTAACCGACCGGATGTCCACCACCCACGCATCCTGTC
>JBAWVF010000057.1:0-22678 GCA_037147415.1 Rhodospirillaceae bacterium | reverse complement strand
AGACGCCAGACCGCCCTAAAATTTCCAGAAAATCGGCCAGTTAGAATGGCTGCATCATGCCGCGCCACGCGGGGTAAAACGATAGTCACTGATTAAAATCGAGAGGTTGGCAGATGGCGTCACCGTGTTGCCGATCGTGCGCTGAACAAGGCGCCGCGTCGTTTCAGCCTACGTCAAGGTCAGCGCGCATGTTACTCTGTCGCGGCAGCGCACTTTCAGCGAGCATGGCCCAATAGCTGGCGCCGATCGCGAGAATTTCGTCATTGAAATCGTAATGCGGGTTATGAACCATACAGGAATCGGGGCCGCCGCCTTGACCGAGCCAGACATAGCAGCCGGGGCGGCGCTCCAGCATGAAGGCGAAATCTTCGGCGCCCATCGACGGGTCGGGTCGGCGGTTTACCCGTTCCGCGCCGACCACCCGGGCCGCGACTTCGGCGGCAAAATCGGCTTCGCGCGTTGCGTTGACGGTGGCCGGGTAGCAGCGGACATAATCGACCCGGGCGGAGGCCCCGAACGCCGCCGCGACATTGGTGGCGACCCGGGCCAAGCCGTCCTCCAGCGCGGCGCGGGTTTCCGGCTTGAAGCTGCGCACGGTACCCGACATTACAACCTCGTCGGGAATGACGTTAAAAGCGGAGCCGCCGTGAATGACGGTGAAGCTGACCACGGCGGTGTCGACCGGGTCCGTGGTTCGGCTGACCAGGGCTTGGGCCGCCGTGACGATATGGGCGGCAACCAGAACCGGGTCGACTCCGTGGTGGGGCATGGCGCCGTGTGCGCCTTTGCCGGTTACCTTGATGTCGAAATGGTCGGCCGCCGCCATGATCGGTCCGGCCCGGACGCCGAAGGTACCGGCCGGCAGTTGCGGCCAATTGTGCAGCCCGAACACGCTGTCACAGGGAAAGCGTTCGAACAGGCCGTCATCGATCATCGCCTTGCCCCCGGCCGCGCCCTCTTCGGCCGGTTGAAAAATCAAGTGAACCGTTCCGTCGAAATTGCGAGTTTCGGCCAGGTAGCGTGCCGCACCCAGCAGCATCGCGGTATGGCCGTCATGTCCGCAGGCATGCATGCGGCCGGGATGGCGCGAGGCATGGGCGAAACGGTTTTGCTCCGGCATCGGCAGAGCGTCCATGTCGGCGCGCAAGCCGATGGTGCGGGCGCTTGTCCCCTGGCGCAAGACGCCGACCACGCCGGTTTTCGCCAGTCCGCGATGCACCTCGACCCCGAAGCTTTCAAGCAGTTCGGCGACGAAGTCGGAGGTGGCCACCTCGTCGAAGGCGGTTTCCGGGTGGGCGTGGAGATGGTGTCTCCAGGCGGTCATATCGTCCCGGCAGGCAGCGATGCGGTTGAAGACAGGCATGACTCGCATTCCCGGAAAGAGCTTCGGCGACACCGTCACGGGGTGGCACATTCTCGCACCACAGTCCAGATTAATGAAGGTGGTAGCCGAGAAAACCGTTGCAATAGATCGGCTGCGGCGAGACTTTTCATGCCCTCCTGGGGGCTCGGGCGGAACTGGTGTTCCGATGATGACGGATGATCCCCGTCCGTCATCTGAATCGGACCGCTAAAATATTTAAGTCCGGTGCGATTCGGATCGGGGTGCATGGGAACCATGCGTTACGGTCAGCGCACCGGGAGGAATGCGAAGATGCTGCTGCAAGCTTACCGGAATGCGGGACTGGTGCTGGTGGCAATGCTTGGCGTGAGCGGCTGCGTGGCACCGGTGGTCGTCGGGGCGACGGGGGCGACCACGGCCGTCAAGGCCAGCCAGGAGCGGGGCCTTAGCGGTGCTCTCTCGGATGTCGAGATTCATGCCAGGGTCAATGATCTTTGGTTTCGCAATGACCTGGATATGTTTAATCGCATGAACCTGACCGTCGATCAGGGGCGTGTGTTGCTGACCGGGCGCGCAGCCAACCCCGATCAGCGCGTTCTGGCGGTTCGTCTGGTCTGGCAGGTGCCCGATGTTAAAGAGGTGATCAACGAGATCACCATCGACAACCAGTCCACCTTGATGGATTCAGCCAGCGATACCTGGATCGCGACCCAGTTGCGCACCGTCCTGGTCATCGACCGCAAGATCAGCTCGGTTAATTACAGCATCGATGTGGTGGACGGGGTGGTCTATTTAATGGGAGTCGCGCACTCCGAGGCCGAAGCGCAGCAAGCGATCTCGGATGCCAAGTCAATATCGCGCGTAAAAAGGGTCGTGTCCTATGTTAAGGTCATTTAAGGGCATGTTCCCGGCGCTGCTGGCGTTATTCCTGTTGTTCGGGTGGTCGGACGGCGTGCGGGCCGACGACTTGGCCAGTCAGGCTAACCGGCAGTTCATCCAGGCCATGCAGACGATCAAAAAGGCCAACGCGATTTATGATTCGGCCGAAGAGGGGCGCCTGCTGGCCGAGGCGGATCGGCTGCTGGCCGACATTATTACGCGCTTTCCCGATACCGATCTGGCGGTTCAACTGGTTACCAATCAGTTCGTCGGAGATTTCGACTTTTTCGAATTCCGCAATCGGGTGAAAGCTCTGGTCTGCACCGATCAGCTCTCCTCGAAATGCTTCCTGTTCCGGATCGGTAACCTGTTGCCGCCGGTTGAGACCCCGATTGCCGCGGCGCGCTGGGACTGGTTGTCACTGGCGGTGGCTTATCACCGTTTCGGCGACCCGGGGCGAGCCCGGGAGATTATTGCGCCGTTCCTCTCGGCGGTGCGGCGCGGGATTGCCAGTGAATCCGGAGATCGGGATTTGTTTGTCGGCCGGGCACTGGCCTTGACCGATCAAGCCGGGCTGGCGCTTGATTTGACGCGCAAAATTTCCGATTGCGCCACTCGTATTTACAACCTCGCCGATATCGCCCGTATTTCCGGATGGAAAGGCGAGCGGGACCAGGCCGTAGCCTTGGCGGAAGAGGCGCGCAGCCATGCCGAGGCGCGGAATTGCATCACGGAAACCGGGCTGGTCGCGCGCAGCCTGTTCGAAGCCGGGCGCGAGGACGAAGCGCGTACGGTGTTCCAGGCGGTGCTGGAGCGCCAATATCCCGGCGGCAAAGAGAATAAGCCCGATTGCTGTACGCCCGAATTGGCGGTTGCCGCGGCTCAAATGGCGGAACCGGCGCTGGCGTTGAAGCTGTTGCGGCTGGTGCAGGATGAAAATCCCTGGACGATACCGGTGGTGCTCGGGATCGTGGCGCGGCGGGGCGAGGTCGCTGCGGCTTCCGCTTATGCCGATCAGGTTCAGGACGTCGAAAACCGGGGCGAATGCTATGCCGAGTTAATCGAGGTCATGCTGAAGCGCGAGGACCGGCCCGGCGCCGAAGACATGATGAAGCGCCTGGTCAAATTGTCGAGCGAGGATGGCGAGCATCGGCCGGCTTTGATTGCTCAGCGGGCCCGCGCTGAAAAGGCGCTCAATGGCGGGGACGACTGGCGGGCGACCTTTGCCCGGGCCATCACGGCGGCCGAACATGCCAGCAGCTTTGTGCGCCGGGATATCGGCGGCCCGCTGGTGGCGGTCCTGATCAAGATTGAAACCGGCTTCCCCCTGCTTGATTGAGGGGGCTTTTCTGCGAGGCGCTCGTGCCGACGATCAGTGTATTCTACGGCATCATTATTCAAATGTTTTGGGACGAGCATGCCCCGCCGCACTTTCACGCTCGCTATGCCGAGCATGAGGCGCTGATCGATATTCGCACGCTTGATGTGCTTGAAGGATCGTTGCCACGCCGTGCTTTGGTGTTAGTCTTGGAATGGGCGCAGGAGCATGGGGCCGCGCTCATGGAGGATTGGGAGCTATGCAGACACATGCAGCCTCCGATGAACATCCCGCCGCTGCCATAACGCCCCCTGTTGTATCGGGGATGCCGTGGCGAGTGACCGGTGTCGTGGCGCTTTCCGGGTTTCGTCTGGAAGTGCGGTTCCTTGATGGAACGGTTGGCGGAGTTGATCTGGCGCCCCTCATTTTTTCTCAGAATGCCGGGGTGTTTTCCGTCCTTACCGATCCCGGGTGCTTCGCTGAGGCATTTGTGGAAATGGGCGCCGTCACATGGCCCTGCGGACTCGATCTCGCACCCGAGACCATGTACCGAGGCATCAAAGCGTACGGAGTTCATACGGTCGCCGCTGCCGGCATCTTCGGTTGATCAGCCCTACGCTTTCGTCGGGCGAGGAGGAGGGCTTGCGCCCCCCTCCTTCTTGAAAACCTACAGCACTTCTTTGGGAACGCTCATCAACTCGCTGCGAATACGGCGCAGGGTCGGCTTGTTTTCAGCGGTATAGGCGACCGGGCGGCATAAATTCATCGCGGCCAGCCCGATTCGTGCGGTCAGCAAGCCGTTGATCATGCCCTGACCGAGCCGGGTCGACACCGCGGCGGCGAGCGTGCCGCCCAGCGCATCAACCGCAACATGGCTGACGCTTTCGGCAACCCCGGCAACCGCGAGATTGGCCAGCATGCGTCGCATCAAGCGCCACGAGCCGAATTGACCGGGGCGGGCGCCGTAAAGGGTGGAAACCTCGCGCACCAGTTTCAGATTGCGCCACAGCACGATGGCGACATCAAGCGCGGCCGAGGGGCTGAGCGCGGTGGCAACCGCGGTATCGCGTGAGGCCCGCAGCACGCAGCTATAGGCGCGCTGGTCGATCGCGCTCAACACCTGACGGTCGATCAGGGCGATGACTTCGCGATCGTTATGGGCATCGGAGAGCGCGCCTTGCAGGGATTGAAGCGCCGGGGCAAGGTCGGTGCGGTCGCCGTAGAACGCGGAAATGGTGTCGGCAAATTCCATGGCCGAGCCGTGACCGTCGGCGCCGACCAACTGTGCCGCCCGATCGCGTAAGCCGTCGATATGGCGCAAGCGTCGAATCGAGACCATCTCGTCGAGCGCCAGCTTCAGCGCGCTCCCGACCGTGACCGCCAGAACGATGGTGATCAGCGTGCCGAGCGCATGGCTGGTGGCGAAGGCGCGCTCCATCAGGTCGGCGGCATCGAAGGCCAGCGCAAAGGTGATCAGAGCGGCCACGCTGCCCAGAAAAACCGGCACCGCCGAAAGCTGCACGGGCCACAGGTCGAGATTGACCAGGGCGGCGGTGCGGATCGCGGCGCTCGGTCCCGGTTCAACCGCGGCCGTAAACGGCATTTCGGTCGAAGCCGTCGCGGGACGGCCCGGGTCGATTTCGACGGGTGATTGCCACGTCGCCTGACGAGAAGGGTCGGTCATGCCAGATGATCCCCCAGAAGGAAATTAAGAGCCTGATCCAACCGGATGTTGGGCAGGCCCCGACCGTCGCGGCCGGCACCGGCCGGCGGCTCGAAGTCAAGAAAGCGGTAAGGGTGCGGGACGTTGTCGGGAAACAGGTCGGGACCATCGGGAATGCTGCCGGGGAACAGCACGGTCGGGCGTTGGCGTCCGAGCGGGGTTCCCTGGATACAAGCGAGTTTCCGACCTTGGTGTTCAGTGGTGACGGTTTCGGTGCATTTGACGGCCGCCAGCGCCATGGTTTCCACCGTGGCCCCCTCGAACCGAATGGCATTGCGCGCTTCCGACACCAGCATCTCAAGCAGGTTCCGCAGGTTGGCGTGTTGACCGGCCGCGATATGATCGGCTTTGGTGGCGGCGAACAACACACGGTCTATTCGGCCGCCGATCAAACGACTGAACCATCCATTGCGGCCGTGATGGAAGGCTTCCAGACAGGCGGTCAGCGCCATGCGCACGTCCAGCAACGCCGCGGGTCCGGCGTTCAGCATGCCCAGGACATCGACCAGCACGATCTGGCGATCGAGACGCGAAAAATGATCCTCGAAGAACGTTTTGACAACATTATTCTTATAGTCTTCATACCGCTGCGCCATCAAGCCCCAAAACGAGTTTTCGGGATGGTCTCCGTCGATTGAGGGGAGCGGGCAGAACCACAGCAGCGGCGAGTCGGCCATGCTGCCCGGCTCGAGGAAGCGGCCCGGCTGAACCATGCTCAGATTCGCTTGCGAGCGGCGGCAGGCATGCAGGTAATCGGTGTAATGTGTGGCACCCTCGCGCGCCAAGCCCTCGTCGGAGACTTGGCCGGGACGGACCGTGTCAAGCCAGTGCAGCCAGCGTGTCGCCAAGGCCCGCCGGGGTTGCTGTTCGGCCAGCTCCAGCGTCAGCGCCGACCAGTCCCGATAGCTCTGGTTGAGCATCGGCAGGTCCATCAGCCACTCGCCGGGATAGTCGAAAATATCCAGATTAAGCGTCGCAATCGGCTGAAGCGAGCGCCGCAGTCCCGACGTCGGAACATAGCGCACGGCCAGCCGCAACTGACTGACTTCGCCGGTTGCCGCCGGCCAATGCGGGGGCGTGTCGTTGAGCGCGGCCAGATATTTCTCGAAAGAAAAGCGCGTGACTTCGCGGTGCGGGCTGGTGCGCAGGCGGGCCGCGAGAAACCGGTTGCCCGCCACCACATCCATGAACGGCAAACGGCCGCCGCGCAGCAGGTTGTCGATCAGCGAGGTCACGAACACGGTTTTGCCGGCGCGCCGCAAGCCGGTCACGCCCAGCCGGATATTTCCTTCCAGCATGCGCCCGGCCAATGAGCCGGCACCCTTCACGGCCAAGTCGAGCATTTGCTCGCCGACACCGGCCACCTTGTTCCATTCGGGGAGGATTGAGGACACTGCGAGGACTCTGAGTTGGATTCCCGCAACTATACCCGCCCCGGCGTATCAACGCGAGCCCGACGGTAGCTTTGCCCCGGCTTGGGCTGCAGAAACACAAACGGCGCCAGAATAAGCTGGACGC
The DNA here is from genome assembly GCA_037147415.1 of Rhodospirillaceae bacterium. Lineage (GTDB taxonomy): Bacteria > Pseudomonadota > Alphaproteobacteria > Azospirillales > Azospirillaceae > BOG-933. Next base: position 15,898 of record JBAWVF010000057.1, on the reverse strand, counting down.
CGTTTGCACGGAGGTAAAAGGCATGCATGAAATGCCGTTTCTTCTGGTGCTGAGCTGGAGGTCATGGCGGCTTGAAATCCGCTTGACCCGAGGCAAAGCCTAGCAGCACGCCAGCAGGTGTAAACACCACCTGTCGACTGCCACCGTACTATAGCGCAGTCGCGACCGAATTCCAACCGGTCCGCAATGCGTTCAGACCGCCTTTGAGCGGCTTTTCCCGGCCGGGCGGTTCCAATAGGGCTTGGTGGCGCGGAATTCCCGCCATTCCGAGATCAGTGCGGGTTCATCGGCAATCAAACCGCGACCGTGCCAGCCGATGATCACCCCGCCGGCCCGCGCTAGCTGCTCCCGGCCCGCATCGGTGCCTTCCGATGATCCGGGCTCGGTCAACAGGGAAATCAGGCGGGTTGCGGTGGCGACATCATTGATATGGCCGAGTATATCTTGAAACGTTCCAAGCTGTTCTGCGAAATGACCGGCATGTTTGGCGTCATGGAGCGAATGAAAGAATTCGGCGGCATAACGCAGCTTCTTGAGTGTAATCCGGACTTCGTGGCGTTCGGGATATGACTTTTGCCCGAAGTGTTTTCCGGCCTTGCGGACCTTGCGATGACAGCGTTCAAGCAAATGGCCGGCAACCTTGTCCAAGGGCTGAAACAAAGCGGCCGAAGCGACGGTCACCGGTTGATCGCGCCAGCCCCGGCTTTCAAGCCACAGACCGAAGCGTAGTTGGAAATCGGTATAACGGAGTGAGCGCAAAGCCTCGCACAGGGCATCAAAGGCCAGAAGGCGCTGTTGCCGGGCCGCGGTGTCGAGCGCGGAAAGGTCCGCTCGGATTTCCGGAGAAATAAGAAACGCCGACTTCACCGGCTCCAGCAAATCCTCGAGAAAGACATCCCAATCCCGGGCCGCGCCCAGCGTCTCTGCCAGCCAGCGCGTCTCCGTCTTCAGCCACTGAAGCTGCTCCGGCGGCAACAAATCGCGGAACAGGCTTAATGCCGAGCGCAGGCGCCGCAACCCGACCCGGGCCTGATGAATGCCTTCCGGATCGGTGCCGGTCGTCACGCAGGGTTCGTTTGCCAGAAACTGGCTGAAGCAGGAGCCGAATACCGCCGCCATCGCCGAGTCGACATTGGTCTCCGGGTCGAATGCGAGACGCTTCGCCTTGACGGCGCCGGGGGGCTCCCGATCGGCCAGGGCGAAGCCGCGGGCGGCTTTGCTGCGCGACTCGATACGCAGGGGTAATGTTTCCGCCAGCAGCAAGGCGAAGCGGTAAAGATCGCAGGGCTGCCCGGATTTCAATTCCAGCTCGATTTCCGAGATCGGCTCGCCGCTGCCGTCGGGAGCGAGCACCATGCCGAGGTCGATCGCCAGTTCGATCGCGCCGCCGTCGAGCCGGTGCACCGTGCGTTCGATCCGGGTTTCAAACATCGGCACCAGTTCGCCCGGCGGAATATCGTCCAGCACAGCCCGCGCCGCAGCGTGGGTGCAGGTGGCCGCAAGGTCGAGGGCCTGGCCCGCAACCGGCCATTCCCATTCGTTGCGGGTCAGCCCGTCGCCTGATTTGAGAGTCTGGACATAGCCGCCCGGGGTTCGACGGACACGCAAAACCGCCTTGGACGCTGACAAGCGTCGGTCCGGGGTGTCGTAATAGACGGACTCGAGGGACTCACGGACCGGATCGCCAAAGCGGCGGGCGGTGACCACCGGGTGCTCAGCCACGGCGTCCAGTAATTCGGGCGCAACCGCGAGCTTGAGTTCGGTCTCGGTATGGCGTGACAGGGCAGCCTCTGCGGGGTAGTCAAAACTAATGGAGTCGTTACACAGCCGGTCCTGTTCGTCAAGGAGGGGAAATGTTACATTTTCCGCGTTTAGTATCCATCATTCGCGCCGGCGGCATACCGCGGTCGGTTCATCGGCTGCGCCGGCTCTGGCAAAGAGTGGTTCGGCCCTTGACCGTGGGTGTGCGTGCGCTGGCGGTTGACGGGACCGGGCGGGTGCTGCTGGTGCGCCACACCTATATTCCGGGCTGGCATTTGCCGGGCGGCCGGGTTGACAAAGGCGAAACCGCGGCGGCCGCGGCGGCGCGGGAATTGCGCGAGGAAACCGGGCTGAGTGCGGACGGCCCGTTCCGTCTGCTCGGGCTTTACGGCCGCTTCAGCCATGGCGGCAGCGACCATGTCGCGGTGTATGTGGTTAGCGCCGGGGGTGGCACAGTCTGCGCCGATGGGCTGGAAATCGCCGAAGCCCGGTTTTTTCCACTCGATACGCTGCCGGAGGACACCGCGCCGGCAACCTGCCGGCGAATTGCCGAATACCGCGGCGTAGTTGTCACGGCCGAACTTTGGTAGACCGGCGAGCCCGTATCCTGCATTGACAGAACACCGTCGGTCCGAACACACTTCGGTCATGACTATGATTCTTTCACGGATATTCCGCTACCCGGTCAAGGGCCTGAGTGCACAGGCGCCGGATGCGGTCCTACTTACGGCCGGGGCCGGTCTGCCCGAGGATCGCCGGTTCGCCATCAGTCATGGCGCATCCGCCTACAATCCGAACGAGCCGGCGTGGCAGCCCAAAAGTAACTTTGTTGCGTTGGTTCGCAATGATCGGTTGGCCGCGCTGGAGTGTGACTACGATGCCGACACGGCCACGCTGATTATTCGCCGGGGCGGGCGCCAGGTTGCGCGCGGCGCCATCGGGACTCCGCTCGGGCGCGGTCTGATCGACCAGTTTCTGGCCGCGTATCTCAAGGGGGATGTTCCGGGGGTTCCCCATCTGGTTGAAGCGCCCGGTATCGTGTTCGGCGATACGCCGGAGCCGCTGATCTCGATCGTTAACGCCGCCAGCATCCATGATTTGGAACGGGTGGTGAAAGAGCCGGTGAATCCGCTGCGTTTTCGCCCGAATCTGGTGGTCGAGGGTGCGGCGCCGTGGTCGGAGGCCGGCTGGGTCGGTGCGACGCTCGAAATCAACGAGGTGAAGCTGGAGGTAGTCCAGTTGATCAAGCGCTGCCCGGCCATCAATATCGAGCCGGGGACCGGGGCTAAGACTCTTAACCTGCTGCTGGCCTTAGAGCGGGGCTATGGTCACCAAAATTGCGGCGTTTACGCCCGTGTCCTTAACGGCGGGCGTATCGCTACGGGTGACACGATAAACCTTGCGGGGCGATAAGCGCGGCAGGGGCGTTACGCGATAGGGGCGTCACATGCCGGGGGGCTGATTCCGACCTTCGAGGGTCGCTTCTCCGCCTCCGCTGTCGGCGGATTCCCCGTCCTGGCCACCGGGTCCGGGTTGCGTCATATCGCTGCGCCCCCCGTTCATAGGCCCCCCGTTCATGGGCCCCCCGTTCATGGGACGGCCACGCTGGTTTTCCCCGGCAGCTTCATTGATCTGCGTAATAATGCGGAAATAATGCTCCGCATGCTGAAAATAGTTTTCCGCGGCAATCCGGTCACCGCTCGTGGAGGCATCGCGAGCGAGCGTCAGGTATTTCTCATGAACCTGAAACGCGCTGCCCCGAATGCGCACATCCGGACCGTTACTATCAAAGGTTTGGTGACGCAAAGGAACACTTTGCCGGCGACCGCCGTTGTTGTTGCCACTGTTACCGGGGTTCGGCCCAGGCCCAGGCCCAGGTCCGGGTCCGGGCCCAGGGCCACCGGGACCGCCGGGGCCACGGCCGCGCGAACGTCGGTTGTTGTTATTGTTGTTGTTATTGTTGTTGCTCTGTCCCTGTCTCATTCGGCTTCTTCTAAGCCCCTGCTTGAGATTGGCGGTCCGGGTCGGCGCCGTTACGGCCCCGTATGTCCCGGATAATTCCAGTGCCGGATAGCCACGAATCACATGGTTGCGGGTATACCGGGAGGTCTCAATTCAACGCCCGCATGTTCCGGCTTTAACCAGCCCGATATGCGCTGCGGCCGACCGTTGGAGAGACCCTAATGGTGAAGCGGGTCAGGTTCCAATCAAATTTTCATTTTGCCCCGACATTTTCAATAGCGGGTGTGGCGGCGGGTGCGGGGTGGGGGCGGGCGATGATGCAGCGCTCGATCCCTCCAAGATCGTGACAAGTCGACACATCTTCAAGCCCCGCGCTCTGCATCAAGCGCATGACCGCTCCGGCCTGTCCGGCCCCGACTTCGAACAGGGCGGTCCCGAAGGGGGCCAGCAGGCTTGGCAGAATGCGCGACAAAATCCGATAGGCATCAAGGCCGTCGGCGCCGCCGGCCAATGCGGTCCGGGGGTCGAATCGGGCAACTTCCGGCTCCAGTCCGGCGATGTCTCCATCCGGAATATAAGGCGGATTGGACAGGATCAGATCATAACGTTCGGGTGGAAGGGCCGCGGGCGCGTCGTACCGCCAATCGAAGCGGAGAAAGCGGGCGCGGTCCCCCAGTCCGAGCCGGACGGCATTGGCGGCGGCGGTTGTCAGCGCGTCGGTGCTGAGATCGACACCCAGCCCCCGCGCCGAGGGTAGTTCGCTGAGCACGGCCAGCAGCAGGCAGCCGGTCCCCGTCCCGAAATCGAGCACCTTAAGATTTTCATGTCCGGCGGCGATCGCCACGGCCGCTTCGACCAGGGTTTCAGAGTCCGGGCGCGGGTCGAGCGTTTCGGACGACAGCGCGAAGTCCAGGCTCCAAAACTCGCGTCGGCCTAGAATGCGGGACACCGGTTCGCGTTCGGCCCGCCGGGCCAGCAGCGCCTCGATCCGCTCGAAATCCGCAGGCGAAATCAGGCTATCGGCGCGGCATAGCATTTGGTCGGGGGCTAGGTCGAGCACGGCGCCGATCAGAATGCGAGCATCCAACCGTGCCGACTCGACACCGGCGGCGCGTAAGCGAGCGGTGCCCGCCGCAACCACACTGCTAATCGTCGGAACAGACTCGGCCCCTTGTGCCGGGTCCGGGCTGCGGTTATGGTCGGAGCGTTCGCTGTTATTCACGTTCCGGGGGGTTCCCGTCATGTCGATTCTCGCTTCGCGTCTCGGTCGTATCAAGCCGTCGCCCACTATTGCCGTTACCCAGAAGGCCCGTGAGCTTAAGGCCGCCGGGCGGGACGTTCTTAGTCTCGGTGCCGGTGAACCCGATTTCGACACGCCGGACAATATCAAGGAAGCGGCGATTGCCGCCATTCGGGCCGGGGATACCAAATATACTGCGGTTGACGGCACCCCCGCGCTCAAGAAAGCGATTGCCGCCAAATTCAAGCGCGAGAACGGTCTCGACTACAGCCCCGAACAGATCAATGTCGGCGTCGGCGGCAAGCAGGTGCTCTATAACGCGCTGGTCGCCACCCTCAACGCCGGGGACGAAGTGATCATTCCCGCGCCCTATTGGGTGTCGTATCCGGATATGGTCGAATTGGCCGAGGGCACCCCGGTTCCGGTCGATTGCCCGACCGAAACCGGCTTTAAGCTGCGCCCGGCCGACCTGGAAAGCAAGATCACCGCCAAGACCAAATGGCTGATTCTCAATTCGCCGAGCAATCCGAGCGGCGCCGCTTATACAAGGTCGGAACTTAAGGCCCTGACCGATGTGCTGGTGCGGCATCCCCATGTTTGGGTGATGACCGACGATATGTATGAGCATCTGGTCTATGACGGCTTCGAATTCACCACCCCGGCTCAGGTCGAGCCGAAGCTGTACGATCGGACGCTGACGGTCAACGGTGTTTCCAAGGCGTATGCGATGACCGGCTGGCGCATCGGTTATGCCGGCGGTCCCAAGGAACTGATCAAGGCGATGGCCATGGTGCAGTCGCAAAGCACCAGCAACCCGACCTCGATCAGTCAGGCCGCCGCCGTGGAGGCGCTCAACGGTCCCCAGGGCTATATCAAGGAACGTGCCGAGGTGTTCCGTCAGCGCCGCGACCTCGTGGTGTCGATGCTGAACGATGCGGCCGGGCTCTATTGCCACAAGCCGGAAGGCGCGTTCTATGTCTATCCGTCCTGCGCCGGCACCATCGGCAAGACCATGCCCGACGGCAAGGTGATCAAGACCGACGATGATTTCGTCACCGGCTTGTTGGAAGCCGAGGGCGTCGCCGCGGTGCAGGGCTCGGCGTTCGGGTTTTCGCCGTTTTTCCGCATCTCCTATGCCACCTCGTCCGAGGTTCTGACCGAAGCGTGCAAGCGGATTCAGCGTTTTTGCGCCGGGCTGAAGTGATATAAACGGCACAGTGAAATCGACCGGACAGTGAAATCAAGAAGACAAGGAACCGGCTTGGCGGAGCGCAAAAAAGTGGCTAAGGTGCGGTCCACAAGATGTTGGGGACCGGTTTGGATGGCTGCAATAGTCGGTGCCGCGGGAGCGCGAGCGTGGTTACAGCCGGTGCGGTTTGTACCGGCGCTCCTGCTCGTTCTCCTGTTGTCGGCTTGCGCGGGCTCGACGCCGGAGGTGCCGGCGTCGCCGTCTTCTTATAGCGGCGGCGGGTACTACAAGGTCGGCAAGCCTTACCAGATCGCCGGGGTTTGGTACTATCCGGCCGAGGATTATACTTACGACGAAACCGGGATCGGCTCTTGGTACGGTCCCGGTTTTCACAAGGAACGCACCGCCAACGGCGAGGTGTTCAATCAAGAGGAGCTGACCGCGGCTCACAAAACGCTGCCGATGCCGTGTCTGGTCCGGGTGACCAATCTCGACACCGGCCGCTCGATCGTGGTCAGGGTCAATGATCGCGGCCCGTTCGTGGCCGGGCGAATCATCGATATGTCACACCGCGCCGCCGGGTTGCTCGGTTATGACAAGGCCGGAACCGCCAAGGTCAGAGTGCAGATTCTGGCCGACGAAAGCCGTGCCATCGCCGAGGCGGCTCGAGCCGGCAAGCCGATGGAGGTCGCGGCGTATCAATCCGCGGTCGCGGCGACTCCGGTGTCGCTTCCCGTGTCGCCGCCGGTCTCGACCGGAGTTGCGGGGACGACCGAGGGCGGGCGTTTTCTGCCGGCTCCGGAGGTGCGGGATCAGCCGGTTGGCGGGGCTCACCGGATTTTTGTGCAAGCCGGGGCGTTCTCCCGCTATGAAAATGCCACGCGCCTGAAAGACCGGCTCGCTTCCGCCGGCAGCGCGGCCGTGGTGCCGACCAGGGTCGGCGGTAAAGAGTTCTTCCGCGTTCGCATCGGACCGATTACTTCGGTTGAAAAGGCAGATGCTATCCTCAACCGGGTCGTCGATGCCGGAAGCACCGATGCCCGGCTGGTCGTCGACTGAAAGAGAGGGGGCTCGCCTGTCATGGACCATTCGGCACGTTTCAGAGGATTTCGCATGGTTTCCGTTAGTTTCTTGTTCCGCGTCGGTCTGATTGCGGTTCTGTTTGCCGTCACTCCGTTGCTCGGAGCCCGCGCCGCCACCATCGACACCATGGCCCGTCAGGTCATTCTGGTGGACGCGACCACCAACACGGTTTTGTTCGAGAAGCTTGCCGACCAGCACATGCCGACCTCGTCGATGAGCAAGGTCATGACCATGTACATGGTGTTCGACGCCTTGCGCGCCGGCCGCTTGTCGCTGGACGACACGCTTCAGGTCAGTGAGCGGGCTTGGCGCATGCAGGGCTCCAAGATGTTCGTGGAGCTCGGCGCGCGCATCAAGGTCGAAGATCTGATTCGCGGGGTGATCATTCAGTCGGGGAATGACGCCTCGATCGTGTTGGCAGAGGCGCTGGCCGGCTCCGAGGATGCTTTCGGTCGCGAGATGACCAAACGTGCCCGCGAACTCGGCATGAAGGAAAGCAGCTTCATGAACGCGACCGGGTGGCCAGCGGAAAATCATTACTCGACCTGCCGTGATCTGTCCATTCTGGCGAAGTCGCTGATCGATGTTTACCCCGAATACTATCATTTCTATTCGGAGCGTGACTTTACCTATCATGGCATCAAGCAGGGTAATCGTAACCCGTTGCTTTACCGGAACATGGGCGTGGACGGCATGAAAACCGGCCATACCGAAATTGCCGGCTATGGTTTGATTGCTTCGGCCTTGCGCGACGGTCGCCGTCTGATTCTGGTGGTCAACGGTTTGCCGAACATGCAGGCGCGCGCCGACGAGCCGGCCCGGCTGTTGGAGTGGGGCTTCCGCGAGTTCAATGTATACAACCTGTTGAAGCCCGGCGAGGCCGTGGACGAGCTGCCGGTTTGGCTCGGGCAGGGCGCCTCGGTCCCGGTGGTCACCGGCGACGGGTTGAAGGTGACGCTGGCTCAGGAAGAACGGCGCGGGCTTAAGGTCACCATGCAGGCGCAGGTGCCGTTGCCGGCTCCGGTGGTCAAGGGCCAGCCGGTCGGTAAACTGGTGATCACCGCGCCCGGTTTCATCACGCGCGAAGTGCCGCTGGTCGCCGGCGGCAGTGTCGAGCGCCTGGGCTTCTTCGGCAGACTTGCCGCCGCGGCCCGTCATGTCGTGTTCGGGAACAAGAGCTGAGCCGGCCGATGATGCGCGGGCGCTTTATCACGCTGGAAGGCGGGGAGGGCACCGGCAAGTCGACTCAGGTCCGTCGGCTCGAGTTGGCGTTGCGAAGACGCGGGGTGACGGTGCAAACCACCCGCGAGCCGGGCGGCTCACCGGGGGCCGAAGAGATTCGGCAGCTGCTAGTGACCGGCGGGGCCGGGCGGTGGAGCCCGACCACCGAAACCCTGTTGCACTTCGCCGCCCGCCGCGACCATCTCGAGCGTACCGTCCTGCCTGCGCTTGAACGCGGCTGTTGGGTCGTGTCCGATCGCTTCGCCGACAGCACTCGGGCCTATCAGGGCTACGGGCTCGGCTTGGATTTGGCGGTGATCGACCGCTTATACAGCATCAGCGTCGGCGCGTTCGCGCCCGACCTGACTTTCGTGCTCGATCTGCCGGCCGAAATCGGGTTGGCCCGGGCCTCGGCGCGCAGTGCGGCTGATCGTTACGAGAGTATGAACCTCGGCTTTCATTGCCGGTTGCGCGAGGGCTTCCTTGACATCGCCCGGGCCGAGCCCGGCCGTTGCGTCGTGATCGATGCTTCTCCCGACGAAGATTTGGTTGCCGACGCGGTGTTGGCTGTGGTCGAGCAGCGGCTGCTTCGGCCAACCCCCCTGGTTAAATCATGACTTTACCGGTCCCGCGGGAAGCCTCCGACCTGTTCGGTCACCACGAGGCCGAGCGGGTGTTGTTGGCGGCCTGGAATAGCGGGCGGTTGCCCCATGCCTGGCTGTTCGGCGGGATTTCCGGTATCGGCAAGGCGACGCTGGCCTATCGTTTCGCCCGTTTCGTGCTGTCCCGTCCGCGCCCGGACGCTGAGAGCACGCTCGATCTGTTCGGTGCGCCGCCGCCGGTGTCCGATCTTTATCTATCGCCCGAACATCCGGTGTTTCATCGGGTCCGGGCCGGTGCTCATCCCGATTTGTTGACGATCGAGCGCCGCTTCGATGAAAAACGCGGCCGGATGAAAGGCGAAATCCCGGTTGACGAGGTGCGCGCGGTGGCCGGGTTTTTTCGGCGCACCAGCGGCGAGGGCGGCTGGCGCGTGGTCGTGATCGACGGGGTCGACCGGATGAATGCCAGTGGCCATAACGCCTTGTTGAAGATTTTGGAAGAGCCGCCGCGTCAAGCGTTGTTGCTGCTGGTGACCGAGGCGCCGGGCGGCTTGCTGCCGACGATTCGTTCGCGTTGTCGCAAGCTGCCGCTAAGCCCCTTGCCGGAACCGGCGGTGCTGGAATTGTTGAACCGTGCCCGCTCCGATCTGCCCGAGGCCGATCGCGCCGCCCTGGCCCGCATGGCCGAGGGCAGCATCGGCCGGGCGCTGAATTTGGCCGAGGCGGATGGCCTTTCGCTGTGCCGCCGGTTGATCGCCTTGCTGGCGACGTTGCCGCGACTCGACCTCAAAGCCGCTCACGCTTTTGCCGAATCGATTGCGCGCAAGGGTGACGACACCGTCTATGAAACCGCCAGCGAACTGTTCGTGTGGTGGCTGGCCCGGTTGGTGCGGACGCTGGCCGCGGGGACGCCGATTGTTGAAATCGTGCCGGGCGAGGCTGCGCTGATGGGGCGGTTAGCCGCCGGGGGCCTTGATCGCTGGCTGGAGGTGTGGGAAAAAGTCGGCCAGCTGTTCGCACGGGCCGATTCGGCCAATCTCGAGCGCAAACAAGTGGTACTGAACGCTTTGCTTTGCATCGAAGCGGCCATATCTTGATAGCGCGCTCGGTTCCCCATCCGCGAGGACATCATGCCCGGCACGCCGCGGTACTACCTGACCACCCCGATCTATTACGTCAATGACGTTCCGCATATCGGGCACGCCTATACGACTTTGGCATGCGATGTGCTGGCCCGCTTCAAGCGGCTGGACGGGTGGGACGTCAAGTTCCTGACCGGCACCGACGAGCACGGTCAGAAGGTCGAGAAATCGGCGGCAGCGGCCGGCATGACCCCGCAAATGTTCGCCGACGGGGTGTCGCAGCGGTTTCGGGTCCTGCCGGAGTTGATGAAGTTCACCAATGACGACTTCATCCGGACGACCGAGGAGCGTCACCATGCCGCCTGTCACGCGCTGTGGCAGGCACTGGTTGCCAGCGGGAATGTCTATCTCGGCAGCTATTCCGGCTGGTATGCCGTGCGCGATGAAGCCTATTACGGTGAAGACGAGCTGCGCGACGGTCCCGGCGGTAAAAAGATTGCTCCCAGCGGCGCCGAATGCGAGTGGGTCGAAGAGCCGAGCTATTTCTTCAAGCTGTCGGTGTGGCAGCAACCGTTGCTGGAGTTTTACGAGCGCAATCCCGACTTCATCCTGCCGCCGGGCAAGCGCAACGAGGTGGTGTCGTTCGTCAAGTCGGGCCTGCGCGATCTGTCGATCAGCCGCACCACCTTCGACTGGGGCATTCGGGTGCCCGGCGACGAAAAACACATCATGTATGTCTGGCTCGACGCGCTGACCAACTATATCTCCGCGCTCGATTACCCGCTGACCGGTCCCGGTGTGCCCTTCGATCACTATTGGCCCGCCGATCTCCACATGGTCGGCAAGGATATTCTGCGTTTTCATGCGGTATACTGGCCGGCGTTCCTGATGGCAGCCGGTCTGGAGCCGCCGCGCCGGGTATTTGCTCATGGTTGGTGGACGATCGACGGTCAAAAAATGTCGAAGTCGCTAGGCAATGTCATCGCTCCCGACAGTTTGATTGAAACTTACGGGTTGGATGCCACCCGTTACTTTCTGATGCGCGAAGTTCCGTTCGGCAATGACGGTGATTTCTCGCACCGGGCGATGGTCAATCGGATTAATGGCGATCTGGCCAATGATTATGGCAATCTGGTTCAACGTGTGCTGTCGATGATCGCCAAGAATTGCGGCGGTGTGGTGCCGGTTCATGGCTCATTCAGCGAGGCGGATCAGAAATTACTCGGCAGCGCTCATGCTTTGCTGGATATTGCGCGGGTTGAACTCGGGGTGCAGGCGTTCCATCGCATGCTTGATGCGGTGTGGGCTGTCATCGGCGCGGCCAATCGCTATGTTGATGAGCAGGGACCGTGGACGCTGAAAAAGACCGATCCGCCGCGCATGGGCACCGTGCTTTATGTCTTGGCCGAAGTGATTCGTCATCTCGGCATTTTGACCCAGCCCTTCATGCCCGATGCTTCGGCGCGCATTCTCGATCAGTTGTCGGTGCCGGAGGGCGAACGCGACTTCGACCGGCTCGGCCCGGTTCATGCGTTGACGTCCGGAACGCCGCTGCCGCCGCCCAAAGGGGTGTTCCCGCGCTACGTTGATGAGGCCAAGGTCTGATGCTGGTCGATAGTCACTGTCATCTCGACTTTCCCGACTTTGCCGAGGAGCAGGCCGAGATTGTCGGCCGGGCGCGTCGGGCCGGGGTGGGCTTGATGCTCACCATCTGTACCAAGGTGTCCCGGTTCAGCGAGGTGTATCGGGTCGCGGCACAGTTTTCCGACGTGTTGTGCTCGGTCGGTGTGCACCCGCACCATGCCGCCGAGGAACTGGTTTACGGGGCGTCGGTTGAGCGCCTGATTGAATTGGCCGATGACCCGAAAGTTGTGGCGATCGGTGAGACCGGCCTCGATTTCTTCTATGACAACAGCCCGCGCGAGGCTCAAATCGAGAGCTTTCGCCGCCATTTACGGGCCTGTGTGAAAACTGGATTGCCGGCCATCGTCCATAGTCGCGACGCCGATGCCGAAACCATCGACATTCTGCGCGAGGAGGGAGCCGGTAAGGGCCTGACCGGCCTGATTCATTGCTTCAGCGGTTCGCGCCGGATGGCGGAGCAGGCGCTGAAGCTGGGCTTTTCGCTGTCGATCTCGGGCATTATTACCTTCAAAAAAGCCGAGGAATTGCGCGAGACGGTGGCAATGGTACCGCTCGACCGGCTATTGGTCGAGACCGACTCGCCTTATCTTGCGCCGATTCCTCATCGCGGCAAGCGTAACGAGCCGGCCTATGTCGTCCATACTGCGGAGGTGGTGGCAAAGGTGAAGGGTGTTGCCACAGCGGAGTTGATTCACCGGACCGGAGAAAACTTCTTCCGGTTGTTTCCACGGGCGCGACCCCCATGCGTGTGACGGTGCTCGGGTGCGGCGGCTCGTCCGGCGTGCCGACCATCGGCAACCGGTGGGGCGAGTGCGACCCGGCTAATCCAAAGAATCGGCGTCGGCGGCCCTCGATCCTGGTCGAGCATGACGGCACGGTTGTTCTGGTCGACACGGCGCCCGATCTGCGTGAACAGCTGCTCGCTGCCGGGGTTTCCCGGCTTGATGCCGCGATTTACACGCATGAGCATGCCGATCACACGCACGGCCTTGACGATCTGCGCGAGATCAACCGGTTGATGGGAAAGCCGATCCCGGTCTTCGGTCCGGCCGAGACGATCGAAAGCCTGCGCAAACGGTTCGGCTATGCGTTTCAGCCGCTCGAAGACCGGACGCTGCCGTTTTACCGGCCGGTGCTGGTGCCGGAAGCCATTTGCAATTTAGAACCTTTTACCATTGGCTCGATAACAATAACGCCGTTTTTGCAGGATCACGGCTATTCGACCACGTTCGGCTATCGGTTCGGTCGATTTGCTTATTCAACCGATGTGCTGCGACTTGATGAAGCGGCGTTTGCGGCGCTTGAGGGCGTTTCGGCCTGGGTTGTCGATTGTGTAAGGGTCGATCTGCACCCGGTGCATTCTCATCTGGCCAATACATTGGATTGGATTAAACGGGTCGGCCCGCACCGCGCTTGGCTGACTCACATGACGAATAATCTTGATTATGAGACGTTGTGCGGGGTGCTCCCGCCGGGGGTTGAGCCGGCTTATGACGGCTTGGTGATCGATGTGGATGCGTGCTGAGCCATGCTCCATATTCGATGTGGTGACGATATTCTCGATACGCTACGACGGTCAGGCCTGCCGGGGACTGATCGGCCGGGGACTGATCGAGGAGCCGGTGTGCTGCGCTGGATGGACGCGCTATGCGAAGGGCCGGTGCCGCACGGGCGTAACCCGGATGAGTTCCGCGCGGTGCGGGCCGATTGGTTGGCCGCCCGTTACGGCCTGGATCGGGACAAGCTGTTGCAGCGCCTTGCGGATCAGGATGATGCGCTGGAGACGGCAGCGGCCGGGGCTGACGAGGTGGTGCTGTGGCTGGAGCCCGGCCTGTTCGATCAAATCGTGCTGATTGCGCTGGTGGATCGGTTATGGCCGCGGGTTGCCGGCCGCTTGTCGTTGATTTGCACCGATCGGTTGACCGCCACGGATCCGGCCGAGCTTTTTCCGCGGCGGCGGCGGCTGACGGAAGAACACGCCGATTTAGCGCTGCGGGCTTGGAACGCCTTTACCGCAGCTTCTCCGGAACCATTGAATGACATGGTCGGATCGACCGGGGTGTTGCCCGTTCTGACAGCGGCGCTCGATCGGCATCGGCGCCAATATCCTTGGCGGTCGGACGGGCTGTCGATGAGCGAGCGGTTGGCGCTTGACGCCATCGCGCGCGGGGCGGTCACGCCGCACGCGATGTTCACCCGGATACAGGCGCGCGAACCGGTGTCCTGGCAGGCGAAAGCCATGGTTGAAGCCGTATTGCGCGATCTTGCCGCCGAGCCGCTGCCTTTGGTGGCGGATAAGGGCGATTTAGTGCAGCTTACCGAGGCGGGACGGGCGGTGCTGGACGGAAAACGCGACGGTCTGGCCGGGCGCACACGGGACCGTTGGTTGGGCGGGGCGCATCTGGCCGGCGAGGCGCCGAACTGGCGTTGGGACGATCGGGCTCACCGTGTGGTCGTGGTTTAACATGCTGAAGAAATTCCAAATGCCGGCGGCGGCCGCGCTCAGTATCGCTCTGTTGTTGCTTCCGGCGTTTTATAATCGCTATCCGATTACCTTTTACGACACCGGCGGCTATATCGAGCGTTGGTTCGACTTAAGCGTGACGCTGGGGCGGTCGCTGGTCTATGGCCTGTTCATGGGGCTGACCGCCGGCGGACTTTCGGCCGAGGGCGGCTCGCTATGGGGCACCATTCTGGTTCAGGCCGCGCTGACCGTGTGGTTGCTCTGCCTGACCGCCCGTTGCCTCGATGCCCGATTCGGGCCGCTCGGGTTGGTGACGGCGGTGGCGGTCCTGGTGGCGGCCACGGGTTTGCCCTGGTATAGCGCGCAAATCATGCCCGACATTCTCGAGTCTCTGCTGGTGCTCGCGGTTTATCTGTCGGGTGTTCACCGGGACCGCTTAAGCCGTGTCGAGAAAATCGGGCTGGTTGCGGTGATTGCCTTGGCAGCCGCTTGCCATATGGCTCATTTGGCGCTCGGGCTTGGCTTGATCACTCTGCTCCTGCTGGCTCGGTTAATGACGGGCTTCGGGACGACTCGGCCCGGTTTGCCCGGTGCCGGTCTCGGGTTGGGGCTGGCCGGGCTGTTGGTGGTGAATACAGTGTTGGCCGGTCATGCCGGTGTAACCCCGGGCGGGGCGACCTTCATCTTCGGTCGGTTGGTTCAGGACGGGGTTATTCAGCGTTATCTGGATGAGCATTGTCCGACGCCGGCTTATCGGCTGTGCGACTACCGGGACCGCATGCCGAAAACCGCCGATGATTGGATTTGGGGCAGTGGCAGCCCGTACGCTGAAATCGGGGGTTGGCAAGGTGGTGCGGTTGAGATGGCGAGCCTGTCCCGTCAGGCCGTACTGGCCTATCCGGTGGAGAATCTGAAATTGGCGCTGGCCTCGAGCGTCGAGCAGTTCGGGCGGGTTCGGCTCGGGCTCGGGCTGGTTGAATGGCACGCCCACACCATCGCCATGTTTCGAGAGCGGTTGCCGGGCCATAATGCGGCGTATCAGGCCTCGCGTCAGCAAAACAAAGAGTTCGACTTTAACGAGATTAACGCATTCCAGGTGCCGATTGCGTTTGGAGCACTGGCGTCTGTAGTTATTATTATATGGTGGCCGGCGGTGCGTCACAGATATTCCGATCTGGCCGGTTTCGGCGGCTATCTTGTGATAGCGTTGGCGGGCAATGCCTTTATTTGCGGGGCGTTCTCTAATCCGAATGATCGCTATCAGAATCGATTGGTCTGGCTTACGGTGTTTTTCCTGATTCTGGTTATGCGTCGTTTCAGGCAAGAGGTTATCGGACATCTTCATGATTGAAATTTTGTTGGGGTTGGGGAGCAATCTCGGAGATTGCGCCGAGCAGTTGCGGCGCGCGGTCGCGGCGCTTTCCGCGGAACTGCGGCTCGGGGCGGTTTCGTCGGTTTATCAGTCGGCACCGATGTATGTGCTTGATCAGCCGCCTTTTCTCAACATGGCCCTGAGCATGCGGGCCACGCTGGCGCCGCTGGAACTGCTCGGTCTGGTCAAACGGTTGGAGGCGGAACTCGGGCGGGTGCCGGGGCAGCGCTTCGGGCCGCGCGCGGTCGATATCGATTTGCTGTTTCACGGCGACAGTG
>JBAWVF010000056.1:0-22783 GCA_037147415.1 Rhodospirillaceae bacterium | reverse complement strand
TGGATCAGGCCGAGATTGACCAGCACCTGACCTTCCGGGGCCATCGGCAGGTTGGTGAAGACGCCGCGCATGAGGCGATCCCAATCGCCGATGCCGCCGGTGGTGTAGTCCCGCTGGTTCCCATAGGGCGGAGAAGTGAACAGCAGCGCGGCGGCGTCCCCAGCCATCAGCCGGGCGACCGCCGCCGGATCGGTGCTGTCACCGCAAAACAGACGATGCTCCCCCAGCAACCACAGGTCGCCCAAGCGCGACACCGGCTGGGCGGCTGGTTCCGGCACTTCATCCTCGGCGCCGTCGTCGCCACCGCCCGCCGCCGGTTCGTCGTCCTCCAGCGGCGCCATCAGGTCATCAAGCTGGGCGGCGCTGAACCCGAGCAGGTCGAGATCGAAGTTTTGGGAATTCAACTCGTGCAGCAGTCCGGCCAGCAGTTCGTCGTCCCAGCGCGATGACAGGGTGAGCTGGTTATCGGCGATGACGTAGGCCCGGCGCTGGGTTTCCGAGAGATGGTCGACCACGACCACCGGCACCTCGGAGAGTCCCAGCCGTTCCGCCGCCAGCAACCGACCGTGGCCGGCGATGATGTTGCCCTGGCCATCGGCGAGAATCGGTACGACAAAGCCAAACTCGGCCATCGAGCCGGCGATCCGCGCCACCTGCTCCGGATCGTGGACGCGCGGGTTGCGGACGAAGGGCAGCAACCAGCCGATCGGCCGGCGTTCCAGCCGGTCGGCGATGAAGGACAGGTCGGGCATGGGGCCTATGCCATGTAGGTTGAATCGATGGTGCGGCGGCGAACGGGCTGCCGAGGAACCGGCTTGGTGTCGCCGGTCTTCTCGGGTGCGGCGAGCATGGCGGCGGCCTCGTGATTAAGACGCAGTCCCATGGTGATCAGGCCCTGGAGGGCGGCGGTGGCGTAGACCATGGTGTCCAACGCCTCGTTGCGCTCGCCCTCGCGCTTCGGTTGCCACATCCGTACCGGACGACCGCGCTCGTAGCGGGTCACCACCTTTTCGGCGGTGAGCTGCCGGAAATAGTCGGCATCCCGATCCGAGCCGAAATGGATGGTCCCGGGCCCGGCCTCGGTCAGCTTCAGCCGTGCGAACAGCGCGTCCTTCACCGCGTCGACGCCGACGATGAACAGCGGGATTTTCCCCTTGTTCGATCTTGATGGTCGGCGCGGCCAGACCGGGATGGCGGGACCACCCCGACCCTTGATCGCCCAGATGCGCCGCGCCAACCGGGTGCGGCAGAACTCGTAGGCGGCCTTGGTGTGATGGCCGCCGGTGTCGATGGCCACCGCCCGGATGGCAAGGTCGGGCACGGCTCGGCTGTGGGCGTAGGTCGCGTACAAGGCGGAATCGAGATCGGCCCAGACCTTCGGCCCGGAGGGATCGCCCCAGATCACCTTGTAATCGATCACCCAGCATTCCTCGTCGCGGCCCCAGCCGACCACCTGGAGTTCGATGCGGTCGCCCTGGAGATCGACCCCGGCGGTCAGCAGCGCGATGCCGGCCGGCAGCGACAGGCCCCAATGCTCGCGCCGGGCCATCAGCGGATCGGCATCGACCGCCTCGCCGGCCTGATCTTCCCAGGTCTCGCCCAGCTTGTTGTTGGTCCATGCCTGCAGACGCGGCGGATCGCGATAAACCTGTCCGTGCTCCTGGGCGATCTCGGCCCAGGTCTCGAACGGGCTGTACAACGTCGAGATGTGAAAACCGGCGGTGCGGCCGTCGCCCTCGGATGTCGCGACCCAGCGCCCGCCCGCGAGCATGGCCGGCTTCTCCCGTTCCTCGGCAAAGCCGTGGCAGTGCGGGCAGACCCGGCGGGCGAGAGGACGCTGGCCCTCGGGCCATTCGATCTGCGCCCATTCGATTACCGCGAACTTTCCGCACCGTGGGCACGGCACCTCGAAGCGGCGGCGGTCGGATTCGAGATAGGCTTTCTCGATCCGGCTGAGATTCTTCAGCGTCGGTGTCGAGCACAGAAAGACCTTCCTGCGGCCCCGGAAGGTGACGGTGCGCTGGATGGCCAGCGCCACCGGATCGCCATCGCCGCCAGCATCGCCGGGATAGGCGTCGACCTCGTCGAGGAACAGGTAGCGGGCGGGCGTGGAGCGCAGGCCGACGCCGCTGGTGGCGCCGACCATCACCAACTGCCCGCCCGGAAAAATCTTCCGGAACTGGCTGTTGCCCGGCTCGCGGGCGCGCGGCTCGACCACCAGATCGGCCAGCATCGGCGCCGCCGCGATCATCGGGTCGATGCGCGCCGTGGTGTTGCGCTTGATCGCATCCAGGGTCGGCATGATCAGCAGCATCAGCCCCGGCGCGTGATGGATGACGTAGCCGATCCAGTTCAAACCGCACTCGGTGCCGCCCAACTGGCCGCCCTTCATCAGCACCACCCGCTCCACCGGGTTGCAGGCGGAGAGGCAATCCATGATCTCGCGCAGGTACGGCACACGGGTGGTGCGCCACTGGCCCGGCTCGGCGCTGAGGTCGGGCAGGATGCGATGCTGGTCGGCCCAGGCCGAAACGGTCAGGGTCGGCTCGGGCGCGGACCCGTCGCGCCACAGCAGGTCGGCCCAGTGCGCGGCGTCGAAGGAGGCGTCCATGGTCTACACCCGGTTGCCGGCGGAAACGTAAACGGTCGCCATTCCGGTGGAAATTGCCGCCACCGTATCGTTGGCGCTGGCCTTCCCGAACATCTCGCTTGCACCCGAGGCGATCGGCAGGTCGTTGGCGGTCGCGGTCTGAGCCCCCGTGCCCCAGCGCACAAACACGGTCGTCGGCCCGGAATTGTAAATCCGTAGCGCCGTGGTTCCGGTCGGGATGCAGGCGCTGACGCTGGAGACGATCGGGCACAATTTAACCGTGCTGGTCGGGCAGAACTGCTTGGCGCTCACCGGTTGGGTCACGGCGCTGCCGTCGACCTTGAGCGTGCCGGCGACCAGCTGCCGGATCGCTTCGAGCCGAGCGACCACGGCTTTCCAGATCGCGGTCCAGGTCGAGGACGGGGCGACACCGTCCCAGGCCAGATCGGTGGCGCTGCCGGTCAGAGCCGCGCCATCGTCGCCGAGCAAACGGGTCGTGTTGGTCTGTGAAGCCGTCATGATCACTCCGCCCGCGCCGTCATCCTGAACCAGGATAGTTCCGGCGCCCTTGATGAAGTTCGAGAGACTGACCGAGATCACCGCCCGGTTGCGGTCTACCCCGAGCAACCGGACGGCGGTGACCGAGGGCAGCACCAGGGTGTCGCCGTCGCCGAGACGGGCGATCAGCCCGTCATCAACGATCAGGGGGCGGTGGTTGGTCATGGTGATGGTGGCTGATGTCGTTCGCCTGTTGGAGAGGCGCCGCTGAAGGCCAAGTCGATCAACTGCTCCCGAAGCTTGGTCATGTTCAGGACCTTGCACCAATGCAATATCAGTGGGTACTCGCCCCACTCGAAGCGCTCGTAGAGAGATTTGGCGAAAGCCTCCACGGCCTCGTCTTCAGCGGGGCGTTTCGATCTCCGGAAGCGGCTCATGAGGCACCTCCTGACTTCACTGTCGCGGATGTTGCCCTGGAGCGCTTTCCCTTTTCCGCTGGCTTCGAGCCCACGCCGATCTCTTCCAGACGCTTGCGCAGACGGGACAGTTTCAGGGTCTGGCACCAGTCCAACAGCAGCGGATGCTCATTACGCTTGAACCGCGAGGCGAGAGCGTCGGCGAAGGCTTCGAGGGCGGCCTCTTCATTGAGTTGATCAACGGTCTTCTCGCGGCGCGCCGAGACTTTTTCCCCGGCCTTGGCCCGTTTGACCAGGGGCGCCCGTTCGGCTTCCGGCAAACTCTTGAGGGCGTCCAGTTCCACACCCTGATCGAGGCTGGTGCCTCGCACATCCGTCAGGACCGCGTCGCCCAGTGCTTCGCCACGGGCGGCGTCACGCTCGATGGTATCGCGGGACTGGCCGGTAGCCCTGGCGGTGGCAATGGTGAACGGTTCGGCGGGGGCGACGTCATCCGCAATTTGCGGTTCACGTCCGACAGCCCGGTTCATTCCCGCCGCCTGAGCGGTTCCCTTCCTCGTCTCCGGATGGAGCGCCAGATAGATGTCCTTCCGCCGCCGCATGAACAGCGCCCGTTCGGCCGGAGTCAGTTTACTGCCGCACAGGTTCTCGTCGACCTCGACCAGTTGGCGATGGAGTTCATCCAGGGCCAGCATGACCGCCGGAATGGTTTTCCAGCCGAGCCGCCTGCAGGCTTCCAGCCGGTTCAAACCGGCAACCAAATGATAGCCGTTATTGAACAGAATGCCATCCTTGGCTCGTTCTGCGAATACCGAAATCGGATTGATCAGTCCGACTTCGGCAATGCTTTCCATCAGCGACTTGACTTGCTCTTCCGAACACGGGCGCAAGCGATCGGGAGCCACCAGGACTTGAATAATCGAAATCTCGACCGAGCCGCCAACCAGAACCGTGTTCATGGCGCGCCTCCGATCCGGGCCGTTGACGTGGCAGGCTTTGCCTTCTTTTCTTTCAGGATCGGCGTGCCGATGATTCGAAACGCGCCCATTTGGTTGGGCTTGCACACCTCAAGCCTGCGCCCCTCGAAAGCGGCGTTCCAGGCCAAGACCGCCGCCCGCGCGATGTCCTCCCACAGGGCCGTGCTGGTGCTGGTCAGATTGTTCAAATAGCGCAACAAAGCCTTGCGCGGATCGTTCGCCTGCAAACCATCGTCATGAGCAAAGCCGCTCCAGAACGCCTTCGCCATCGACGGCTGGTGACGGGCGGTAAACAACGCCACCGACAAGACCGGGATGATGCGCAGTTTCTTGGTGTTGACTGTGGGAGCCTCGACGGTGGCCTCGGCAAGGATCTCGGCGGCCTGCCGATACTTGTTCAATTCGGCAAAGCGGAAATCCCTTGACTTGACCGCAATATTCGAGGGGTCATGGCAGAAATCGGTCATGATGAAACCGACTGCCGAGAGAGCCTGCTTGGCCATCGGAAAATCGTCGAAGGCGCCCTGGGCCTTGAGGGCTGCGCCCCAAGTTCTAGTTTTCTGAGTATCCAGAACTGAGTAAACAGCCGATGCCGCTTCGATATCGTTTACACTCAGGTAAATGATCACCACCGGAATGGCGATCCCGGTCTTGCGAACGGCCTCGCAAGTATGGTTCCCGTTTAACATCCTCATCATGTTATTCGGCAGGACCGCCACGAAGATCGGTGTCCCTCTGACGAAGGAGCCCATCTTCATTTCATGGGCAAGGCGGTCGATATTATACTCGCTCAACGGACGCTGGCGCTCGAACAAACAGGTCGTGCGCAACATCTCCGCCACCTCGGGCGTCAGCATGATGATCTCGGTCGAGATCGCCTTGAGGTCGGTTTCGCTGTAGGGTGTCGGCATCGTGTCCTCCATCGGCTCCCGGCCTGCCTGGCCCCGGAGCGCATCGGGTGGTTGCAATGCAACCGCCGGGAGCCGATGAAGCTCGGAATTCCCACGGTTGCGCTCTTCTCCCCGCCGGGCAGACGGGGAAACTCAGGAAATCGGTGAAGGTGGGAACCGCCTATTCCGGCAGTTCGAGCAAAGGTGTCTTGGCCAGATCGGCGAGATGCTCGCGCAGGTGCCGATCAAGAGCCGTGAACATCAGGGCCGGATCGACCGAGAGTTCAGCCGCCAGTTGCGGCGCCACTCTGAGTGCCCAACCCAAATGCGCATTGCGTTCACGGCGGGCCCGGTTGAAGATCGCGACCTTGATTTCGTCGCGATTGATCAGTCGGCCCTTCTCGGTCTCCAATCGAAGGCGGGCGCGAGCGACTTTGACGATTTCATGCTGGCGCCGGACCTCGGCCATCGGCGCCCCCGCCGCCGAAGTCGGAGCCGCGGAAGGAGGCAGCGTGGTCGGTGCGACCGGCATGGCAGGCCGGACCGGGGTGGCTTGGGGTGGCGCCGCCCCGGTCGCGGCTCCGGCGGATCCGTGCTTGGCGCGGGTGCTGCGTTCACGGTCGAGGTTCTGCTCCAGCCAGCGGATCGCCGCCTCGGTATCGATCCGGCCGTTGGCCAGCAGGGGCAGTCCCTCCTTGACCAACTGGGTCACCCGGCCCTGGGACAGCCCGATCCGTTGGGCGAACTGCCGCTGACTTTCTCCGGCTTCGGCCATGGCGATCATGCCCTCCGGTAGTGAATAGGCGAATAGGTGAATAGGCGAATAGGCAGTTTTTTGTTTTCAGACGAACGGGGTCGAGGGCTGAGTTTGCCCTCATTGGTTGTGGGCCAGGGAGGAACCATTTTTCAAAGGCTTGGCCGCGCCGACGTTCCTTCCCCCTACCAATTGTGGGTGGGAAAAACGTTCTCTTCCGGCCTGATTTTGCGAACTAGGTTGTGCTGTTCTGCTCTCGACTTCGAGAAGCATTGCATCTGCTTTTGCTATTGCAACTTTTGCCGTGGCGCGAACCGCCTCGGGATCGAGCCCGGCCATGTCGCAGACCCGGTGAAGCTGGGCGCCACCGCCGAGCAGCCACTCGCGAGCAACGTGGGCGTGCGCCCGGTGCGACGCCGATGGCCGCCGGGGCTTGCGGGACGTAGGATTGTGCATTCCGAGCGTCGCGTCCTGGAGCGCTTGCAGCACGACGGCACGCCAAAGGGCCATCTCGCCGGTCAGGGGAGCGTCGGTCATGATGTCTCGTGGATGTTCGGAAGAATTGGTGGCGCCCACGATGGGGCATCGCAGGCGCACACACCCAATCTATGCAGTCAAACTACCATTTCCCTGGGAGGATGTTGCACGAGATGATGTTGCAACGTTGTTGCAACAGAGTCCGCATTCAGGCGCGCGGCGATGGTGACCAGAGCGTAGGTCCAGCGCCGCCACGCCGTCGTCCGGTCGATGCCGTGTTCGTGGGCGATGGCTTTCCAGGGCCGGTTGCCGGCGCGGTGCCAAACGATCTTCTGGTCGTCGCGGTCGAGCCAGCGCAGCCACAGCAACGTCCGGTCCATCTGGTCGATGGCTCTGGCCGAGGGTGGTCCCTTCCGGTTTTCGGTTTCGCTCCAGCCGTAAGCATCCCACGCCTCGTGAATAATGGGAGGCCACGCCGAGAAATACCCGCGCACCCGCTGTTCGGGCAATCGGCGAAGGGTGTCGGCCGCCTCGGCGAGATATGCCTCGACCAGCTTTGGGGTCCAGTGGGTATCAGCCATGACGAGCCTCCTTCCGCGCGCCGTAGAGCTTGTTACCGAGTTGACTGACCAGTTCGCGTTCCGGCCAGGTCAGGCGGGGATCGTCGGCACTCACGGCCAGCATGCCCTGCTGGCGCCATGCGGCACGGCGCATCGTCGCCAGTTCATCGGCGTCGAGCGGTTGCCGGGGTTGAACCCGGCCGAGCGAAGAGCGCAGGGTCATGACCGCACCTCCGCGAGACGATCGGCCAGCGCGCCGATGATGGACGCTGGGGTGGTGCCGTCGCCGGCCCGGCCCATGGATTTCGCCAGGGCATCCGGCTGCACGCCGTGCTGGAGCAGCAGCGAGAGGGCGACGCAGGCATCGTCGAGCAGGTAATCCAGGTCGCAGCCGGACTTCGCACCCGAGGCGAAGACCTCGCCAGGACGGTCGTTGGCCGGAAAGAAGCCGATGGTCACCGCGAAGCTCATGCCGTCGAAGACCAGCGTCGTGGTCTCGTTGGGGCGGCGGTTGGGCAGACGATTTCGGGTCATGACCGCCCTCCCTGCGTGAGCGCCCAGTGCAGGATGGCGAGGGCGTCGGCTTCGTTGTCGTCGGCAGGCCGATGGCCCTTCGCCTTCATGGCGGCGATCACCGCGTCCTTGCCGGCGTTGCCCTTGCCGGTGGCGTGGAGCTTGATGGTGCCGACCGGCACGCCCCGGTAGGGCACGCGCTCGTGTTCGCACCAGGCGGTCAGGTGGGCGAGGAAACCTCCGTAGACATGGGAGGCAGTGGTGCCGACATGCCGCCGCACCTCCTCGAACACCACGGTGTCGAGCCCGTGCGCGAGGTCGGCGATTTCCTCGAGCCAACCCCGGAAGCGCAGGAACGTCATGCCCGCGCCTTCGAAACGCCCCGGCTGGAAGGAGACGGTGCCGCTGGTGATCGTGCCGTCACGGGCACGCAGCGCCCAGCCGGTGTGGGTGCCGAGGTCGAGCGCCAGGATCACCGGGGGAGCGGGCGGTGGGCTGGCCTTACCCGGTCTGAGGTTCGCCGCTGGCATTTCGCCAACGAAGGTGTTTGTGTTTGCATTGTCGCCCGGTTTGGGCAGAGTCGTCCCAGCCATGGTGTTTCTCCAACAAGGGGCATTGTGGTCAGGGTGACGGCGTGGACCCGCCAAGATCGTCGCCGTCACCCGCTTTGGTTTTTTCACGGGCTGTATTGGCCGGTGACTACGGCGCCGGGCCGACATCGGGCCGGAGATGCTTCGGCAGCAGGTGCCAGAGCATGGCAACCGGCGGCTCATAGGGTTTCGGGCGGCGACGGAAGCGCAGCACGCTGCCGTCGCGATGGCGCAGGGCGGCATGAGCGGCGGTGATCTCGGGAATCTGCCGACCGCCGACCAGCAGCAGCATCCCGGCGCGGTCGAGCCGGTGCCAAGGTGCGCACTGGTCGCAGCCGAACAGGTCGGCGGCAGTCCAACCGAGGGCGAACGCCTGTGCGACCTGTCCGTTGCTCACCAGCGCCATCGTGTCGGCGACGATCACCGGCCAAGCGCGGGTGGGGATGCCCTCGGGTGCCGGTGCCACCGCCAGCGCTTCGATGCCGCGCGCTACGTCGTCCGGAATGCCGGCCAACGGGAGCACCGCCGGTGCCGGATCATTGGCGTTGGCCGCTTGCACGGCGAGGAAGGCGACCAGGACCGGTTTGTGCTGGCGCAGGCTGACCCGCAGCGCCTCGGGCAGCGGCGCGGGGGCTTCGAGCTGGAGGTTCGCCCCGTCGAGGACGATGGTGCCGCCTGCGGCATGGACGGCTTCGATCAGGGCGATGGCGACGGTGCTCATATCGTCTCCTTCCAGACGCTCGTGGTCCCGCCGGGGAATGTTTTTTGACATTCCCCGCGATATTCCCCTGCCACTTCTTCGAAGTTCCCGTGGGTTAGGGAGTGTTGGGAGGAAGGGAATGTTTTTCCCGTCCCCTCATGCGTGCACGGGGGCGTGTGCGCATGCGTGTGTGCGTGCGTACGCGTAAAATAGGGAAAACATTCCCCACATTCCCCACTATCCCCAACGCTTTGATTTAGGCTGGAGATTTCCGGGGAATGTTGAGGGGAATGTTGTGCGACATTCCCCTGGGAAACATTCCCACATTCCCCCGCGCAACCACTCGGGACAGAAGTCGCTCCGGAAAAACATTCCCCAACATTCCCACCTTCCCCGCCAATGCCGGGGGAAGTCCGAAGCCTGTCTTGCGGAAGAAGCGCCCATTGTTGAGCCTGATGGCGGACGCCGAGCGACTTGAGCCGCACGGTGGCCTCTCCAATTCGGAACACCCGATCGCGGAGCGACCCAAGCAATTTGCCCAACCTGATCCGCTGCGAACGCTCCGAGCCGTCGCCGACCGGCAACGCCGGATCACAGGTGACCGCGAGATCGAACAGTTCAGCGGTTCCGACCGGGAGCGCCCCGTGCCGGCCCCACCAAGCGGTGATGAACACGCTTTGGGCCGAGCCTTCGGCGTTGGTGGTCTGGTAGGTTTCCTTGAGGTTGCCGAGGAAGCCGGGCACCCCGGCCACGTCGAGCACGCCGCCGACGACATGCGACCACTCCTCGAAACTGCCGATGGTGCGGGCGTGGCGGGGGCTGCCGGCGGCGATCCAGGCGCGGCCGAGGATCAGGCAGGCCGCCACCAGCCGGCCACGGTTTTCACGCACCCAGCCCAGCAGGTTCTGGTGGCGGAACCCATCGCGCAACCAGGGCTGGTCGGTTCCAGCGTCGAGACGGATGCGGACCAGCCGGCGGGCCATCTCGTTGGAGAACTGGGGGTTGTTGCCGGTGGCGATCCAGGTGCAGCGGATGGGAAAATGGACGTTCTCGGATTTACCGAGGATGCGGTCATCCCACACTGGCGCGGTCAGGGCGGCAGCCAGCGGGGCGCTGTCGAGGGTCCGGCGCAGATTGTCGATCAGCACCAGCGACGGGATTTCGCGAAGTTTCGCGGTCAGGCGTTTTCGCCATTCCTCGTCGTCGCGGCCCTCGACCATGACGTTGACGCTGGAACCGGTGGTGACGATGGCGATCGCGTCGACCATCAGGGTGGCGCCGGTGCCGGCCTCGGGCTTCTCGATCAGATGCAAGGGCGTCGGCCCCTTGATCATCGGGCGCAGAAACGGCAACAGCAACAGCGCCAGGACGTGGGCGCGCTCGGCTTCACCGACGAAGGGGAAGTCGCCCAGCATGTCGTCGAGCAACAGCGATCTGGCGGCGGCGATCTCGGTGGCGGTGGGCTGGTCGGGCACCGGCGGCACGGCAAAACCGGCCGGTGGCAGATAGAGCAGTTCGGTCGCAGGGTGATAGCCGGGAGTGGTCAGCAACTCGCCCGCGGCGCCGAACACCGGCGCGGTGACGATGCCGGCGAGTACCGGCAGATCGGGATCCGGAGTGGCCAGCAGGTTGGCCACCACGCCGGCCGGCGGATAGGCCGGTGCGAGGTCGCCGGTTTTGGTGCGGCTGCTCCAGGTGATCAGTTGGGCCAGGACGTGGCGCAGCCGGTTCTCGGTCAGTTCCTTCGGCACCGGTCTGCCGCCGTCATCCGGTTCAATCCAGGCCGGACGGGCGGCGCAGCGGTAGAGCCAGGGCGGATCGTTGGCGGCGCGAAGGGTGTCCCAGCAGCGGTCGGTAACCTCGGCGAGATCGCCGTTGTCGGCGCGCAGCACCGGCAGCTTGCCGACGGGACTTTCAAAGCCGAGCGGCTTATGGCCGCCGGTCTTCTGCTCGGAAGCGGGTTCTTCAGACGGTTGTTCAGCGGCGAGAATCGGTTCCGGCTGCCATTCCCGCGCGCCGGCCAGGACTGCGCGCACCGCGTCCAGCCCTTCGCGCATCAGCAGATCGTCGAAATCATCGCCGGGATTGGGCGGCATGACGATCCAGACCCGGCGGCCGGCGGCGTAATGGATGGCGGCGGCGCGGAGCGCGGCCTTCAGGCCGGTACCGCTGAGGTCATTGTCGACGAAGATGATGATCGTCGTGACCTGATCGGGAACGACCACCTGTTCCAGATTGCCGGCCGAGAGCGCCGACCACAGGGGAATGCTCACCACCGGCTTGACCGCCAGCGTGGTCTCGATGCCTTCGCCCATGCCGAGAAAGGTGCTGTCCCCGAGCGGCACTAACCGCACCGCGCTGCCGGCCACCGTGCCGAGCATCATCCGGTTCTTCTCGATCGGCGCCTTGCCCGAGCCGTCCGGCGCCAGCCAGGTGCGGTGGATGCCGGTCGGTGTGCCGGCGCCGTCCCGCACCACCGCCACCATGGCGGGATAGCCGGTGCCAGTCGGTCGGTGAGCGAGATCGGGGTGGAACAGCAGGTCGAGGCAATTTGGGTTTTCCAGGCCGCGCCGCCACAGATGCTGTTCGGCCAGCGTGCCGGCGATTGGCCCGGTGCGCGACAGGATGAAGGCGATCTCGCGGGCGGTGTCTTCCTCCTTGCGCGCCTTCGCCGCGGCCCGAGGCGACTGGGCTTTGGGGGCGGCGAGCCCGACCAACCCGGCGGCGTAGTCGAACAACGCGCGACCGGTGAGGCCGGTGGCGTGCTCCAACGTCTTCAGCGGGCCGCCGCTTTCGCCGGTGTCGAAATCGTGAAAGCAGCCGGCGTACTGGTCGGTCAGCGGAATCACGCAGGAGCCGGTCTTGCGCGGACGTTCGCCCTTGATGTTGGCGAGGCGCAACTCGCCGCCTTCCTGACGACCGTTGGGAAAAAGCTGAGGCACCCAACTCCCGGCCTGTTCGGACAGTCGACGCGAAAGCTCTTCCAGGTCGTAGCGGCCGGACGGCGGCGGCGCCACGTCGTTCAGATCGAGGACGTATGGCGATGCCGGTGGTCGGGACGGTGCCTGAAAGGGGGCGTCGTTGAGGTCAATCAAGGATCAC
Source organism: Rhodospirillaceae bacterium (assembly GCA_037147415.1). GTDB lineage: Bacteria > Pseudomonadota > Alphaproteobacteria > Azospirillales > Azospirillaceae > BOG-933. The sequence continues at coordinate 10,716 of JBAWVF010000056.1, read as the reverse complement.
CAGCCCTTTCTCGGCCCTGGTAATCGCGGTGTAGAGCCAGCGGGCGCGGTCCTCGGCGGTGCGACCGAGACCATCGTCAAAAACAATGACGTTGGGCCAAGATGACCCCTGGCTCTTATGACAAGTAATCGCCCAGCCCCAGACCGCCTCGATCAGCGACTTCTTCTTCCAGTGGTCGCGCTGGCTTCGCTGATCATCGAAGACGACGTGATCGTCGAAGTGGCCCTTGTAGATGCGAAAGCGCTCGGGCTTGCCGTTCTTGCGCATGCCGCCGATCTGATTGCCATCCTCGCTGACCAGCACGGCCGAGAAACTGAGCGGGTCTGCGTCCTGAATTTCATTCAGGGTCAGAAACATACCGTTGACGACGCCGAGGTCGTTGCGGTTCTTGAGGCAGATGATCTTCTCGCCCCGTCCGGTCGGATAGGGGCCGGGAAAGCCGGCCGCCGCCTTCATGGCGATGTTGAGCTGGATGCGGGTGGCGTTGCGGCCGCAGATCACCTGACCCCCGCGCAGCATCTGGGCCGGGCTGATCGCGCCGCGCGGCATCTTCCAGACGAAGGCGTCATGCTCGCCGTAGGGGATCGGCTGGCAGGTGCGCGCCAGGGTGGCCAACCGGATGATCGCGGACTCGCCGGCTTGCCGGTGAATTTCCGTCAGCATGACGTCCGGATCGGCCTGGGTAAAGGCGCCTTCACCCTTGATCGGCGGCAACTGGCCGGGGTCACCCAGCACCAGGATCGGCTTGCCGAACGCGAGCAGGTCCGTGGCCATGTCGTCGCCGACCATCGAGACCTCGTCGAGCACGATCAGGGCGGCGTCGCGTACCAGCGACTGGTCGTTCAACACGAAGCGGGGCTTATGGGCGTCCTGCAGCCGCAGTTCCAGGCTGCGCATGCGGGATTCCTCGAGCAGACGCTCGGCCGCCGCCAGCGCGGGCAGTTTGGCCCTGATCTCGGCGATGTCCTGCCGAACCTTCTCGATCTCGCCCTCGGTCGCCTCGGAGACCCGGTAGATCAGGCTGTGGATGGTGGAAGCCGGCGTGCCCTTGCGGGACATGACCAGGGCGGCCTTGCCGGTGAAAGCGCCGTACAGCACGCCGCCGGACCCGCCAGTGATGCTGCCGTCCGGATTCTTGGCCGTGGTCTCCAACCCGAGTTGCTCAATGGCATGGCGGACGATCGTGGTCTTGCCGGCGCCGGCATAGCCGAACACCCGAAACACCTGCTGCTCCTTGGTACGGCTGGTGAACCAGTCCCTGACCTTGGCGATGGCGGCAGCCTGCTTGGCCGAGAGGGTGATGTCGCTCATGGCAACCTCCAGCAGCGCTCGCACCAGGAGCACATCCGGCATTCGAAATGGTCGGGATTGGTGGTCTGCCGGGGCAGCAGCTCTCGGGCATCGGTCGCGCGCAAAATGTTGACGGCGCGGTCGGAGAGTGCCTGCGCCAGGGCAGCGTCGAATGGCACCAACTCGTGGTGCAACTCGCAGGTATCCTTGTTGAGCGCGGTGAACAGCGCGGGCGCCGGCAAGCCCATGTAAGCCTGATAAAGCGCGATCTGGCCGGCATAGACCGGCTTCGAGACCGTGACGCCGCGCTTCACGGTGTCCTGCCACGACTTTTTATTGAGCGCTTTGTGCTCCCACAACGCCGGCACCGCCATCGGCACTCCGACCGGCACCGCGACGATGACCCCGTCGATGTGGCCCTTGATCCGGCCACCCACGGCGCTGAAACCGAACTGGCCGCCGTCGCGGCGATGGGTGCGGAGATCGAAGCCGGCAGACCGGAGCCACTGGATCGACATATCCTCGAAGCGGTGGCCGGCGGCGAAGATGCGCAGCGCCCGGCCGTCGAACTCTTCCCCGTCATCCTTCGGCGTCCGGCTATGCTCGAACTGGAGCGCTCGCTGGCAGGCAACGCCGAGCCGGGAAGCGCCCAGGTACTGGCGCGACGGCTGGGCCTCGTTGCCGGCGACCAGGGCGGCGTCGATGCAGCCGTTGATCGCCTCGACCACCGAGGGCGGGCGATAGCCGGAGCCGTGGTTGAGATCGATCATCTTGGCACAACCTAAAAAGGAATCGGGTCGTTCAGATCGTCCGTCGCCTTCCGAGCCTCACCGGCAATCCGGATCAGGTGACTGCGGTAGCCGTCGATCGCGGCTTCGATCAGACGGTCGATGTCGGCGGCGGGGCGGTGGTAGAACGGGGCCATCAGCCCGAGTTCGGTCAAACTCTCGGCGAAGGGTTTGCGGGCGGCTTTGATGGCGGCGCGTTCGGTTTCGGTTCTGTCGGTCATGGCGGTTCCTCAGATCGCGAACAGAGTGGGATCGGGCTTGCCGGCGGCGGCGCGCTCGGAGCGGACGACGATCCAGCGGCCGAGGGCGGCGCTGGCCATGCACTCCAACTCGAACAGGGTCAGGGAGCGGATCGGCCGGTTGAGTCTGACACTGGCCTGCAACCAGTCGCCGATGGCGAGGGCAGCCTCCCTGGTGGCGTGCGCCTGGAACGCATCCTCGGACATCGCTACCAGTTCGGCCGCTGTCGTCATCGTCGGTCTCCCCGTTAGCCGTTCAGCCAGGCCGGGCCGGGCATCGCACCCGGTGCGGCAGGGGCGGTGACGGGAGCAGCGGCAGGCTGAGCCGCAGGCGGCCAGCCGGCGGGCTGCGGCGCGGACCAGCCCTGGCCGGGAGCCGGTGCGGGAGCGGTTGGAGACGGTGCGGTGGCCGGCGGCCAACCGGGAGGCGGAGCCTGAGGCGCAACGGCGGCCTGGGCGGGCCAACCGGGTTGCGGGGCCGGCGCTGGCGCGGCAGCGGGCGGCGGGGAACCCCACTGGTTCTGCTGCGGCTGCGCGGAGGGACCAGGGGCGGATGCGCCACCCCAGGCATTTTGGCCCCAGCCCTGTGGTTTGGCCGCAGTGGCACCGCCGACCGGCACCTCCTGGCCGCTCATCACCATCTGCCACTCCTTTTCATCCGGGGTGACGATGTGAGCGAGGATGTTCTGGTCGGGATACTTGCCGTCCTTGTCTTTCTTGACGCCGATGCGGGCGACGAAGCCGATGCCGTTAAGGTCGGCGAAGCCACGCAGCATCCGGCGCTGGCGGGCGCTTTCGCTTTCATCCTTCGGATTGAGACCCAGGCCGCTGTCGACCATGGCGCGCAGCAGGGATTTGCTGATGTTCCAGCCCTTGCTCTGGCCCTTCTCGTCCACCTCGCCGCCGGCCACCACCATGGTCTGCCAGAACTTGCGCCGGGCATTCGGCCCTTCGGCAACGGTAAACTCCCAATCCAGCATCAGCACGTCGGCGCTGGACTTCGAAGGTTTGAGCAGACCACGGTCGGTGGGCGCCGGGCCATCGACGCCGCCGGGGCGCAGCACGCCGACAATCTTGGCGTGGCAGGGATCAATCAGGCCGCTGCGCTGCGGCTCCGCATCATTGAGGTCATACGTCATGTGTTGCCTCCTGGGCAGTGGGTTACGAACGCGACGGGAGTGGAAGAGAACGGCCGGAAACCGGCGGGGAAAGGACCGGCACCGCCGGCCCAGTGATCTTCGCCATCAGTGCGCCGAGGTGCGGCGGTTCGACCATGGCCAGCCGGCCGCTGCGGTCCTTGGCGGGAAAACCCCAGTTGTTCAGCGTGTGGCAGATGAAGGCGCGCACCGGTTGGCCCTGGGGCGTCACCAATTCGGCCATGGTGATGACCTCGTCGACGATGCCGGGCAGCTCGAGCCCGGTCTTCGAACCGTCGATCTGGGGGACGAACACCTTGCGGTTGAAGTCGTCGGTGGTCTCATTGAGGATGCCGACGAACCAGACATGCTTGTTCCGGGTGTGCTGAAGCTGGGTCAGCCAGCCGATCATCTCGCGCCCGTGCAGGCCGTAGGCGCCGCGCAAATCCGGCTTGCCGGTTTTCTCGGAGTGAGCTTCCGGCTGGCCCGAGCACCACTGGAAGCACAGCCGGCCCGCCACCGTGATGCTGTCGATGAACAGGATCGCGTACTTGGCCAGCGCGGTGGGATCGCCGTACTGCTGGCAGACGTAGGCGTAGTGGCTCTGGCTGTAGGGCTGGTTCGGCCGTAGCGCCGGATTTGGCCCGCCGATGAAGCAGGCCAGATTCCGGCATTCGTCCCAGGTGCGCGGGCGCAGGCTGTCCACCGGCCAGTCCTCGACCGCGAGGTCGCCGGCCTCCAGATCGATGAACAGGGTGGTGTCCGGGGGCAGCGTCTTCAGCAGCGTGGTCTTGCCGATCCCGGATTTGCCGAAGATCACGCCCTTGACGCAACGCGATTGGGAAAGCCGTTGGTCGGCGGTGATGATGGCAAGGGAGGTCATGGCTATGTCCTGTAAGTAGTCATCGTCAACCGTGAGAGTGACAAGAACCCAGCGGCTAAAGCCGCTGGAATTCCGGCCCACCTAGAGGCGCCAAGAATTGCTATGCCAATATACAGTTTGAAAATCACCTTTTGCCTAGCGAAGGGGACATCAAACTTTCTCAGTGAATTATCATTACTGCGTCTGTGCGTTCTTTTATTATGCTCTCACGCTGCAGCGGTCGACACAAGCGCAATTGTGGCGGTTCTTGAAGATCGTGTATTGCTCAGCACGACATTTGATGGTGGCGTCGATGACAGCGATCTGCCGGCCATCGAACCGAGGCGGCAAAACCGAAACCCTCCGTCTCGATGAAAAGAACCGCGTCATGCTGGAGTTTGCGACCCGGATCAAAGGCCAGCCGGTCAGCACCGCGATCGCGCGGGAAATTCGGGCCGTTGCTGCAGAGGTCACCACCGAGGGGCAATGGAACGACGAAGAGAGGGAAACGCTGGCCTGACTACCGGGGCGACATCACCGGCATCCGCGCAATCAGCCTTGCGCACGACAAAGCGTGATAAGGCGACATTTCAGACTCGGGAAAAGGAGCGCCTGATTCGCTTCATAAGCTGGCGCATTCAGCTTTTTAGTAAAACTAGAGACGTGAGCAATGCTTTTCGCGAATATCAAGATGATCTCTGATCATCTATTGAGCGTCACGTGAAAGTGTGACACGATAGTTGGGTAACGAATTCCTGGCAAGTTGGCCGCGACATGGTCCGGGCGCTGAAACAAGCGGGGGTGTTCACCCCAACCTGACCATCGAAGGAACGGAGGATGTCGCAGTCAGAACGCGAATAGGAGGCTTCCATTCGTGTCGTATACTACGGAGAACTTGACCCCTATGTCGGATCGATTGATCGTTTTGCGAGTAGCGTCGATCGGCTGACTGATGAGTTGAAACTCTGTGTTCTGTTCAATGATGCGACCATCGTCCAGCCAGGAAATCTGCTGGAGCATACCCACACTATTCTCGCATTCGAGCGCTTGGCCCCCTTTACCCGCTCGGGTTTGCTGTGGACGAGCGTTGATCTCGGGCGGCAACAGACCCCGGTCCAGGAACTCGGATGCCGGATGGACGAGGCCACCGAGTCGCTCGCCGCTGGTGACCGGCGTCGTCGCGGGCAGGCGTTCCGGGCGACCTTCGACCGGTTATTGGCCCTGGCGCCCCCCGATTGGCCGATCAAACGCAGCGTGGCCAAGCAGGTCCGGCAGCAGACGTCCGGAATCAAGCAGATCACGCTTCGCAATGCGGGTTTTCTGGAACAGCGCAAGGCAACGGCTTTGCTGCGCCTGATCGACGCCGCCGAGGACCGTGGCGTCAGCCCGACTCGAGATTACCTGCTGGCCCAGACCGTGCGCCGCCGCGATGTGTTCGATCGCGACGACATCCAGCGCATCCTCGCGGTTTCCCAGGCGCACTACTTCAAGGCGGGAACCGAGGCTCATGCCGCCCCCGAAACCGGTTTCGATGCCTGCCAGCTCTATCCCGGCCCGTTTTTCACCCGGTGGCTGCCACAGATCGGCATCGATAACTTGCCGATGCCGGAAATCGACACCGCCTTGGCGTTTGGTGAGATGGGGCGGCGGCTGAGGGTCATCGGTGTCAACCTCGAAGCTCTGCTCGGGCTGTCCGCCGGCAAACTGCATGAGATCGTGGTCACACCGGAATGGCGGCGGGTTCGGGACGTGGCGACCGGCCCGGGCCAGTCCGTGACGGCGACCGATAACGGTGGCATGACGCTCCGTGAGGCGGTCGGTAATTTGCCGCGTCTGGTCACCACCGCCGGACGGCGATCGACCAGCAGCCTGCACGTTCCAGCGGTCATCATTCCCGAATGGCGACGGAGCGTCTGGAGCGCGGTCGGCACCGCCGCCCTGGCCGACGGAGCAGACGCCCGGGATGGAGCAGCTACGGCGATCATCGACCTCAGCGCGCACACCGTCGCTAAGGGAGCACGGGTTCAAATGCTGACGCGAGGCGAACTCGCCCTGCTGACCCTGTTCGCCGTCTGCGGTGCCGGCGGGTTGCACGCGGGCGACATGATGGCCTCCCTGGATGAGGACGACGCTTTTCGGGCCACGATACCGGAGAAGCCGGTCCCGAGATCAAGCGATCCGAAGGCGATGAGAGAGGACGGGCGCCTTGCCCTGCGGAACAGAACCGATGTCGCGTTGCACCGGTTGGAGGACACGCTGGCGCCGTTGGACATCAGGATCGCGAACCAGCCCGAAGATGGCCGTTACCTTCTGGAATTTCCGGGCACTGCCGGTGAGCATGGCCCCCAGGTCGAATGCCGGGTTCGCAATTCGCCGTGGGACGATCCCGGCAGCGGCCCCATGCCGGTGATTGGCAAGACGCTCTCGCCGCAGCATGCCACGGTCGTTCGCCTGCTCTCGGTCAATATGCCTCACCTTGTTCCCGCAGCCCGGATCGCCGGAGAACTGGGCATGGCCGGGCAAGTCGACAGCGGCAAGGCAATTTCCAGAATCATCAACAAGGTCAACGCGAGCCTCAGCAAGTTGTTGATGCCGTGGCGAGTGTTCAGTAATCGCCGCGGCGGTTATGCCCTGGTCGCGGACGACCCGCCGCCAGGTCCGGAGGGTGGAGCCGGCACCGGCGCGGATGGGGAACTCTCGTAAGATGCGTCCGGCAACGGTCCGTGGTTCCTTTTGCCTGCCAATCGGGCGAAAGGAAATTCTCCATGCCGGCACCATCCGATGCCACCTTGTGGCCAGCGTTTTCCGGCTTGATCCCGCCGCCGCTCAAGCTGCTGAAAGACGTCATCGACTGGACCCACGAACAAGTCGTGGCGTTCCAGGTTGCTCCCGAACGCCTTATTCTGATTGCCTGCCATCAGGTCTTTCCGACCCTCCTTCAGGCACCCCTGGCCGGCGAACTGGCCTTCCTCTCGGCTGAATCCCGCTTGCTCGCGCACGGTGCGGAGCCGCTGCTGGTTCAGGCGTCGCTGCTGGAAGCAGGGCCTTGCGTCGGCAGCGGCTATCTGGCGGCGGATATTCTCGATGGCCTGGACCGGGCCGCCGCCGGAAGCACCGCCCGGTTGGTGGTCACCGCTCGCGCGAGCGGTGCCGGTCATCATGGTCCGTGGCTGGTCGCCGTGGCGGTCGGCACCATCCTGAAGCCCCGGCTCAAGACCGGGCGGGGTGCCAAAGCGGGAGACCACCTGATCCTGACCCGGCCGATTGGAAGCAATCCGGCCCTGTTTCCGGAGAGCCGAGACGGTTATGCGCGCGTGGTGGCGGGCCTGTCCGATCGGGTCGGCCCATGGCTGGCCACAGTGCCCGGCGTTCACGCCATGCTCGGAATCGGCGAACGGTCGCTGTTCGCCACCGGCTCCGACATGGCCAAGTCATCGGACGTCACCGTCAATCTGGAGGCGGCGCGCCTGCCGCTGGCGACCGACCTTTCGCATCCGGCCGGTAGCTCACCCGTGTGGAATCGCGCCCTGAACGCGGTGCGCCGGCAAAACGGCAAGCTGCCCAGACCGGATGAACTCACCTTGCCGGAGTTGCTGCTACGCCTCAACGAGGTGAATGGCGGGCTGCTGGTGGCGGTCGACCCCGATATTTCGGAAAAGCTGGTTGCCGAAATTCAGCATCGTTCCGGCACCTCGCTCGCCCGCGTCATCGGCCGGATCTCCGCTCCGGTGCAGGGTGGTCGTCCGGTCGTCATTCATAACCGGCCGCCGACGGGAGGAGCTGATGACCAATAATCCCCGCTCCTCCCACCTGACCGCCGACGAGCGCCTCGACGAGGTGGCGGCGATTCTGGCCGCCGGGCTCCGGAGACTTCGTCTGAAAAATCAAGGCGTTATTCCGTCAGTTCCGGAGACTATTCCCTCGACTTCGACCGGTCACCAGAGCGGACATGGGGACAGAGAAACCCTGTCCAAGAGGAAATCTCCATGACCGACAGCGTACTCGCCAGCATCGCCGCGCTTGCCACCATGCCCACCCCGGCCCTCAAGGAACGCTGGCGCGAATTGTTTCAATCTGACCCGCCGGGCTTCAATCGTCACTTCCTGGTCAGTCGGCTGACCTACCGTATCCAGGAACTGGCCTATGGCGGTGTCACTCCAACCATTGCCGCCCGGCTGGAAGCCATCGCCGCAGACGAAAAGTACGTGGAGCGCGAGGCGGCCCGGAAACGCATCGCCGACCGGCCGGTGGTCGGCACCAAGCTGGTGCGCGAATGGCAGGGTACCGAGCACACCGTCACGGTCACCGAGCGCGGCTTCGAATACCGGGGACGCCCCTTCAAGTCGCTGTCGGCGGTAGCCAACGCCATTACCGGCACCCGCTGGTCGGGCCCGACCTTTTTTGGCCTGCGCGCCCAGGGAGGCAATCAATGAAAGCCCCAAAAATCCAGAAGCCCCTGGTCCGCAAGGTCCGTTGCGCGATCTACACCAGAAAATCTTCGGAAGAAGGGCTGGACATGGAGTTCAATTCCCTGGATGCCCAGCGCGAGTCCTGCGAATCCTATGTCGCCAGCCAGAAGGCCGAGGGCTGGTTGCCGCTGGACGACCGCTACGATGATGGCGGCTTCTCGGGCGGCAGCCTGGAGCGGCCGGCTTTAAAGCGGCTGCTGGCCGACATCGAAAACGACCGGGTCGACGTGGTCGTCGTTTACAAAATTGATCGCCTCAGCCGGGCACTGATGGATTTTGCCAAGCTGGTCGAAGTCTTCGACGCTCATAAGGTAACATTTGTCAGCGTTACCCAGTCGTTTAATACCACGACTTCAATGGGCCGGCTGACGCTGAACATTCTGCTCTCCTTTGCTCAGTTTGAGCGCGAGGTGATCGGTGAGCGCATTCGCGACAAGTTCGCCGCCTCGCGCAAGCGCGGCATGTGGATGGGCGGCATCCCGCCGCTGGGCTACGACGTGGTCGAGCGCAAGCTGGTGGTCAATCCGCCCGAGGCCGAACTGGTCCGTCTGATCTTCCGGCGCTACCATGACCTCGGCTCCGCCACCAAACTGGTGCAGGAACTGGCGGCATCCGGCCATCGCGCCAAATCCTGGACGACGCAGGACGGCAAGGAACGCCAGGGCGGCAAAATAGACAAAGGGCTCCTCTACAAGCTGTTGGCGAACCGCACCTACCTCGGCGAGGCGGTCCATAAGGGCGTGTCCTATCCCGGCGAACACGAGGCGCTGATCGACGCCGCCACCTGGGACCGGGTTCACGAGCTGATGGCTCTGAACGTCCGGCGCAAGGGCAGCCAGAGCCGGGAAACCACGCCGGCCTTGCTCAAGGGCATTCTGTTCGGTCCCAACGGCGTGGCGCTGACTCCAACCCACACCCGCAAGAAGGGCCGTCTTTATCGGTATTACGTCAGCCAGACCGCGATCAAGAACGGCTATCAGGCTTGCCCGATCAAAATGCTGCCGGCCGGCGAGATCGAAACCGCCGTGGTCACCCAAATCCGTGGCCTGCTGCGCACGCCCGAGATCATCGTCCGGACCTGGAAGCAAGCGGCCGACGACGGCGAGCGTCTCACTGAGTCGGAGGTCACCGCCGCGCTCCAGAGCCTCGACCCGTTGTGGGACGAGCTTTTCCCGGCCGAGCAGGCCCGCATCCTCCACCTGCTGGTCGCCCGCGCCACCGTCGCCATCGACGGCGTCAAGATCGATCTGCACGCCGATGGTATCGCCACCCTGGTTGCCGACTTGCGTCCGACCCCGAAACCGGAGACCCGCCCATGCTGAAGAATGCCGTGCTCAGCGCCGACGGAAAAATCCTGTCCGTCACCGTGCCGCTAAATTTTAGGAAACGCGGGGGCCGCAAGCTCATCATCGCTCCCGAAAATACCGAGACCGTCTGGGCGCCGCCGCCATCCCGCGCCGATGCCACCCTGGTCAAGGCCCTGGCCCGGGCCCACCGTTGGAAGAGAATGCTCGACTCGGGCAAGTTCTCAAGCATCAAAGAACTGGCCGACGCCGAGCAACTCGCCGACCGCTACATCGGCAACCTGCTGCGCCTGACCCTGCTGGCACCGGACATCATCGAGTCGATCCTTGATGGCCGGTTGCCCAGGGGGATCGGGCTCGCGGACTTCATGAAACCGTGGCCGGCGCTGTGGGCGGAACAGAGGGCGCATCTCCATGGCTTGGGTCAGGGGTAGTGCGCGCGGCAAAGAGCCGCTTTCCATACTGGGGGGCTTGTGCAACAGTTTTGGGCACTGTTAGCGACGACGGCCATCTTCTTCCTTAGCAACACCCTTAAACATTTCACCATTCGCTTTTTGATCCATGAACTTTCCAGTATCAGCATCGCGCTTCACCCAGCGCTCGATGGTGGGATTGTAGACTTGGGTCC
>JBAWVF010000055.1:0-22945 GCA_037147415.1 Rhodospirillaceae bacterium | reverse complement strand
GAGCTGCGGTCGCGGAGGCGCTGAAATGCGCCGATGCGTGGATTGAAACATCGGATACAGCAATGGATAAGGGGGTTCGTGCGACCGCGACCGTGTCGGTTTCCGGCATGAGCTGTGCCGCCTGTGTGGGGCGACTCGAGCGTGTGCTCGGGAATCGGGCGGGGGTGCTGACCGCGACCGTCAGCCTGCCGGCCGAGCGGGCCGAGATCACCTTCGATCCCGATCGGGTCGGCCTGACCGACTTGGTGGCGGTCATCGAGGGGGCCGGTTTCGGCGCGCGTCCGGTTTCCGACCAAGACGATGACTCGGGAGCCGAGGTTGCCGAGGAGACCCGGCACACCTTGCTGGTGCTCGGCGTCTCGGCGCTGCTCAGTCTGCCCTTGCTGGCCGGAATGGTGGCCATGCTGGCGGGGGTGCCGTTGCACCTGCCGGGCTGGCTGCAATGGGCGCTGGCGACTCCGGTGCAATTCTGGGCGGGCGCGCGTTTTTATCGCGGCGCTTGGTATGCCCTGCGAACCGGCGGCGCAAATATGGATGTGCTGGTCGCGCTCGGCACCAGCGCCGCGTACGGGCTCGGCGTCTGGCAAACCCTGTCCGGGCATGGTCACCCGGAGTTCGAGGCGGCGGCGCTGGTGATTACCTTGGTGATTGCCGGCAAATGGCTGGAGGCCCGGGCCCGTCGGGCGACCGGGCGTGCGGTCGAGGCGTTGTTGGCGCTTCGGCCCGCGACGGCACGCCGCCTTACCGCCGAGGGCGGGGAAGAGGATGTCCCGGTCGAACGTATCGTTAAAGGTGACCTCGTCTCGGTTCGGCCGGGGGAACGGATTCCGGTCGATGGCGTGGTGATCGAAGGCCGTGCCGCTGTCGATGAGGCGATGGTGACCGGCGAGTCGCTGCCGTCGGAGCGCGGTCCGGGAGACTCGGTCACCGGCGGCACCGTCAATCTGGATGGCTTGCTGAAGGTCAGAACCATAGCGGTCGGTGCCGACAGCGTGCTGGGCCGGATGATTGCGCTGGTCGGTCATGCCCGGGCGACCAAGCCGAAGATTCAGCGTCTGGCCGATCAGGTCAGCGGGTATTTCGCGTTTTTCGTCGCCGGAGTGGCGCTGGTGACCTTTGCCGGCTGGCTGGCGGCCGGGGCCGATGGTGCGACGGCGATTCTGCCGGCGATCACGGTGCTGGTGGTGGCCTGCCCGTGCGCGCTCGGGCTGGCGACTCCGGCGGTGATTGCGGTCGCGCTCGGCGCGGCGGCGCGGCGGGGTATTCTGATCCGCGATGCCGAAGCGCTTGAGACCGCTTATGCCATTGATACCGTGGTGTTCGATAAAACCGGGACTTTGACCGAGGACCGGCCCGACCTGACCGATATCGAGGCGGTCGATGGCGATACCGAGGCGCTGGTGGTGCTGGCGGCGGCGGTGCAGCGTGGCAGCGCCCACCCGATCGCCCGTGCCGTCCAGGAGTATGTGCGGGCGCGCGGGTTGGCGATACCGGAGGTGACGGATTTTCGCACGGTCGCCGGGCGCGGTGTGCTCGGTACCGTCGGGGCACGGGCGTTGGTGCTCGGCAACCGGGCCATGATCGGGGAGATCGGGACGGCTGCCCTGGAAGAACGGGCGGCGGCGTTGGAGCAAGCCGGCAAAGCGGTGGTGTGGATTGCCGAACGGGGTGAGACGCCGCGTCTGCTCGGACTGATCGCGGTGGCCGACCGCTTGCGCCCGGAGGCGAAGGCGGCGCTGGACGCGCTGGCTCGAGTCGGGGTCGAGGCGCTGATGCTGACCGGGGATGCTCCGGCGGCGGCGTTGGCGACGGCGGCACGGTTGGGGCTCGGGCCGGAGCGCGTGCTGGCCGGGGTTCGTCCCGAGGGCAAGATTGCCGAAATCGAGCGGCGGCAGGGACTCGGGCGGCGCGTGGCCATGGTCGGGGACGGGGTCAATGATGCTCCGGCGCTGGCCAGGGCGAATCTGGGCATCGCGATGGGAGGCGGCACCGACGTGGCCATCCAGGCGGCCGGGGTTGCGCTGATGCGCCCGGATCCGCTGCTGGTGCCGGCCTTGATCGATCTGGCGCGGACGACTCGGCGCAAGATTATTCAGAATCTGGCTTGGGCCTTCGGCTTCAACACGCTGGCGCTGCCATTGGCCGCGTTCGGCGCGTTCGGGCCGGTGGCGGCGGCAAGCGCGATGACCGTCAGCAGTTTGATCGTGGTCGGCAATGCGCTGTCCCTGCAAGGCTGGCGTCCGCCCGATGCCAACGGAGGGCATCGGTAGATGTTGCGGCAACCCGCGCCGCATAGCCGGGAGCGCCGATGGCGTTTGATCGGGCGCTGGTTCGGGCGTTTGCTGATTGCGGCACTGGTGGTCGGAGCCGGCATCGGCTTCGGGTTGGCCATCGGGTACTATGCTCACCCGTCCGGAAAACCGCCGCTGCTTGCCCCTGTACCACCCGCGCCGGTGGTGGCGGTGACAGTGGTGGCGGAAGGCAAGGGCGAAGAACCGGCCCATGAGAGTCCCGTGCCGGAGAGCGCGGCGGCACCGGTTGCGACGGTCGAGCCCGCACCCGAAATGGAACCGGAGCCCGTGCCTGCGCCGTCGGTTGCGGTGGTAGCCGAGATTTTGCCGCCGCCGCATCCACCTTCGGCCCCGCCACCATCGGCCCCGTTATGGTTGCGCAATGCGGTGCCGATGGTGCTGCCGTCGAAACGGCCGATGATTGTGCTGGTGTTCGATGATTTGGGGCCGGATCGGGTTCGGAGCGCTCGGGTTATCGCCTTGCACGGTCCATTGACCTTGTCGTTTCTGCCCTATGCCGCCGATTTGCCGCGCCTGACCCGGGCGGCGCATGCCCAGGGTCATGAATTGATGGTTCATATGCCGATGGAGCCCTTGGCTGCCAACCTCGATCCTGGGCCGGGAGCCCTGTTGACCCGTTTGCCGGCGGAGGAAATCCTGCACCGACTCGAGCGGGCGCTTGCGGTTTTTGACGGTTATGTCGGAATCAACAACCATATGGGCAGCCGCTTCACCTCGGATCGGGTGCTGATGACGCCGGTATTGGCCGAGTTGAACCGGCGCGGTCTGTTGTTTCTCGATTCGGTGACGTCCCCGGGCAGCGTTGGCTTTGCGGTGGCGGCTTCGCTCGGGATGCCTCATGCCCGGCGCAACGTCTTCCTTGACGATGAGTTGACGCCGGCGGCGATTCACGCCAGCCTGATACGGCTCGAGCAGGTGGCCCGGCACACCGGAATCGGGATCGGGATCGGCCACCCTCACGATGTGACACTGGAGGCGGTGACGGCTTGGCTGCCCGGCCTTGCCGCCAAAGGATTCGTGCTGGCCCCGATCAGTGCGGCGGTCAGGGTGACATATTCAGGAAAAGGACAAGCCAATGGTTGAAAAATATCGGGTCGGCGGCATGACGTGCCAGGGCTGCGCGCGTTCCGTAAGCGGTGCGATCGGCCGCGCTATTCCTGCCGCCAAAGTGGCGGTTGAACAGGCATCCGGAATTGTCACGATCGACGGCCCGCACGACTCCGCTGCGGTCAAAGCCGCAGTGGAGGGCGCCGGTTTCGAGTTTCTCGGAGCGGCCGCCTGATTGGTATCGGCGGCGACTGCCGCCGCGCGCCTCATGGCGCGAAGGCAAGCCCGCGCAGCGGGCGCCCGCCGTTTGAGGGGGCCTTTGATGGGGCAGCATCAAAGGCCATTGGTATTATTCAGTTTCCGTCCGGACCGGCGCCGCGCACGGCGGCGCTGGCGGGGGGGAGGCTGGGGAAGCCGGCCAAACGGGCGGGGTCGACCGTGGCCCCGGCCTTGGCGCCGGCCGGCGTTGCGGAGGCGTGAATTTCGCCGATCATCCGTCCGCCCGACTCGACCTCAAGCGCACCGTAATGGATATTGCCTTCGACTTGTCCGGTCGCGCGCACTTTGAGCCGGCCGTGAACGATCAGATCACCCTCGAATCTGCCGGCGATGTCGGCGTCGTCGACTTCGGCGCAGCCTTTGAAGCTGCCGCCTTCGGTGATTTCGATATGCCGGGTTTCGCGCAGCTTGGCCTCAACGTTGCCTTCGACCAGCACCATCTCGCACGAGCCGATCTCTCCCGACAGCGCGACGTCTTTTCCGATAAACAGCTTGCGCGCATCGACCGCCGACTCGCCGCTTTGCAGGCGTCGGGGTGTCTGCGGGGCAGGGGCGGAAACCTCTGTCGGTGACCGGCGGTTATAGTCCGGCTTGTGCGGCGCGTTGCCGCCGGGTCCGGGAATTGGTTTCGTCGTGGTGTTCATGTCTCGATATCCTTCCCAGTGTCCGGCTGCTTATTGATAGCGGGTATCACGCTCGCCGGATTGCGGCAAGGGTCGAGCCGGTATTTACGATAAATCCGGCAGACGGTGAAAGATGTGCGCCATGAAGGCGGTGGCCAGAACCGGGGCCAGCAGATTGACAAACGGTATTGCCACCATACCGCAGATGATGACTCCGGCTATCAACAAGCGCCGGCGGTGGCGGCGCCGCAAGACCGGCATTTCGGACGGCTCCATAAAGCGATAAGCGACCTGCTCGAAATATTGGCGCCCGAGCAGATAGCCATTCAGGCCAAGAAACACGATCAAATTCATGCCCGGGATCAGATACAGCGGTAAAGCCAGCAGGTTAAGCCCGATGCTGATCATAAGAAACCGCAAAGACAGCATGATTATTTCTAAAATCGGCTGTCGGCGGGGCCGGGGCAGGCCGGGGTAATAGCGGCGTTCGACCGCATCAACCACATCGTCCAGAAAAAAGCTGGAAATCAGCGGGACGACCGCGGGAAAAAGCAGCCAAGCCAGTCCGAGCACGGCGACACCGCCCAGCAGGTCGATGACCGGATCAAGCCAGGCAATACCGGTGACGTGCAGAGCGGTGAGCAGGCCGGAGACTCCGAATGCCAATGTGATAAACCCGATCGTGGTGGCCAGCAGGCTGGCGACGATGATTCGCCCGATGGCGGGATCGCTCAATTGAAGCAGGGTGCGGAGCAGGGCGGCAATCATTTCGGCGGCTTCCGATGGTAAGGGGGCGAGTTCCAGCTATACTGTCGGCAAGCGAGAGCCGCCACGTGACGAGCCGGCGGCATTAAAGCAACAAAAGGACCGGAAGAACAATGACGCGGACGGACTGCGATGTTATCGGCATCGGAAATGCGATTGTCGATGTGATCAGCCAAGCCGATGACGGCTTTCTTGCGGCCAACGGAATCGAAAAGGGCTCGATGACCCTGATCGACGCCGCCCGGGCCGAAGATCTATATGGCCGCATGGGGCCGGGGACAGAGATTTCGGGGGGCTCGGCCGCGAATACCATGGCCGGGATCGCCTCGCTGGGCGGTCGGGCCGCCTATATCGGCAAGGTCAGTGCCGATCAGTTGGGCGCCGTCTTCAGCCACGACATCCGCGCCGCGGGCGTGTCGTTCAATACGCCGCCGGCGATCGGCGGGGCGCCCACCGCGCGGTGTCTGATTCTGGTGACTCCGGATGCACAGCGCAGCATGAACACCTTTCTCGGTTCCTGCGTTGATCTCGGACCCGAGGACATCGACGACGCCGCGATTTCCGGGGCTCAAGTCACGTATCTGGAAGGCTATTTGTGGGATCCGCCCCGGGCGAAGGCCGCCTTCCGCAAGGCCGCGACCCTTGCTCATCAGGCCGGTCGAAAGGTGGCGCTCAGCCTGTCCGATGCGTTCTGCGTGCATCGGCACCGCGAGGAGTTTTTGGAACTGGTGACCGGTTCCGTTGACATCCTGTTTGCCAATGAAACGGAAATTTTGGCGCAATTTCAGACCGATAATTTCAACGAAGCGGTGCAGGCGGTGCGTGCGACCCGGACTCTGGCCGTGCTGACCCGCGGGGCAGCGGGGGCGGTCGTGGTTGCCGCAGATGCTATCCACGAGGTGCCGTCCGTGCCGGTCGGCCGGGTGGTCGACACGACCGGGGCCGGCGACCTGTTCGCCGCCGGGTTTCTATACGGGTTTACCCGCGGGCAGCCTTTGCCGGAGTGCGCGCGTTTCGGTGCGATAGCGGCAGCGGAAATTATCAGCCATGTCGGGGCCCGTCCCGAAGTGGCGCTGGCCGGTTTGATCGGTTCGGAGACCTGAGCCCGACGACTTAAGCCGAATCGGGGCGCCGGGATTCCCGAAGCGGGGATTCCGGCGCCGAAGGTCCGGAAACCAAGGCCCGAATCGGAGTGGTGATTCTCGGCGAAACCGGGTGCGAAACTCGGGAAATAGGCCTCTATCCGGAATAACTAGGTAATTATCCGTAACGACGACTCGCAGCCCGACATAGGGCGATGCCTTCTTAAGTCTCTGACAGCGCACGAAAGGTCATAAACTATGCATAAGAATGCCGGACCGGGTTGCGTCCCTGCGGGCGCTGTGCTAATCAAAAGACCGGCGAACGCGGAAGCGCACCGTCCCCGAGGGATATTTCCGTGTTTGATCCGATGAGTTGACTAGACGTCCACGGACCCAGTCGAGGAACCAAGTGGCATCCGACGGAACAGCAGCATCCGGACTCGCGGCACGTTACTCTGCCGCTCTGTTCGATCTCGCGACCGAGCGCAATAAAGTGGATGAGGCTGAGAGTGATCTCACCCGATTAAAGGGTGTGCTTGCTCAATCCCCAGACCTGCGCCGTTTTCTTCGTAGTCCGGTATTGACCCGGGAGCAGCAGAACAAAGCCCTCGAGGCATTGCTCGGGCAGGTCGGGGTATCGGACCTTACGCAGCATTTCGTCGGCTTAGTCGCCAAAAACCGGCGTCTGTTCGCACTCGGCGATATGATCGAGGCTTTTCTGGCCGATTTGGCCCGAAGGCGCGGTGAAGTCAGCGCCGAAATTACGGTGGCTCGGTCGATGACCGACGCTCAGACGGCTGCCATGAACGCAGCGGTAAAGTCGGCGTTGGGCGACAGGGCGGCCGTGAAGGTATCGATTAATCCCGAGCTTTTGGGAGGCATGGTTGTCAAGATCGGCTCGCGCATGATCGACAACTCCCTGCGCACCAAGATCGACAAACTGCAACTTGCATTGAAAGCTCCAGGGGGGCTCTTGTAATGGATATCAGCGCCGCGGAAGTCTCCGCGATCCTCAAGCAACAGATCGCGAATTTCGGCACCGATGCGGATGTCGCCGAGGTTGGGCAGGTGCTGTCGGTCGGCGACGGCGTTGCGCGCGTCTATGGTCTCGACAAGGTTCAGGCCGGCGAAATGGTTGAGTTCCCGGGTGGCATCAAGGGAATGGCACTCAACCTGGAAAGTGACAATGTCGGTGTCGTGATTTTCGGCGATGACCGTGGCATTAAAGAAGGCGATACCGTCAAGCGTACGGGCGCCATTGTGGAGGTTCCGACCGGTCGCGGCCTGCTCGGTCGTGTGGTCGATGCGCTCGGCAATCCGATCGACGGCAAGGGGCCGCTGGTCGATGTGAGCTTGAAGCGCGTGGAAGTGAAGGCTCCCGGCATCATTCCGCGTAAGTCGGTTCATGAACCGATGCAGACCGGCCTTAAGGCGATCGATGCGCTCGTGCCGATCGGGCGCGGTCAGCGCGAATTGATCATCGGTGATCGTCAGACCGGCAAGACCGCCGTTGCTCTCGATACCTTCATCAATCAGAAGGCCGTTAACGAAGGTGACGACGAGAGCAAGAAGCTCTATTGTATCTATGTTGCGGTCGGACAAAAGC
The DNA here is from genome assembly GCA_037147415.1 of Rhodospirillaceae bacterium. Classification (GTDB taxonomy): domain Bacteria; phylum Pseudomonadota; class Alphaproteobacteria; order Azospirillales; family Azospirillaceae; genus BOG-933. The sequence goes on along the minus strand of JBAWVF010000055.1, from coordinate 15,231 downwards.
GTTCGACGGTGGCACAGATCGTCAAGACCTTAGAAGATGCCGGCTGCATGAAGTACTCGATTGTGGTTGCTGCAACCGCATCCGAGCCGGCGCCGCTGCAATTCCTGGCGCCCTATACCGGCTGCACCATGGGCGAGTTTTTCCGCGATAACGGCATGCACGCCGTCATCGTCTATGACGATTTGTCCAAGCAGGCGGTTGCCTATCGTCAGATGTCTTTGTTGCTTCGTCGTCCGCCGGGGCGTGAAGCTTATCCCGGTGACGTGTTCTATCTTCACTCACGCTTGCTCGAGCGTGCGGCAAAGATGGGCGATGCCGCCGGTAACGGATCCCTTACGGCCCTGCCGGTGATTGAAACGCAGGCCGGTGACGTTTCCGCTTACATTCCGACTAACGTGATTTCGATCACCGACGGTCAGATATTCTTGGAAACCACTCTGTTCTATCGTGGTATTCGCCCTGCCATCAATGTCGGTCTTTCGGTCAGCCGCGTCGGTTCGTCGGCACAGATCAAGGCTATGAAGCAGGTTTCCGGCTCGATTAAGCTCGAGTTGGCGCAGTATCGTGAAATGGCAGCTTTCGCCCAGTTCGCATCGGATCTTGATCCGGCAACTCAGCGGTTGCTTGCTCGCGGTGTTCGTTTGACCGAGCTGCTGAAGCAGGGCCAGTTTGTCCCGCTGCCGATTGAAGAACAGGTTGTTTCGATCTTTGCCGGCGTTCGTGGCTTCCTGGATGGCATTAAGGTTGAAGATGTCAACCGGTTTGAGAAGAAGCTTCTCGAAGAGATTCGTCTTAAGGGCAGCGATATTCTAACCACCATTCGCACCGAAAAGGCGTTGTCTCCGGCCACCGAAGAAAAGCTGAAGGCATTCCTGACCGCTTATGCCAAGGTTTTCGTTTAACGCGAAAATTTGGTAACTGATGGTGTGCCGCAACCTGTGAGATGAAGGCTTTACATGCCTAGCCTTAAGGACCTCAAAAACCGGATCGCAAGCGTTCAATCGACGCGAAAGATCACCTCGGCGATGAAAATGGTCGCGGCCTCCAAGCTTCGGCGTGCGCAGGAGCAGGCGGAGGCCAGTAGGCCCTATGCCGAACGTATGGAGCGAATGCTGGAATCGGTTGCGGCCGATATTCTTGATAAAGCTCAAACTGACGAGTCGATGCCCAAGCTTGTCGCCGGTACCGGGTCCGACAGGGTTCAGTTGCTGGTTGTCGTGTCGTCTGACCGTGGCTTATGCGGTGGTTTTAATTCGACCATCGTAAGAGAGGTGCGGCGTACGATTCAGCGCAACCAAGCGGATGGCAAGACGACTAAGCTCGTCTGCATCGGCCGCAAGGGACGTGATCAGCTTCGACGTGACTATGGCAATTTGATCATCCACTTTTTTGAGGATATCGGGAAGCCAAGATATAGCTTTGCTGATGCTAAGCTTGTGGCTGGTAAGGTGCTTGAACTTCTTGATACCGGCGAATTTGATGTTGCACATGTCGTGTTTAACAAGTTCAAGTCGGTGATTGCTCAAGTCGTTACGACACAGCAGCTGGTTCCGTTAGCGCCGCCGAAGCCGAAGGAAGATGCCTTCGGTGCGAGCGACGTGAGCGTTCAGATTGAGTTTGAACCGGATGAGCGCCAGATACTCGAAGAGCTTCTGCCACGCAATCTCGCTTTCCAGGTGTACCGGGCTTTGTTGGAAAGTGCAGCCAGTGAGCAAGGGGCTCGGATGAGTGCTATGGACAATGCCACGCGCAATGCGGGCGACATGATCAACAAGCTAACGATCAATTACAACCGCACCCGTCAGGCCTATATCACTAAGGAGCTGATCGAAATCATTTCGGGCGCTGAGGCGCTCTGAGATCGGCAACCAGTTAACCGGACAGTTCGGGTTCCAAGGGAGCTTTACTCCATGGCAAAGAAGACCAACGCGACCAACGCCGTCGGTAAGATAACTCAGGTTCTGGGCGCGGTCGTCGACGTTCAGTTTGCATCGGATCTGCCGGCGATCCTTAATGCCCTGCATATGCAGCACGAGGGTAAGACTCTTGTGCTTGAGGTTGCACAGCACCTGGGTGAAGGTGTGGTGCGAACCGTGGCAATGGATACGACCGATGGTTTGGTGCGTGGTGCAGAGGTTACGGATACCGGTGCACCGATTTGTGTGCCGGTCGGTCCGGAAACGTTAGGCCGTATTATCAATGTTATCGGTGAACCCGTTGACGAACGTGGCCCGATCGGTCACAAGTTAACCTCGCCGATTCACAGAGCGGCCCCGGAATTTGCGGAACAATCAACAGAAGCCCAGGTGCTGGTGACCGGCATTAAGGTTGTTGATTTGCTTGCGCCTTATGCTCGTGGCGGTAAGATCGGCCTGTTTGGTGGCGCCGGCGTCGGTAAGACCGTTCTGATCATGGAATTGATCAACAACGTCGCTAAGGCGCATGGTGGCTTTTCGGTCTTTGCCGGTGTGGGTGAGCGTACCCGCGAGGGCAATGACCTGTATCATGAAATGATCCAATCGGGAGTTATCCGCACTGATGGCGGCGCATCAAAGGCCGCTCTGGTGTACGGACAGATGAACGAGCCACCCGGCGCCCGTATGCGTGTCGGTCTGACCGGATTGACACTTGCGGAATATTTCCGCGATGTCGAAGGTCAGGACGTGCTGCTGTTTATTGATAACATCTTCCGCTTTACTCAAGCTGGCTCAGAAGTGTCGGCGTTGCTCGGCCGTATTCCTTCGGCCGTCGGCTATCAGCCAACTCTGGCCACTGATATGGGTGCGCTGCAAGAGCGCATTACGACCACGAAAAAGGGGTCGATCACGTCTGTGCAGGCAATTTACGTTCCTGCCGACGACTTGACTGACCCGGCGCCAGCGACCTCCTTTGCTCACTTGGACGCAACGACGGTGTTGAGCCGGCAGATTGCAGAACTGGGTATCTATCCTGCGGTCGATCCACTTGACTCGACCAGCCGTATTCTCGATCCGCGTGTTGTGGGTGAAGATCATTACGCTGTTGCGCGTAGTGTTCAGAAGGTTCTACAGACTTATAAGTCTTTGCAAGACATTATCGCCATTCTGGGTATGGATGAACTGTCTGAAGAAGATAAGCTAGTCGTTTCTCGTGCCCGCAAGATACAGCGCTTTTTGTCACAGCCTTTCCATGTGGCTGAAGTGTTTACCGGCACTCCCGGCGTGCTCGTAAGTCTTGAAGATACAATCAAAGGCTTTAAGGGCATCGTTGATGGTGATTATGATCACCTGCCTGAGTCTGCTTTCTATATGGTTGGCACCATAGAAGAGGCGATTGCAAAGGCCAAGAAGATGGCTGCCGAAGTCGCTTAATAGCGATTTAGTAGTCATGACGTTGTGACGTTCTCAATGCCCTCTCCCTGATCAGGGGGAGGGCAAAGGATGTAAAGCTATGTCGGATAAGGTTGATTTTGAACTTGTTTCGCCGGATGAGCTACTGATGTCACAGCATGTAGATATGGTTGTGGTGCCGGGGAGCGAAGGCTATTTCGGCGTCTTGGCTGGCCATATTCCACTGATTACGACTGTGCGCCCCGGTGCAATTCAGATTTATGAAGATGAACGGGTCGTAGATCGAATCTTTGTGACTGGTGGCTTTGCTGAGGTGGCAGGCGATCGTTGCACGGTTCTTGTTGAGGGTGCGATTAAGGTTTCAAAACTTGATCGTGCTAAAGTAGAGCAAGATATAAAGAATTATAGTGAAGATGTTGAGGATGCTAAGACGGATGATGAGCGCGAAGTAGCTAAATTCAATCTTGATGTGGCGCAGGCCCAACTTCAGGCGATTGTCGAGGCTTTGTCGCTACATTAACGGTCTTTTCCCTGGTGTATAAGAAAGTTAAAATTTCGGATTTGACGTTCATTACTGTTTTTCCAAGCTTACTGCTTTGGCAATGTACGTATGAATCGTAGCATTGGGGCATTTCTATGGCTAGTAAGCATTGGACGCTTGATGATGTGCCGTGGGATCAAATTAATCCATCACTAGTCGATAGCTCGATGCTTGCGGTTGTTAAGGCGGCCGCTCTGGTTGAGTTCAACGCAGAGGATTATGCAAATCATCTGTGTCTCGTATTTGAAGATGATCCAGATTTTCAAGATTTAGCAAGGGAGTGGGCGGCGGAGGAGGTCAAACATGGCGTTGCCCTCGGTCGGTGGTCATCGCTGATCGATCCCGGATATAGCTTCGCTGTGGCAGTAGAACGCTTTCGTAGCGGCTACTCCTTGCCAGCAGCTTCCGAGCATGGTTCACTTCGCGGCTCAAAAGCTGGCGAACTTGTTGCTCGTTGTATGGTTGAAACTGGAACATCTTCCTTTTACAGTGCCGTGGGTGATGCAACTGAGGAGCCAGTTCTGCGTTACCTTTGTCGGCATATTGCGGCCGATGAGTTTCGTCATTATAAATTATTTTTAACCTATCAAAATTTGTACTTAAAGCGCGAGCATATTAGTCGGCTTCGCCGCTTATGTATCGCTGTTAGCCGTATTGCTGAAACGCAGGATGATGAACTGGCTTATGCTTATCACGCTGCAAATTATGGCGCTGATGATTATAATCGAGTCCGCGCTGCCTCTTCTTATGAATTACATGCCTTCAGTCTCTACAGACAGCATCACATTGAGCGCGCAGCTGGTATGGCTATTAAGGCCTGTGGCTTGAGCACACGCTCAGTATTTGCAAGTGCTCTCAGATGGGCCAGTTGGTGGTTTCTTTCTAATCGGTTGCGCAGAATTGAAAAAAGAGTTGTCTAATTTATATTTGGTGCGGTTTGTATTGGGGCGTATTTTTTTGTGCGCCTCGCTCGGGTGAGCAAATGGCGGGCCAAGCTCGCCCGTGGTCATTGAATCTTAGACAGATTTGCTGTGATTTCCGGCAGCAGTTCAGCCAAGAGCAAGCGATAGACTTCGCGCTTAAATGGCACAATCATTGAAAGTAGCTGTTCCGGTTTTGCCCATTTCCAGGCGTCAAATTCGGGGTGCTCAGTTGCAATATTGATATCCGAGTCTGCCCCGGTAAATCGGGCTGCAAACCATTTCTGGGTTTGCCCCCGCCATCTTCCCTTCCATACTTTACCGATTAAGTGTTCCGGGAGATCGTAACGTAGCCATTCCTTCGTTTGCGCCACCAGTTTGGCGTTTTCCGTTCCGGTTTCTTCCTTCAGTTCCCGCAGTGCGGCTTCATCAGGAGACTCGTCGTCATCAATGCCGCCTTGCGGCATTTGCCAGGCGCCCGGGGTGTCAATCCGACGGGCAACGAAAATAAGTCCGCGGTCATTAAATAATAAGATTCCGACGCAAGGTCGGTAGGGCAGGTTTGCTTGTTTCATGATGTTAATGATGCTCCGGTGCGTGTCCGGAAGCATGGTCCGGCCCATGCTCCGGCGCGTGTGTCACGGTTGGTTCTTGTGGCTTTTGAAGATTAATTGTAGCGGATAATGGGACCAGCATAAGTTTCTTGTCGGCCAGTAGTGGAATCCATTGAGAAATTCGTTCAATTGTTGTCGGGTAGGGTTCACCTAAGCCGATGGCAACCCCGTTTTTCAGGGCGATACTTTCCAGCGCACTTAACTCGCTATCGATGCCCCCTCTTGACGGATCTTGGTCGATTATTCGATCGACCCTTGCATGAGGCACGCTAAGTTCAACGGCAAGTGGGTCACCAACACTGCCCCGTGTTGCATGAACGTCAAGGAAGGCCAAGCCACGCTTTTTTAGTGAATCCATGATTGGACGCATTGCCGATGAATCACCGCTAAAACGAGAGCCGGTCGGGCTTGTGATTCCAATATATCCGGCAAATCGTCCAAGTGCCCAGTTGAGTCGGTCAATGTTGTGGGCGGCGTCAAGGCTGAGCAGGAGTGTATTCGGTCCGGGATCATCGTGTGGATAGGTTAACGGTTCCATCGGTACGCTAAGAATAATTTCATGCCCTCTGGCGCGAGCCGCCTCAACCCACCCTTCCTGGCGGTCGATGACGGGAACAAAAGCCAAGGTTACTGCGGGCGGCAAGCGTTGCATGGCCTGGCCGGTCGCAGAGCCGGCAAGACCCATGCGGTCAATCACCAGCGCAATTCTCCCTCTTTTGTCGGTCCCGGCAGAGAAGGGGCGTGCGTATACCCGCCAAGGCTGCCGCCCATCCGGTGATATTGCCGGTAAGAGGCCGTTCCGAGACTCCTCAGTCATGCCGATAGCCGGAGCCTTAAGCAGCGGAAATGTTTCATCGGGGCCCGGACCGGCAGGTGTCTCCGTCGTCCGCTGTGGCGGCGGGGCGGTCGCTGCCGGGGCCTCGGCGCTGGCCTTGGGTGATGCCGTGTCCTTGGGCGAATCGGGAGGCTTCTCTAACTGTTTGCCGCCGGCAATCGCAACTTTTACCGAGATACGGTGTGCGCTTCTCAGGCGCGCGGTTTCGTCAGCATTTAGCCAAAGCCACAGGACCAACCCGACCGCAACACCGAGGGTGAGTAGAACAGTGCAAGTAAACGCCGATGGCAGGCGGGACTTAATTCGCTCGAGAATAAGCTCAATGGGCGATGGTGGATCAAAACGCCCCCTCTTTCGGCGCTGGAGAAGTGCGCCGAGACTTTCCGGTAACCGAAGGAGGGGGAGTTTGAGTTTCACCGTGATGTCAGTGGATCAGTCAGCGGTTCGTGAGCGGAAAAGAGCAACACCGCGTATCAAATCAAGCGCACGTTCAAGTTGATAATCAAATGGCGGCGCTTGAGTTCCGGTAGTTTTGGCAGTGTCGGGAGCATCATCGCCGGGTACGGGGGGGGCTGCCGGCGGTTGGGCCGGTGCGGGCGCCGCCGGCACTGTTCCCGGAACGGGTGCGGGCTCGGCGGGGGTGGGCGCCTGTGCCCCCGGCTTTGTTTTAACCGGCGGGTTAGCCGGGGTTTGTTGTGGCGCCGGGCCGGGTGCCGCTTTGGGCGCGGTTGGCGCCGCAGGAGTTCCGGGTTTTGCAGTACCTTGGTTATCATTGCGGAGGGCACCACGGAGATCGGCCTCACGTCGCCGCCCGGTTGCAGGTTCTACTTCCTCAAGCTTTGATTGTTTAACCTCAATATCCGGCGTGATTCCAAGCTGTTGAATCGAACGACCCGACGGTGTGTAGTAGCGAGACGTGGTAAGCCGAATCGCACCGTGACCGGGCAACGGGATAATGGTCTGCACGGAACCCTTGCCGAAAGACTGCGTTCCCATAACAATCGAGCGATGATGGTCCTGGAGCGCGCCCGCCACAATCTCGGATGCCGAGGCCGAACCGCCATTGATCAAAGTGACGATCGGTAGTCCGCCGGTCTGGTCGCCGGATTTGGCATTAAAGCGCTGAGTGTCCTCCGGACGACGACCACGCGTTGAAACGATCTCGCCATGATCAAGAAAAGTGTCGGAAACTGAGATCGCCTGGTCAAGCAATCCACCGGGATTGTTGCGCAGATCAAGAACATAACCGACCAAACGTGGCCCCAGCTCTTCTTTGATCTTGGCTATTGCCTTGTCCAAACCGGTTTGGGTCTGTTCGTTAAAGGTGGTGATACGGATATAGCCGATCGGTCCCTCGGTGCGGTAGCGAACCGACTGAATCTTGATGACAGCACGGGTAATCGCGACATCGAACGGTTCGCCGGTTTCGCCCCGGCGTATCGTTACTTTGATTTCCGTGCCGACCGGACCGCGCATCTTTTCGACGGCGTCATTGAGGGTCATCCCCAACACCGCCTCGCCGTTCAGATGGGTGATCAAGTCGCCGGCCTGAAGACCAGCTCGCCATGCGGGTGTATCATCGATCGGCGAGACAACCTTGATCACGCCGTTTTCCATTGTCACTTCGATGCCGAGCCCGCCGAATTCGCCCCGGGTCTGCACCTGCATATCCTGAAAGCTTTTTTTGTTCAGGTAGCTGGAGTGCGGATCCAGCGACGTCAGCATGCCGTTGATTGCAGTTTCAATCAGCTGTTCGTCGGAAACCTTTTCGACATATTCCGAACGCACTCGCTCGAACACATCGCCGAACAGGTTCAGCTGGCGATAGGTTTCAGAGGTATTCGACTCGGCAAAAGCCGGTCCGGGGGCAACGAGTAAGGTCAGGCCCGCCAGCGCTGCGATACTTAAATGTTTTATCATCTACCCTTGTCCCCTTCCGTCCAGAGCAGGGATGCTGCGCCGTGGATTGATCGGCTGACCGTTTCGCCGCAATTCGAAATATAGATCGGGAATGCCATCAACCGGGTCGGCAACCACACCGATCGGTTCCCCGGCGGCCACCGGTCGGCCGACCGCGGTGTCGATGCGCCCCAGACCCGCGATCAGACTATGATATCCATTGGCGTGTTCTACGATCAATATCTGCCCATAGTTCCGGAAACGCCCGGCGAATTTTATCGTGCCCTCGGTGGGGGCAACCACGGGCGTGCCGGTGCGCGCCGCGATGTGGATACCCCTGCTGGTGGTGCCGAAGCGATCAACATCACCATAGGTGAGGGTAACCGGCCCGGCCGCGGGTAACCGCATGGCTCCCGAGCGTGCGGGAGAGGGCGCCGATCCGACCGTGACCCCGGTGGGCGTGGCGGCCAGTTGATCAAGATCATGACGCTGATTGTCGTCGAGCGTGCGATGTTGCGTCTCAGTTGTCTCGGCCTTAGCAGTCGCAACCGTTGTTGACGGTGATGTCGAAGCCGGTGCAGGGGGCGGAGTCGGGCGCTGACGTTCGGCCGCGCGTCTTTCCGCCTCGATTCGGTCGATTAACTGACGCACATCGTTGGCTTGGGTCGCCAGGGCGGTAATGCGTTGCGCAACGTGCTGGCGCTCCGCATCGGTATCCCGGGACAGGGCTTCGCGCTGCGCCACCATGGTGGCAATCTCTTTGAGGCGCGCGGCAAGGGCGCTTCGCGTGGCGGCGGCGTCTACGCGCTGCTCCTTCAATCGACTGCGCAACGTTTGTAAGCGGTCGAGAGAGGCGGTCAGGGCATCGGTTCGACTGCGCAGCGCCGGCAGTGCCTGTTGAAGCAGCAGGGCGGTGCGCAGGGCGTCGATCGGGGCTTCCGGGCGCACGATCAGAGCCTCGGGCGGGGTCAGACTCAGCCGGTAAAGCGCACCCACCAACTCGGAGATTTCGCGCCGCCGCTCGGCCAAGCTGGTGGTCTGCTGGCGCTCTTCAAGTTCATAGCGGGCCAGGGTTGCCTCAATGCCGCTTAACATGAATTGCTGATTGGCGGCCTCGTCGGTCGCCGTAATCAGGCGGCTCCGCAACTCTAACAAATCGGCCTTTAACGTCGCGGAATGGCTTTCAAGCTTGGATTGGCGCTCGTGGCCGGCATTGATATCGCGCTCCAACCGCTTCAGCGTTTGATCGGGCTGGTGTGGCAGCGACGTTTGGTCGGCCGCAAACGCCGCCTGTAAGACGAGCAACAAAACCGCAAAAGCAAGCACGTACGGATGCAGCGCACAACTTCTCGCGGCCGCAACTGCAACCCTGTTCAGGTTTCTGAAGATTTTCAGAAATCCATAAAAATCCATGCGCTTAATAAGGCCCCTCAATGCCGCCACATGGTTTGTTTCCTCAGTCTGCGGCCCCGGACAAGCGGGCCTTGGAAATCAACGATTGACCGGTCATTGCTACCGGTTGCGGCAAACCGAGCAGGGTAAGCAAGGTCGGGGCGACGTCCGCCAACCGGCCGTTGCGCAACCCGGTTATTTCGGGTGCTCCGTTGACCAAGACCACGGGAACCCGGTCCAGGGTATGAGCGGTGTGCGGACCGCCCGTTTCCGGGTCGCGCATCAATTCACAATTGCCGTGATCGGCTGTTATCAGCAAGACCCCGTTCCGGTGTCGAACCGCTTGTTCCAGCCGGTCGAGGCAGCGGTCAACCGTGGCCACCGCGGCCATGGCCGCGTTCAGGTCACCGGTATGACCGACCATATCCGGATTGGCATAATTGACCACCACCAGATCAAAAGCGCTGCTCTCAAGTGCTTCCAGCAAGCGGTCGGTGACTTCGGCCGCAGACATTTCCGGTTGCATATCATAAGTCGCAACCCCTGGTGAGGGGATCATGATACGCTCTTCACCCGGATAGATTTTCTCCTCGCCACCATTAAAGAAAAATGTAACGTGAGGATATTTCTCGGTTTCGGCAATGCGCAGTTGACGAAGCCCGGCTGCGGACACGACCTCGCCCAGGACGTCGGACAGTTGCTTGGGCGGGAAGATCATCGACATGAAGCGGTTAAGCTCGCCCGAATATTCAACCATTCCGGTCGCAGCGGCAAAAGAAACCACCTTACGCCGTTCAAAGCCGCTAAAGTCCGGATCAAGCAACGCGGTCAGCAATTCCCGGGCGCGGTCGGCCCGAAAATTGGCCATCAGCACCCCGTCACCGTCGGCGATACCGGCATAGTCACCGATTGTGGTCGGTACGATGAATTCATCATGGATGGAGTCGGCATAACTTTGCGCGATGGCGCTAAGCACATCGGCGGCGCGGCGCTCTCCACGGCCATCGACCAGACCGGCATAGGCACGGGCAACCCGCTCCCAGCGCTTGTCACGATCCATTGCGTAATAGCGGCCGGTGACGGTACCGATCACCACGCCGGCGCCGGGCAGGGCGGCGATCGCGGTGGCAAAGCGGCCTAACTGATCCTTGGCGCTTTGCGGTGGTACGTCCCGACCGTCGGTGAAGGCGTGCACGACCACCGGTACCCCGGCCAGCGACACCGCCGCAGCTAACGCGACCATGTGATCCTGGTGCGAGTGGACTCCGCCGGGCGAGACCAAGCCCATCAGGTGGCAGCGACCGCCGTCGGCCTTTAACCGGGCGATCAGATCGAGCAAAGCGGGATTGCGCGAAAATTCGTTTTCGCCGATGGCGCGGTCGATCATCGGCAAGTCCTGGAACACCACGCGCCCGGCGCCCAGATTCATGTGACCGACTTCGGAGTTGCCCATCTGGCCGCGCGGCAGGCCGACTTCCTCTTCGCTGGCGTCCAGCAGGGCATGCGAACAGGTCGCCCACAAGCGATCCCAGACCGGCGTGACGCCGAGGGCGATCGCGTTGTCGGCCCGGTCTTCACGATAGCCCCAACCATCGAGCACACACAGCACGACGGGGCATCGCCTCTCGGTCGAATTCGTCACCATGCGCGTAATCCCGGTCTTAATGATGGCCGCCTGCCGAAGGGGGATTGAGCCATAAAATGACGACTCCGAGCAGAAAGAGTATTGTGAACATACTCATGAGAAACCTTTCGGCAGACCTTGGCTGTGCATTCAAGGTCTGTGATACGGGTGGTGGGCCAGAATCTGCTGCGCCCGGTATATCTGTTCAACCAGCATACCGCGAACCAACTGATGTGGCCATGTCATCGTTCCGAAACATAATACTAAACCGGCGCGGTCGCGCAAGGACCGGTCTATACCATCGGCCCCTCCGATAATGAAAGCGACCTCGGCCGCGCCACCATCTCGCCACTCTCTCAGCCGCTCGGCGAACGTTTCGCTGGAGAGGTTTGCGCCGCGTTCATCGAGAACGACCAGAACCGCGCCCGGCGGCAGGGCCGCGGAAAGCAGCCGGGCCTCTTCGCGTTTGCGTTCCTCGACCGAAAGCGGGCGTTTCACCTCGACTTCCCGCAAGCTCAAAGGCCAGTTCAGCCGTCCGGCATACTCCTCGTAAAGACCACGCAAAGGCCCGGCCTTGACGCGGCCAACCGCGGCAATCGTCAGATGCATGGTCCGGCGAACCTGTCAGGCGTCTTCGTCGTCGAAATCCCCTTCGAAATCGTTTCCGTCGTCCTCATCACCGTCATCTGCTCCGCTTTCCAATGAAATCGGGATAAATTCGGGCTTTGCCTGCACGTCCGGCGGCGACTCGGCGCCCCACAGTTTTTCCAGATTGTAAAAGCTGCGCACTTCCGGACGGAACAGGTGAATGATCACGTCGCCGGCATCGACCAGTACCCAGTCGCAACGGGTCATGCCTTCGAGGGCGATTCCGGTCACACCGGCGGCCTTGAGTCGTTCCTGAAGATTTTGCGCCAGGGCGCCGACATGGCGGGTCGAGCGGCCGGAGCCGATCACCAGAAAGTCGGCCATGCTTGATCTTCCGGCCAGATCGATGGTGACGATGTGCTCGGCCTGGTCGTCGTCGAGCGAGCGAGCCACGAGCGACATAACCTCATCGGGGGTCGGAGCGGGCGGGCGCGGCCGGTTGGCCGTTGCCGGAAAAGTCTCGGTATCTATGGCTCTACCTCATCTGATTTCAGGTTTCCGCTGCGAATCGCGACGGTCGTGTCCCGCTGCGAATCGCGGTGGCCGAAGCCGGGTGCTCCGGGTTGCGCAAAAAAACCCATGCCGGCGGCGGCAGTGTCGCCAGAACGCCGGCTCTGCCCGGGTCGACTCGATGCCGGGCAAAGCGACGGGCCGCACGCCCCGCCACTGCCTTTAAAGAATAGGGAGCGCGATTGAAAGCGGCAACCGGCATCAGCCCGAATATTCGCTGCCAGTGACACCAGCGCGGCATTTGGGTTAGATTATCTGCGCCCATCAGCCAAACAAAGCGGGTCCGTGGATAGCGTCGTCGAAGCTCGGCAAGAGTCCGCGCAGTGTAACGGGTACCGAGTTGGACTTCCAGGTCCGAGACCACCAGGCGCGGGTGATGAACGATGGCCCGCGCCCGCGCCATCCGTTCCGAAAACGGGGCCATGTCACAGGTCGATTTCAGCGGGTTTTGTGGGCTGACCAGCCACCACACCTGATCCAGGTGCAGAGCTTGTAAGGCAAACAGGCTCATGGCGCGATGGCCGTCATGGGCCGGATTGAACGAGCCGCCGAACAGCCCGATCCGTTGCCCCGCCCGGGCCGCTCCGGTCAACAGGCGGGGCGTGATCAAGAGCGAACCTGTCCGTTACCGCGGACCATATATTTATAGCTGGTCAATTGCTCGGCCCCGACCGGGCCGCGGGCATGGAGCTTGCCGGTAGAAATACCGATTTCGGCACCCATGCCGAACTCACCGCCGTCGGCAAACTGGGTCGAAGCATTGTGCAGCACGATGCCGCTGTCGACTCGAGCAAGGAAGCGCTCGGCGGTTGCGGCGTCCTCGGTGATGATGCTGTCGGTGTGGTGCGAGCCATGACGATTGATATGGTCGATCGCTTCATCAACACCGGCAACCGTACGTACGGAAATAATGGCGTCGAGATACTCGGTGTCCCAGTCTTCCGGGACCGCCGGCTTCACCCGACTGTCGACTTTCAGCGTGTCGAGATCGCCGCGTACCTCGCATCCCGCGTCAAGAAGCATGCGTACAAGCCGCGATATCAGCGCGTGGCTGACGTGGCTGTCAATCAAAAGTGTCTCCGTTGCCCCGCAAATCCCGGTGCGTCGCATCTTGGAGTTGAAAGTAACGCGCTCGGCCTTTTCAGGGTCGGCGGCCGCATCGACATACACATGACATATGCCATCCAGGTGCTTGATCACCGGGATTCGGCTCTCCGTGGCGACCCGTTCGGTGAGCGAGCGTCCACCGCGCGGAATGATGATGTCGACATACTCCGCCATGGACAGCAGTATGCCGACGGCGGCGCGGTCGGTGGTCGGGATCAATTGGATTGCCGCGCTCGGTAGCCCGGCGGCGCGAACACCCTCGGCCAGAGCCTTGGCGATGGCTGTCGAGGTGTGAAAGCTTTCGGAGCCGCCGCGCAGAATGCACGCATTGCCCGACTTCAGGCACAGCCCGCCCGCATCTGCGGTAACATTGGGGCGCGACTCGTAGATGATGCCGATCACGCCGAGCGGGACACGCACCCGGGCGATATCAAGCCCGTTCGGCCGTTGCCAGCGGGCGATTTCGGTTCCGATCGGGTCGGGCAGTGCGGCGATGTCTTCTAAACCCTTGGCCATCGCCTCGAGCCGCTTCGGGTCGAGGTTCAGTCGCTCAAGCATGGGACCGGCCAAGCCGCGTCCCTGAGCTGCGGTGACATCGCGGCGGTTGGCCTCAAGAATCTCCGGTCCCGAAGCCCGAATCGCGGCCGCGGCGTGAAGCAGGGCTGCATTCTTCTCGGCGGTGGTGGCCAGTGCCAGCTGGACGGAGGCGGCGCGGGCCGCGCGGCCGATTTCAAGCATTGCCTCAGCCAGCGAATCGGGAGATGCGGCGATGAAAGACACGGGCTGAAACCTCGGCTAAAATAGGGTTGTCGGGAATGGTAGTGGCTCAGCGGTTTGCGGAAAAGGCGGTCACGGCGACCGGAGCTTGGCTTTTCATGGTTTCTCTCCACGCGAGGATAAACCCGCTGGCAATAACGATCACGGCTCCCGGAAGAAGTGCCGGATCAGGTAACTCGGCCCAGACCAGATAGCCGAATGCGGTTGCCCACAGGATCGAAGTATAGGTGAACGGACCGAGTGCCGCCGGTGGGCTGAGCGTCAACGCGCGCGTGTTGAAATACTGTCCCAATCCGCCGCACAAGCCGATCAGCAGCATCATACCGAAATCAGCCGGCGTCGGTGTTGTCCAAAAGAAGGGCAGGGGCAGGGCCAGCATAAGCGTAGAGTTCAGTGTAAAGTAAAAGACAATGGTGGTGCTGCGTTCGGTACTGCTTAACCGGCGAATCGCGATCACGGCAAAAGCATAGCCGACCGCTGACGCGAGCGCGACAATCGCGCCCCGATCGAAGACCGCCGTGCTCGGGTTCAGCATCATCAGCGTGCCGACAAAACCGAGAGCCACGGCGCTCCAGCGGAACCAGCCGACCGATTCTGCCAACAACGGAACCGATAGCGCGGTAACGAACAGCGGGCCGGAAAAACCGATGGCGACGGCATCGGCCAGCGGCAGCAAGTGATAAGACCAGAACATCAACATCATTGCGGTCATGCCGATACAGGCGCGACTAAAATGGGCACCGAATCTGTCGGTACGTAAAGTGTGTCGCCCGCCCGCGGCCATTCCCATAATGACCGCAGGAAAAATTGCAAAAAAACAGCGGAAAAAAGCGATTTCCAGAATCGAATAGCGTGCCGCCAATAGTTTTACCAACACATTGAGCACGGCAAGACAAAACACTCCGCAAAGCATATAAACAATACCAAAACCTACCGCTTCCGCTTCTCGTCGGAATTGCGGTACATGCGTGCTCATAGGCGTAACCATGCCTATCGGCTTGACGCACACACCCACTAGATATAGTATTTTCCAGA
>JBAWVF010000054.1:0-23094 GCA_037147415.1 Rhodospirillaceae bacterium | reverse complement strand
TAAGCGAACGCCGGCCGATCGACTCGGCATCTACTGAAAACGGGCCGGTGCTAATATTTGCAAGGTAAGTGGCGTTCCAGGTTTCAAAAAGAGCTTCGGCAAGGCGACGTCGGACAAATTCGCGCACCCTATGGATGGCATCAACATCGATCTCATCCATTTGTTGGGCGAGATAGTGTTCCCCCGGCAGAGTCAATGCTTTGGCGGCGAAAGCACGATCCGTGTCGGCATCCGCGGCGACACCCGCCATTGCGTCAATGAAAGCCGTGGATAAATGAAGCGTACGGCCGTTTTGATAATCTTCAATCAAATTCAGCATTAGCCGGGTTGCCAATGTCTGCCCGGCTTCCCAACGATTGAACGAATCGCTGTCATGAGCCAGTAGAAACGCCAATTCAGTATCCGACAGCGCCGTCCGGAGCTTGACCGGTGCCGAAAATCCGCGCAGTAATGACGGAACCGGTGGTTCCGTGACATTAATAAACTCGAACTGTTGTTCGGCTTTATCGACGGAAAGAATCCTGGTGGTGCCTGGTGCCTCCGGTTCTCCGACTAGCTGTAGCGGCAGGTCGCGGCCATCGGCGCCCAGCAAGCCAACCGCAAGCGGAATATGCATAACCTGTTTGCGTGGTTGACCGGGGGTAGGCGGGCAGTGTTGCTTTACCGTCAAACAATAGATATGGCGATCCGCGTCAAAGTGGCCGGAAACATCCAGGCAGGGTGTGCCTGCTTGACTGTACCAAAGTTTGAAGTGTTCAAGGTTAACACCGGTCGCGTCGGTCATTGCCGCAACGAAATCGTCACAGGTAACCGCCTGTCCATCATGACGCTCGAAATACAAATCCATGCCGCGTCGAAACCCGTCGGCTCCGAGCAATCCATGGATCATGCGGACAACCTCGGCGCCCTTGGCGTAGACGGTTGCAGTATAGAAGTTATTGATTTCTATATAAGAATCAGGCCGCACCGGATGGGCCAACGCTCCCGCATCCTCGGCGAATTGACCACCGCGCAGTCCTTGGACATCACCAATTCTTTTAACCGCCGCCGAGTTGAGATCGGCCGAAAATTGCTGATCCCGAAAGACCGTCAGCCCTTCCTTTAGACTAAGCTGGAACCAGTCTCGACAAGTCACCCGGTTGCCGGTCCAATTGTGGAAATATTCATGAGCAATGACGCTTTCAATGCCCATAAAATCTTGATCGGTCGCCGTTTCCGCTCGTGCCAGTATATATTTTGTATTGAATATATTAAGACCTTTATTCTCCATCGCTCCCATATTAAAGTCGCTGACGGCAACAATCATAAAAATATCGAGATCATATTCTCTGCCATAGACTTGTTCATCCCAGCGCATCGCCTTTTTCAAAGAACTCAGGGCATGGTCGCATTGATCTTCATTGCCCGGCTCAATATACAGGCGCAACGTGACGTTCCGGCCCGACCGGGTGATAAAACTATCCTCGACCAAGGAAAGTTTACCGGCAACCAGCGCAAATAAATAGCAGGGTTTGGGGAAAGGGTCTTCCCAGCGCACTCGATGACGGCCATTAGGCAAGTCTTCGCGCATCACCGGGTTGCCATTTGACAGTAATACCGGATAAAGTTCTGCGTCTGCCTCAATTGTTGTCGTGTAGCGCGACATCACGTCGGGGCGGTCAAGAAACCAAGTTATTTTACGAAAGCCCTCAGCTTCACACTGTGTACAGAAATTGCCGCTCGACTTATAAAGCCCTTCGAGCGCCAGATTTTCTTGTGGCTTGATTGTAGCAACCGTTTCCAGCGTAAAAACAGCCGGAAGGTTCGGAATTGTCAATGTACTGGAGGACAAGACATATTCAGAATCATGCAGGGCGCGACCATCGACGGTCAGGCTCTGCAACGCCAGTTTTTCGCCATCAAGGACGAGCGGCCCCGGACCGTCAGTCATGACGGGATTGGCGCGCAGGGCCAAACGGGAACGCACGGTCGCACCGTCCTCCCGCAGATCGACATAGAGATCAACGGTGTCGATCAGAAACGGCGGCGGGCGATAGTCTTTAAGGTATATGGCGCGGGGAGGTAATGCGGTCATTGATCTCGTATCAACGTAAGGCCCCGGACCGTTGCCGGGAGCGTGAAGCGCGAGGCTCGAACACCGGCAGCACACCGGCCGGCTCACGCGGTGGCTGAACCACGATTTCCGGCATGGCCGCAGTCAGCATGGGCTGTCCGGAATTGCGCCGGTTTCGACCAAGTAAAAAGCCGAGCGGGAACATCAACAGGCTGACCCCGATCCCGGTTGCAACCGTAGATGTCGTTCCGGCCAGCGCCGTTCGCTCGGTGGCCAGCTGGGCTCCCTTGGAAACTTCAACCGACAAACGGGCCGCGGCCTGATCGGCTATAATGACGGCATCACGCAGTCTCAGTTCCAGTCCCTGTGCTTTGCTCCGTGCATCGGCAACCTGCTGCTCGGCCTGATTGAGCGCGGTAGTGCACTGGCTCAGCTGTTGGTCCTTGGCGATCGACTGTGGACTCAACGGGCTTTCGACCTTGACCTGAAATCCGAACGCCAGCAAAGCCGCAATCATGGCTGCAATCGTCGAAAAACCGAAGGCCAAAGTGCCCAGAAATTTCATAGTCGGCTCCAAAACCGGCGTCGGGTGCCCTTTATCCGGGGCGTATCGCAACATTATCCCGTCTGCTTGCCTCTATCCTCGGGCAGTAGCGGAAAACAATGCGAAAGTATGACAGGCCGTTCGCCAAGTCCACCTTAAATTATTCATGAGACGTACGCCCCGGGCCGTCAGGATCGTACGTGAAAGCAGCGGGATGCACTGTCTACAGATCGATAGCGATAAGTTATTGGTGCACAAGCTCTAGAGGTCGGGCGACAGTCATGGGCCAGTCAAGCAACATACATAACCGGGGCGGTAATGCGCGGACCGGGGGCGTCCAAAATAGACGAGTACACCCCCCGGCCGATGCGCGACTCCGGCTATTGTAAGGCGTTAAGTACGGCCAGAGCCTGGGTTTTGCAGCCGTGATCGGCCATCCAGGCGGCAGTCGCGGCCGGTCCTTTGACTTCGGTCGGCATTTTATGGACCACCAATTTGACCGGCGTCGGCCGCTGCTCGACTCGCAGCATGTAAGTCCCTTCGGCAAAGGGCAGTTCGCTTGGCCAAGTTGCAGTGTCGGCACCATCGCTCCAAACCGCGCTTGCTTCAGCACCCGATGCGGCTGTAATCGCGATTTTGGCCTCGCCAAGCGCCAACCCTCGCTTGAAAATGGCAGGCAGTTCGGCAACCTGACAATGGGTGCCGCCGGTCTGGTTGATGGCGTAGGGATCCTGAATCGCGACGCCACGGGTCACTCCGAGCGTATGGGTATCGGCCGCGCCCGAGGTGAGCAGGCGAGACAGGGCGGTTATGACTTTGGGGTCTCCGCCGGCGGTCCCGGACTTTTCGGGCGAGCCGGAGAACGGCCCCGTCAAGGTTACGGTCTTGCCATCCCGGGCCAACAGCGTGGCGGAGTCGCCCGCCGGCAAAGAAACGGAAACACCGGTTGCAACGGTTTGTCCGGGGACCAGTGCGGCCCCTGTCGCGCGAATGACCACCATGTCGGCCAGGGCGGGCGCGGCGGCGAGCAATATGACCCCGATCGAAGCGAGGGCGGCAAAACCTGGAATGCGGGTGTAAAACATATCGGTCTCCCGGAGCGGAAACGAGGGATGATGAACCATAGCGGAGCCGGCGCCTTCTGCACAGTGTTCCCGATCACGGGTGTTCCCGATCACGGGTGTTCCCGATCAGCGGGAAATGACGTATCGGGGGCATTTCCGTTGCAACCGTCGCCCTGCTCGTTATAGTCCCTCCGGCCGCACTTGCGGCGTATAGACTGAGGAGAGGGATTTTCAGGATGTTCATATCCACGGCCTACGCCCAGGCGGCTTCCGGCGGGGCGGTCGCGCCCGGCTTCGAACTTGCGCAGCTGGTTCCGCTGGTTCTTATTTTTGCTGTTTTCTATTTTTTCGTGATTCGCCCTCAACAGGCAAAGATGAAGCTGCATAAGTCCATGTGTGACGCCTTGCGGCGCGGTGATCGTATCATCACTGCGGGTGGCATCATCGGGACCGTTACAAGAGTAAGCGGTGACGATGAGGTTACCGTGGAAATCGCTGAAGGGGTGCGGATTCGGATTGTTCGCTCGACCATTGCAACGGTTGTTTCCAAAACCGAACCGACGGCCGAAGAACCGAAAAAATAACGGCCTGAAGCGGGGGCGGTGCCGTAATCTTTTGAACCGGTACCGGTTCTGTATTTTATTGAGGCGCGGACGAGGACCAGCGGACCATGCTATATTTTACCCGGTGGAAGATCTATACGATCATCGGTGTGTGCGTGGCGGGCGTTATCTTTACGCTGCCTAATTTTTTCAGTCGCGAGTTGATGGCCGGTTTGCCGGGGTGGCTGCCACACCGGCAGATACACCTCGGTCTTGATCTGCGCGGCGGCTCCTATCTCTTGCTGGAGGTGGACATGCCGGCGGTGGTCAAGGAGCGATTGGCCGGCTTGCAGGACAGTGTTCGCAGTCAGTTTCGTACCGCCAACATCGGTTATGTTAATCTGACCAATGATGACCGCGCGGTCACGTTTACTTTGCGTGATCCGAAGGACCGTGACGAGTCGCTGCGGATTCTGAAAAGTCTTTCGGGCACGGTGGGCGGTAGCGCGCTCGGGGGTGGTCAGGATGAAGTCCAGATCGCAATCGGCAGTGATGGTAACGGGTCGCTTACCCTGAGCGAAGTGGCGCTTCTTGATAAGTCGGCTCGAGCGGTTGAACAGTCGATTGAAATCGTGCGCCGTCGTATTGACGAAACCGGGGTTAACGAGCCGCAAATTGCCCGTCAGGGCGACCACCGCATTCTTGTTCAGTTGCCGGGTATCGATGATCCCGACCGGATTAAGCGCTTGCTTGGTCAAACCGCCAAATTGACCTTCCGTTTACTCGGGTCCGATGCCGAAGCGGCCAGCGGTCGGGCGCCTCCCGGTTTTGAATTGTTGCCCAGTTCGGATGTCGACCGCCGCAGCGCCGGTCCCGCGCGCTATCTTGTGCGCAAGCGTATCGAGGTTGACGGCGGTAATCTGGTCGATGCCCGGGCCGGTTCGAATAGCCAAAACGGGGAGTGGATCGTCAATTTCGAGTTCGACTCGGCGGGCGGGCGTCGCTTTGCCGATGTCACCCGTAACAATGTCGGTCGTCCTTTTGCAATCGTGCTCGATAATAAAGTGATAAGTGCCCCGGTTATACGTGAGCCGATTCTCGGCGGCCGTGGTCAAATCAGCGGGCATTTTACCGCACAAAGTGCCAATGATCTGGCCGTCTTGTTGCGCGCGGGCGCACTTCCCGCGCCGCTGAGCGTGATCGAGGAGCGTTCGGTCGGTCCTGATCTCGGCGCCGATGCCATCCGGTCCGGCATTTACTCGATTTTGATCGGGTTCAGTCTGGTCGTTATTTACATGGCGTTGGCCTATGGCCTGTTCGGCTTGATGGCGAATGTGGCGTTGATCTTCAATCTGATCCTGACCTTGGCCGTGCTCTCGCTGTTGCAGGCGACCCTGACTCTGCCGGGTTTGGCCGGGATCCTGCTGACCCTCGGCATGTCGGTCGATGCCAACATCCTGATTAACGAGCGGATACGGGAAGAGACGCGCAAGGGCAAGTCGCCCTTTGCCGCGATGGAAGCCGGTTTCAAACGGGCGTTCGCCACCATCGTTGACGCCAATTTGACCACGCTTATCAAGATGCTGTTGCTGTTCGGGCTGGGGTCGGGGCCGGTTAAGGGCTTTGCCGTCACCATCAGTTTCGGCATTTTGACGTCGATGTTTACCGCAACCGTTTTGGCTCGCTTGATGATGGTCAGTTGGTTGCGTTGGAAGCGCCCGGCGGCACTGCCGGTTTGAATAAAGCGGATTAGCGCTTCGGGGGTCCTCTCCGTTGCGCCCCGCTTCAGGTAATAAATATCTTATTTAGAGGTTCCGCCATGTACCGTCTTCGTCTGGCGCCCGACGACACCGATATCAAGTTCATGAAGGGCCGCTATGCCGGCCTGATTGTTTCGGCGGTGCTCAGCATCTTATCGGTCGTACTGTTCTTTTACCCGGGGCTTAATTACGGCATCGATTTCGTCGGTGGGATTGTCATTGAGGCGCGTACCCCGGCCACGGCCGATTTCCCGGCGCTTCGTGCCAAGCTGAGCCATCTCGGGTTGGGGCAGGTTGCGCTTCAACAGTTCGGCACGGCGCAGGATGTGCTGATTCGCTTTGAACGTCAGCCCGGAGGGGATCAAGTCCAGCAGGCCGCCGTTGAAAAGGTCAAGGCTGAACTTGCCAAGGACTTCGCCGGAACCCAGATTCGTCGGGTCGAGGCGGTCGGTGCTTCGGTCAGCGGGGAGTTGTTTCGTAACGGTATGTTGGCGCTTGGTCTGGCCGTTCTGGCCATGCTGGCTTACATCTGGTTTCGCTTTGAATGGCAATTCGGGCTTGGGGCGGTCATTACGCTTATATTGGACGTGACCAAAACCATCGGCTTTTATGCCGTTACCGATGTACAGTTTAATCTGACGGCGATTGCGGCAATTCTTACCATCATGGGCTACTCGATTAACGATAAGGTTGTCGTTTATGATCGTGTGCGTGAGAATCTGCGTGCTTATAAGAGAATGCCGCTGCGGAATTTGATCGATAAAAGTATTAACGAGACGCTTAATCGGACACTCGGGACGTCGATGACGGTGTTTCTGGCCTGTTTGCCGCTGGCGCTGTTCGGTGGTGAAGCGCTGGAGGAATTCGCCTGGGTTCTGTTGTTCGGTATCGTGGTCGGCACGTCTTCGTCGATTTTTATCGCAGCGCCGATTCTGTTGTTCCTGGGTGAGGGCCGGCTGCGGCGCGGGAATCCACAAGAGCCTGAAACAGAAACGGCACCCGAAGCGTCGGAAGGGTAAAGGGCGCTTCCCCCCTGCCGCAACGGAGGCTGTGGCAGGGGGGAAGTTCCGGATTGAGTTAGATCGCTGCGGCAAAGCGCTCGGCGGCAGCTTCCCAGTCAATCAGGTTGTCCATGTAGGCCTTAAGGAAGTCGGCGCGCCGATTCTGATAGTCGACATAATAGGCGTGTTCCCAGACATCGACCACGGTGATCGGAGTTTTGCCGCGGACAAGCGGGGTGTCGGCATTGCCGGTCTTTTCGATCGCCAGTTTGCCGTTGTCGAGCACCAGCCAAGCCCAACCGCTGCCGAACTGGGTTAGTCCGGCCTGCTGGAAAGCTTCCTTAAAGGCTGCGACACTGCCGAAATCTTCGACGATTTTCTTTTCAAGCGCGCCGGGAATGGCACCGCCACCGCCCTTGCGCAGACTTTTCCAGAACAAATTATGATTATAGACTTGCCCGGCATTATTGAAGATACCGATTTGGTCCGGCTTGCCGGCAACAGTCTTGACCACCTCTTCCAACGACAGCGCGGCCAACGGGGAATCTTTGGTCAAATTGTTTAGATTAGTGACATAAGTCTGATGGTGTTTGCCGTGATGCAGATGCAAGGTCTGCGATGACATGAAGGGCTCAAGGGCATCGGCGGCATAAGGCAGGGGGGGCAGTTCGAAAGCCATGGCATCCTCTCGGCTGGTGGGAAACGGGAATGAGCGGAAGGTAGGGCGGAACGGGCGAGCATCAACCGGGTGTTCCGGGTTCCGAATGCCCCCCCGTTTGTATGTGTCCGGTTTAATATCATATCTTTATAATGCCGTTTCGAATCGTTCCAGATAATTCGTTGCCGGAGAAAAGGTGGAGTATGGCGGTTTTTTCGGGCGACGGCTCGCATTCGGATGCGCTGTCCTATTGTGCGGCGGAAGTCCGTTCCGGCGACAATGACGGTTTTCTCACCGTCCTGTTTGCACCGGCCGAGCGACGCGAGGCGCTGTTTGCCGTGCTGGCGTTCAATCTGGAAATCGCCCGGACCCGCGAGCTTGTGCACGAGCCCTTGATGGGGCGGATAAGATTGCAGTGGTGGCGCGATTCGCTTGAAGCTCTTTATAGTGCGGGCGCGGCACCGGTTGCGGGCCATGAAGTACTTCACGCTTTGGCTGATTCGATCGGGCGTTACCGGTTGAGCCGGTGTCACTTCGATGCCTTGATCGAGGCGCGCGAGACCGATTTGGACGATCAAGCTCCCGCAACCCTGGCGGCCTTTCTCGACTATGCCGAGTCGACTTCGGTGCCGCTGATCATGTTGGCGCTTGAAGCGCTGGAGGCCGGTCCGGCGGCGGCCCCGGCCGGGCGGCATGTCGGTCTTGCCAGGGCTCTGGTCGGCCTGTTGCGTGCCGTGCCGTATCAGATACAGCACGGACGGGTGATGCTCCCGGTCGAGCTGTTGGCACGTCATGATTTATCGGCCGGGGATTTACTCGGCGGGCGGGCACGGGCTTCGGCTCTTGCCGCGGTCGCGGCCGAAATTGCGACGCTCGCTACGGAACATCTGCTGGCGGCCCGCCGTCTGTCGGGGTCGATCCCGCCCGGGGCGGTTCCGGCCCTGCTGCCGGCGACGCTTGCCGATTATTACCTGCGGCGGATGGCCCGCTCCGGTTATGACCTGCTGGCTCCCGCGGCCGGTCTCCGTCACCCGGTGCGGCCGTTGTTAGTGGCCTGGCACGCTTGGCGCGGTCGGTATTAATTATCGATTATGAAAGCTGGTCGGGGCGAGAGGATTCGAACCTCCGACATCCAGTACCCAAAACTGGCGCGCTGACCGGACTGCGCCACGCCCCGACAGCGCTTCAGGTACATCATTCCCCCCGCCGGGGCAAGGTCGTTATGTCGATAGTCCCGTAAAGCCGGATTAGTGGAAGGCCGGGTAAACAACGCGGTCTCCCGGTGCGATATGAAGCCGGCCGGTCACGCCCGCGTTCAATTCAAGGACGGCGATCACCGGAGCGGTCGAGGTGATGATCGAGGTCGAACCGGGAGCGGCGTCGCGGTGAATGTTGGTAATCCGGCCGTCCCCGGCAATGAACAGCATGTCAAGCGGCAGGAAGGTGTTGCGCATCCAGAATGCCGCCATTTCCTCGGTCCCGAGCAGAAAGAGCATGCCGGCGTCGGCAGCCAAGCTGTCGCGGAACATCAATCCCTGTTGCAGCTGGGGTTCGGTCTTTGCCACTTCGATATCAAATCGGTAACGAGTGCCGGCGGCGGTGACGATGGTCAGTTCCGACCGCTCGAAGCTGACCGGCTCCGCAGAACCGGCAAAAGCCGGAGCGCTGAGCGTGAGACAGCCCGGAGCGCTGAGCGTGAGACAACAAAGAAGCCGTATGATAAGCCGACGGATCATATCAAGGCGTCCATTTCAGGAATTGAGTGCGTTTCTGAATAGATTGAAGGGGGCCGGCATGATTTCGGTGACCGTCGTGCCCGGCCGAAGACGGAATCGACGGACGGCCCGTTCTTTGGCTTCCTGTTCGGATTTGGCGAAGACCAGATAGTTGCGGCCCTCCGCCCATTCCCGGGCCAAAGGCATATCGGAATCGATTCGGATTAACTCGGAGTTGACCACGGTAACAACCCAGTCCTTATCACCCCGGGTGCGGCGGGCATTCATCACCAGTACCCGATAGCGCGGTGCCATCTGTCGCGCCTGTGCTTCGGACCGGCTTGCGTCCAACCTTCTGCGCAGTTCGGCATTTTCATGCTCTTTGGAAACGATCGTGTTGGCCAGCGCCTTTTCCTCCGACAGCATGCTGTCGATCATTTGATGAAGCTTTTCTTCTTTATCGCGGGCGACACGCACCCGTTGTCGCGCCGCGCTTAATTCCCGCTCCATCTGGACCACCAGACTGCCCAGCCAAACGGCGATAACCAGCCCGATCAGGGAAACCAGCAATGAGTTCACCGGACGGTACTTTCGGATTGGAAGTTCGCGCTGTCGGCCAGCACTTTCTGGAAGCCGAGTTTCTCGGAATAGGCAAGTTCCAGCAGTTGCTTCGCCTCTTCGCGGGAGGAGGCCCAAATCTCGGCCACATTGATATGATGCCAGATCGGATTGTAAATCTCGGACGACAGTCTGATAAAGGGTGATGAGGAATCGACACTCAGTCGAGCAAGATATCGTTTCAAGCCGGGACGCGGTTCTCCGACCTCGTGGATGAAATCGGGAATCCGTGGTCCCGTCGATTCCATTTCCTTTAGAAGCTTGCGCAACTCCCCTTCCATGCGCAGGCGTTCTTCTTCCAGCTTGGTTTCCTCGGCCTGAAGCGCTCTGACGCGATTGCGCACCAGATAGCCGTCCCGGAGCTTATCCAGATATTTACGCTCAACCTCGGCAACCTGGAACAGACGGCCGAGCATGGGCGGCATCATGGCGCGCAAACTCATCGTCGCCCCGATGCCGATCATCAGGGCGCCGACCAGATACATCAACAGGCGGGTTGCGGCTTCGACCTCGGCAATGGACATGGTGACACCATGGCGCGGCGGCGGGATTTTGTCCATGATTAGGCGCATGGGAGACAGGCGCATGGGAGACAGGCGCGGTTCAGTTGCCGGGGACCGCTTGCCCCCCGGTCCCGGTCGGTAGGATGCAATGGATTGCGGTTCCCTGGCCGAAGCAGCCCTCGATACCGATTTGACCGCCGTGTAGCTCGACGAAGCTCTTGACCAGGGCGAGGCCGATTCCCGCATTGTCGTCGCCGGTCGTGGTGCCGAACGGTCGGGACGGTTCGAATCGTTCGATCGGTTGTCGGTTGTCGTCCCCGGTATTGGCCGAGGCGATGGCATCGCGCACGGTCAGCACGAGTCCATCCTCTCGACGCCGGGCGGTCAGAGTGATGGTTCCGCCGGTGGGGCTGAAGTGGATCGCGTTACTGATCAAGGTCAGCAGCGCTTGCTTCAGGCGCTTTTCGTCGGCTTCGATTTCACCGATATCGCCGGGGCAATCGATCTCAAGACGCAGGCTTTGTTTTGCGGTCCATTCCCGGGCAAGTCCGGCGACCCCGTCGAACAATGTGGAAATATTGACCGGTCCCTGGTCGAGCGCCATGTAACCGGCCTCGATCGTAGCCAAGTCGAGAATATCATTAATCATCGAAAGCAAATGAGTGCCGGAAGCCAAGACATTATGGCTATATTCAAGTTGGCGTTCATTAAGGCTGCCGACATATTGTTGCGACAGCATCTCGGCAAAACCCATGATCGAGTTCAGCGGCGTGCGCAGATGATAGGAAACATTAGCCAGAAACTCATTTTTAAGCCGGTCGGCATCGGCAAGCGCGGCATTGCGGGCGCGTAACGCTTGTTCAACCTTGACCCGGTCCGTGACGTCCAGGTAGGTGGTGAGCACGGCGCCGTCGGGCAGAGGGACGTTGGCGAAATTAAGAACCGTGCCGTCGGTGCGCTGAAGCCGGCCATCGCGTGCCACCCGTTCCAGCGCCGCGGACACCATTTGGCTTTTCAATCCGGGCCAGTCCTCGCCGAGATCGAGCAGGGCCCGGACTTTTTCCATGATGTCGGCGATGTGCGGCTCTCCGGCCAGATCATCGGGCGACAATCCCCACATGGCGGCATAAGCCGGGTTCGACAGCTTTAACCGGCCGTCACCGCCGAACACGGCGATGCCTTCGGCCAGATTGTTGAGGGTCTCCTGTTGGACCGCCATCAGGATGTTGTACGAGGATTCGAGTGCCAGCGAGTTGGTGACATCCTCCAGCACGAACATCAGACCGCCGAATGAGTGGGGCACGATCAGCACGCGCAGGGTGGTGCCGTCGGGTAAATGCATCAAATCTTCGCGCGGCTCGATCAGGCCGGTGAACAGTGCGAGGTTCTCTTTCTTGTAATGCGGGAAATCGGCGTATTCGGGCAGGCGTCGCCGAGTCCGTAATTCCTCCAGAACCTCGCCGAAGCCGGGCAGCGTGGCTAGCCACGATTCGTCGAGGCCCCACAGACGGACATAGGCTTGGTTGTAGAAGCTCAGCCGGCGGTCGGCGCCATAGACGGCAATGGCCGAGCCAAGCTGCTCCAGCACCGCGGCATGAGCCGTGACATGGCGCCCGAGGTCGGCGCGAATCGCTTCCTCGCGGGTGCGGTCGATGGCAAAGCCGATCCCGGTCGCTCCCTGACGCTGGCCGTGACCGGGACCGCCGAGCGGCGACTCGGTAACCTCGATGACGTGGCGGTCGCTGCCGATCACCACGCGGCGGGCTTCGGTTCGGGCGATGCCTTCGGTGCGGACTCGCTTGGCCAAAGCCTTGCCGCTGCCCAATTCGCTGCCCGCCGACACGATCGCATCGGGTGTAGTGTCGAGCGCCGTGGCATAAGCGGCATTGCACCAGGTCAGCGACAAATCGTCGCGGCGCAGCCAAGCCGGCACCGGCAGGGTATCCAGCACCGCTTGCAGGGTGTCGGCGCGGCTTTCGGCCACTGCCAGCGCCGCCAGTGCCGCGGTACCGCGCGCCCGTTCGGCCGCAAGCTCGCCGGCATCCTCGAACCACAGGACAAGGTGATCGTCCTGGCGCCGGCCGCTGACCATTAAGCGGGTCAGTCCGTCCCGGGTGGCGATCTCGAGCCGAAAGCCTTGGCCGTTATCACGTAGAGCGTTGATTGCATGAAGGAATGCGCTTGAATCCGTCGGGGCTAACGCCGTCGCGATATCCTCGGGGCGACCGACTCCGGCAAGTCCGAGCAGCGGTGCCAGGTCGGCCGCGACGAATCCGGGGGCCGTGGCCGTGCTTTCGAGCGGCCAACCGCAGCCGGCCGATGGTGCGGTGGTCAATAAAGCGGCCAGACGGTCGGTCAAAACCCCGGACAAGGCACGCTCTTGCTTCAGGCGACGGTAAAGCCACCACAGCGGCGCCGCTGCCAAGCCGAGCCCCGTTACGACCCCGTACGCAACCGTCGATATCACCGGCTCATCCTCGATCATCTCAGAAAATGGTATCGTGCGCTGTATTATCGCGCATTATCGCTAGCTCGGCAACGGTTCGACGTGGATGGTCGGGGCCGCTTCACCGAATAAACCGGACCGAAGAAATCGGGTTGACTTGACGGGGCGCCGACTATTTGGTTTACCCCGAGAGGACCCGACCCTCCGTCACCATGGCCCCGTCCTGTTTGCAGGCGGGTTCCCTTCCGAGATGGCCAACGCGATGACTGTTGCCCTTGCTGTTACCCGCGATGAACCGAGCTTTAGCCCGGAGGCTTTTGCCGCTACTCGGCCGCTTTATGAGCGGGTTAAACGGGTGATCCCTGCGATCGAGTGGCCGATCCATGCGCCGCTGATCCATGACATCCTGCGTCTTAAGCACGAAAAAGACGCGGTCATCCTGGCCCATAACTACATGACGCCGGAAATCTATCACTGTGTTGCCGATATCACCGGCGACTCGCTGGCGCTTGCCCGCAAGGCGGCGGCAAGCAAAGCCAAGGTGATCGTGCTGGCCGGCGTTCATTTCATGGCCGAGACCGCAAAACTGCTTAACCCCGACAAGATCGTGTTGATGCCCGATCTTGAAGCCGGCTGTTCTCTGGCCGCTTCGATTACCGGGGCCGATGTGCGCGCCATGCGCGTGCGCTATCCCGGCGTGCCGGTGGTCGCCTATGTCAACACCTCCGCCGAGGTGAAAGCCGAGACCGATATCTGCTGTACGTCGGGCAATGCGGTCGAAGTTGTCGAGTCGCTGGGTGTTGACCGGGTGATCTTCCTGCCCGATCGATACCTTGCTAAATATGTGGCGGGCAAAACCAAGGTGGAAATCATCCCCTGGGAAGGCAGTTGTGAGGTTCACGAACGCTTTACCGCCGGCGAGATCGCCGAATACACCGCTCGGCACGAGGGGTTGTTCGTGCTGGCCCATCCCGAATGCCCGCCCGATGTGCTGAATATTGCCGATTTCGTCGGGTCGACCGCACGTATGGTCGAATATGTTCACGACAAGCGGCCGAAGAAGGTCATGCTGGTGACCGAGTGCTCGATGAGCGACAATGTCGCTGCCGAGTGCCCGGATACCGAGTTCGTCCGCCCGTGTAATCTGTGCCCCTACATGAAGCGGATAACCTTGACCAATATCCGGGAATCGCTGTTGACGCTCGAGCCGCGGGTCGAGATCGATCCCGCGATTGCAGAGCGGGCTCGCCGTGCGGTCGAACGTATGATCGCGGTCGGGAAATAGACTCGGGGGGCCGAAAAAAAGGAAGGACGCTGTTGATGACCACGCCTGCTCGCGCGGTGACCGCCGAAGGCGGTGGGAGTAATAACGTCGCCGAGGGCGGGGGCGTGATCGTCGTCGGTTCGGGGCTGGCCGGCTTGCTGGCGGCGCTTCGTTTGGCGCCGCGGCCGGTCACGTTGCTGACCAAGACGCCGCTGCTGGCCGGGGGCTCCAGCGACCTTGCGCAAGGCGGGGTGGCGGCGGCGGTGGCGCTCGACGATACGCCGGCCGACCATGCGCGTGATACCGTGATGGCCGGGGCCGGTCTGTGCGACGAGGCGATGGTGCGCCTGTTGGCCGAGGACGGCGCCCGGGAAATGCGGGCGCTGATCGCCGAGGGTCTGCCGTTCGATCGTGACGACGAGGGTAACCCGCTGTTGGGGCGCGAAGGCGCGCACGGCCGTTCACGCATCCTCCATGCCGGCGGGGATGCCACCGGGCGCACCCTGGTCGGCAGTCTGATCGGACGGGTGCGACGAACGCCCTCGATCCGCGTGGTTCAAAATTGTTACGCCATCGATCTGGTGATGAGCGAGGGGCGGGTTGCCGGGTTGTTGACCTGGCAGGCCGGGCAGGGCTGGGTGTTCTATCGGAGTGCCCGAGTCGTGCTGGCAACCGGCGGGATCGGCCGGCTTTACGAGCGCACCACCAATCCGCCCGAGTCGACCGGGGACGGCTTGGCGATGGCGGCTCGTGCCGGGGCTCGACTCGGCGATCTGGAATTCGTGCAGTTTCATCCGACCGCGCTGGCGGCGGCACCGGCCGGTGATGGTCGGGCCTTGCCGCTGTTATCCGAGGCTTTGCGCGGCGAGGGGGCGTTGCTGCTCGACGGCGCCGGTCACCGCTTCATGCCCGGTGAGCATCCGCTGGCCGAGTTGGCGCCGCGCGACATCGTGGCCCGGGCCGAATGGCGACGCTTGCAGGCGGGTGAAATCGTGACGCTCGACTTGCGCCCGGCTTTGGCTAAGGCCGGGGCGGCGCGCTTTCCGACCGTGCTCGGGCTGTGCCGCGACGCCGGGTTCGATGCCTTTGCGACTCCGGTTCCGATTGCGCCAGCGGCGCATTATCACATGGGCGGGGTGACCACCGATGCCGGCGGGCGTACCTCGCTGCCGGGGGTGTGGGCCTGTGGCGAGTTGGCTAATACCGGGGTTCACGGCGCCAACCGACTGGCCAGCAATTCCCTGTTGGAAGCGATCGTGTTCGCTCGCCGTATCGCCGAGGACATGGCCGGGTACGACGAAGAGGCGCCGGTTGCGGTGGCATTGCCCGCGCCGCCCGCGGTGCCTCCGGCCGCGGCCGGTCCGGAAATGGCGGAGATGGTTCAAACACTGCGCCGGATTCTTTATGACCGGGTCGGTTTAGTGCGCGATGAGACCGGGTTGCTTGCGGCTCGGTCCGGTCTTGCCGATTTGCAGCGCCGTTTGGATGGTTTGGCCCTGTCGGAGCCTGGGCCGGATGCTCCGGTCGCGCTGTGGTCGGAATTGCGCAATCTGATCCTGGCCGGGCGCCTGATTACCGAAGCGGCTTTGTGTCGGCGTGAGAGTCGGGGCGCTCATTACCGCACCGACTTTCCGGACGCCGCCGCGACACCCGAGCGCCATTTTTTGTTTCTGGCCGAGCTTTCTTTGTAACCGTCATCGCTTGCGAGTTGCGTCATGCCGACAACACATATTCCCGTTTCTCCGCTGTATCCATTATTCTATGAGCCGTTGATCCTGCGGGCTTTGGAGGAGGATCTCGGGCGGGCCGGTGATCTGACCACCGATGCCGTGGTGCCGCCCGGAGCCCGCGCCCGCGCCGCGCTGGTTGCTCGTGATGCCGGACGGATCGCCGGGCTTGAGGTCGCGCTTTCGGCCTTCCGCATGCTCGATCCGGGCTTGAATATTACGATTACACACGGAGACGGCGCCGATGTTGTCGCCGGAACCACGCTTGCCGAGATAGATGGCGGTGCCCGGCCGATTCTGACCGCTGAACGCACCGCGCTGAATATTCTGGGACGGTTAAGCGGCATTGCGACCACGACCGCCGCGCTGGTGGATTATCTCGGCGATTTGCCGACCGAGATCGTCTGCACGCGCAAGACCACACCCGGTCTGCGTGCGCTTGAGAAATACGCGGTGCGGGTCGGCGGCGGCAGCAATCACCGCTTCGGGCTCGATGATGCGGTGCTGATCAAGGACAATCATCTGGTGGTGGCCGGCGGTTTGCGCGCGGCGATTACCCGCGCCCGCGCCGCGGTCGGGCACATGGTCAAGATCGAGGTCGAAGTCGACACGCTGGAGCAGTTGGAAGAGTTGCTGACCCTGAATGCCGATGCGGTGCTGCTCGACAACATGGCGCCCGAAACTTTGAGCCGGGCGGTTGCCATGGTCAATCGCCGGCTGATTACCGAGGCTTCGGGCGGGGTGACGCCTCTGACGGTGCGCGCGGTCGCCGAGACCGGGGTCGACATGATTTCGCTCGGCTGGCTCACCCATACGGTCAAGAATTTCGACGTCGGCCTCGATTTTCAGGCGATTTGAAGGTTACGGCGGGGCCTTCAGGCTCCGCCGGTCCTTGACCACGGCCAGCGGGACGCCGAAACGCTCGACCCGGAAGATCTGGTGGCCGTCGACACTATTGTTGCAGCCTGAAAGCGTGAGGCCGATAAAAAAGTCGCCCTCGGGGATATTGCGGGTCAGCACGAACTGTTTGGGCAGAAAATACATGGCCGACGCAGGATGTGCGCAGACCAGAACTTTATACGTTCGCTCGATCGGCTTGCCGCCGTTTTCATCACGAACATAGGTTGCCAACTCTTCGGCGGCTTGGGCGATCGAGGTGCCCCAATAGTCCAGCTCATACTTGCCGTTGGCGCCGCGCACTCCGCCGACCAGCGCGTTATAATAAATATACTGGTTGGGATGCAGTTCCATCATGATCCAGCACTGGATAACCAGCGCCGCGATAAAGATGGACAGAACGGAGCGGCGCACCGGCCGGGGCTTCCGTCCGACATGGTTCCAGAGCTGATTAGAGGCCAGCCCGGCCAGCACCGCCAGCGGCGGCACGACGAATAAAAAATGACGAATGCCGTTGTATACTTCCGGCCGCGCAAGGACGAAATACCCGATCGGAAACAGGGCGGCGAGCATGACCATGATATGCTGAAGCCGGTACAGTCCGGTGGCGTCGAGCGTAAACCCGGCCTCGCGATTATACAGCCAACGCACCAACCGATCGACCCCGTACCCGGTCGCCAGCGCCAGCCCGACCAGCATCGCTTCGGGCAGTTTCACCGCCAGCATCAGCGGCAGATACCAGGCCGGCGGATCGGAGGCCTTGAACAGCACCCCGGCCGCCAGTACCGAGTTCGGCCAGGTGAAATGCGAAAACACCTGAAGCGCCACCAGCGGGTTGGCCGGTGCCAGCCACGACCACGGCCAGCAAATACCCATGACCACATAGGCCACCGCCAGCGCCGGCAGATAGGATAGGACAAGCCGGCCGGCATGGCGGGCGACCTCGGCGGTGGATGTCCCTGCGCTTCGCAGCAGCACGAGATAAAGCCCGAGAACCAGCACCAGATAGAACCCGTCCAGCACCGCACCAATCCGAGTGCCGAGTGTCAATCCCAGTGCCAACCCGAGCGCCAGCACCGTGCGTAAACGTGGTTTCGGTAATTGATCGATCGTGCAACACGCGAAGTGCAGAGTCCAAATCATACCGCAGGCGAACGGTATGTCTTTCGGATTGACCATCATGTGGCCGTAATAGTCGGGCACCAGCGTCAGCAGCACGACGGCAAAGAAGCCGGCCCGTTCGCCGCCGAGTCTTCGGGCCAAGCGCCAAGTTCCGATTATGCCTGTTAATCCGACGAATCCGCCAAGCAGATGACGGGTTTCATATTCACCAAGTGTTGAAAATCGGTTGAGTGCCGCCGCCAGCAAATCAAAAGCGCCACCATATAAATACAGATTTTGATATTCAAACGCCGAATGATCGCGAAAACCCGACAGATAATAGGATAACAGTTTATGACCGTATTCGTTCTGAACCTCATCGTCCCAGATGATGCCGTATTCATGATAAGTCAGGACAATCAATATGCCGACCGTAAGCACCCACGCCCGAGCCAGATCATCGAACAAGTGGTCGAGATGGATAAACTCGTTGCCGGGCAGGGCGCGGGTTTCGGCAGCCATTAAGGCTTGATCTCAAGAGCGGGTGTTTGCGTCCGGTTATTTGCGTCCGGCTCCGGGCCGTTGTCCCAGCCATAAGCGGCGCGGACCACGAATAACGGCCGTCCCTTGACCTCGGCGAACACCCGGCCGAGATAGTCGCCTATGATGCCGAGAATCAACAGCTGAATCCCGCCCAGGAACAGGATGGTCACGAGCAGTGTCTCAAACCCCGGCACATCCACCCCGTAAACCAGGGTCCGCACCACCCGGAACAGGCCGTAGAGGAAGGCTATCAAAGAAACCGAGCCGCCGATAATGCCCCACACCCGCAAGGGGAAAGTCGAAAACGCGGTCAGCCCGTCGATCGACAGGTGAAGCAGCTTCAGAAAGCCCCAGCGGCTATTGCCGACCGCGCGCTCGCCTTGTTCATAGGGAATGCAGACCTGCCGAAAGCCGATCCAGGCGAAGATGCCCTTCATGAAACGAGTGCGCTCGGGCATGCGGTTGATCACATCCACCACACGGCGGTCCATCAACCGGAAGTCGCCTGCCTCGCGCGGCAGCTTGACCTCCGACATATGGTCGAAGACCCAGTAAAAGATACGGGCGGAAATCCGGTGCGCCAAACTTTGGCCGGTGCGGAAGTTGCGCACCGCAATCACCATGTCGGCGCCTTCGCGCCATTTCACCAGCATTTCGGCGATCAACTCGGGCGGGTGCTGAAGATCGGCATCCATCGGCACCACCGCATCGCCGGAAGCATAGCCCAGCCCGGCCGACAGCGCCAGTTCCTTGCCGAAATTGCGTGATAACTCAATGACTTTGACACGGGTGTCGCGCCGGCCTGCCTCTAATAACCGGGCCAGCGTGTCATCCCGGCTGCCGTCATTGACGCAGATGATTTCAGCGGGAATGTCCAGCCCGTCCAGCACCGGCAACAGCCGGTTGAACAACTCCTCGACATTGGCACCCTCGTTATAGAACGGGATAACCAGCGAGAGCAGCGGCCCCGGAGCCCTGGCGGCCGGCTGCTGCGGACAGGTGCCATACGCGATCTGGAGCGGCATGAAGCGGTCCGATATATAACCCGTCGGTCTTCGACTGACCAGGATGTACACCACGGGGTTCCTGCCCGGCAACCCTTCCGGTAACGAATGTGCCGTGCTAGCTTGGCAAACTTTTTTCACCGGATCGTTCGATACTGCCATGATCATGACGCCGATTGCTGCCGACGCTCTTGCCACAGCCCTTGCGCGGTTTGCCGGATACCTTGTGGACCGGCCGCGTGCGGAGTCGGCGTTCGAGCGGATTCGCGCAACCTGGCCGGTGACCCCCGGCAGCGTTGACACGCCGGCTCACCGGGCCGCGGCGGTTCGTTTGGCCGAGATGTTCGGGATTCCGACCATCGACGAGGAGCCGGCGGCGGCCTTCAGTTGGGACGGTCACGCCATCCGCACCCGTTCCGAAGCCTCGGTGATCGTGCACGAGGTGGCGCATTGGCTGCTTTCCACGCCCGAACGCCGGAGATTGCCCGACTTCGGTTTGGGCGCCGGTCCTGAAACCGGCCTGCGCGAGCGTGCCGATGCCGCCCGCTGCGTGAGCGACGAGGAGCGCGAGCATGAGGAGGTGCTGACCTCTCTGCTCGGTATTTTGTGGGAGGCCGAATTGGGCCAGCCCGCGATTCTGGCGGCTTTGGAACAAAATTGGTTGGAAGGTGCCGAACGACCTTCGACGGTGGCTTTTTTTGTCGACCGTTTGGACCAGCTTTTTCTTCGCGGCTTGATCGACGCCGATGGTCGCCCGCTCTTGGCTTCACCGGCGGAACCGTGGCATGTTCGGCCAACAGAGTTGCATAAGGTTTCGGTATGACGAAGACGGGCGCGCCATCTGCGGTCGAGGGCGGGAAATCGGAAAGCCGTAGCTTGCGCGGGACCATTGCCGAGTCCTTGGCAAGCGACGCCGCCCGGTTTTCCGACCGGGACCGCTCTTTGCTCAAGTTTCACGGTATTTTTGAGGGCGGTGACCGCGATAAGAGCCGGCGGTTGATGGTGCGTGTGCGCGTTCCCGCCGGACGGATCACTCCCGGTCAATATTTGGGGCTTGATGATTTGGCCGGCAGCTACGGCGACGGTTCGTTGCGGGTGACCAGCCGTCAGGGCCTTCAGTTTCACGGCGTGGCCAAGGGCAATCTCAAGCTGTTGGTTGCCGACATTAATCACGGGCTGCTCAGCACCTTCGGCACCGGCGGCGATGTCGTGCGCAATGTCATGGCCAATCCGGTGCCGATCAAGGACAGCGTCCACGCCCGCATTCATGACGATGCCCTGCGCCTGTCCCGGCTGTTCCGGCCCCGCAGCTATGCCTATCATGATCTTTGGCTGGGTGATGAAAAGCAGTATGCCGGTACCGTTGACCGTAGAGAAATCGAGCCGGTTTACGGGCAGAGCTACTTACCCTCGAAATTCAAGATTGCTCTGGCCACACCCGATGATAATACGGTCGATGTGCTGGCCAACGACCTTGGTATTATTGCACTATTTGAAGAAGAGCGGCTGATCGGCTATAATTTCGCCCTTGGCGGTGGTCTGGGATTCAGGCCGGACCGGCCGAAAACCTTCCCTTTTTTGGCGATCCCGACTTGTTTTATCGAGCCCGACGATCTGTTGCCGGCCGCGGAAGCGGTGGTCCGTTTGCACCGGGAGCATGGTGACCGGAACAATCGTGATCGCGCACGCTTGAAATACTTTATCGCCGAACACGGTGTTGCCGCGGCCAAGCGCTTTCTCGAGGAATGTCTCGGGCATCCGCTTGCCGACCCGGTACCGCAGCCGGTGATGGAGGTGCCCGATCTGATGGGCTGGCATGCTCAGGGCGACGGCCACTGGTTTCTCGGGATTCCGCTGCCGGCCGGGCGTATTGCCGACTCCGAGACTATCCGTTTGCGCACCGGGCTGCGGGCGGTCATTCAGAAATACTGGCCGACGCTGGTGCTGACTCCCGATCAGGATATTTTGCTGTGTGATCTGCCGGCTCATAAACGAGCCGCGGTCGAAGCCGATTTGCGCCGCTTCGGCGTACAACTGGCTGAGGACTTGATTCCGCTGGAGCGTTGGTCGCTGGCGTGCCCGGCTTTGCGGTCCTGTGATTTGGCGCTGGCCGAGGCCGAGTGCGTGCAACCGGCGATTCTCAATGCTATCGCCGAAGTCATGGCCGGCTACGGCTTGGTCAAGGACCGTATTTCCGTTCGGATCAGCGGCTGTTCGAACGGTTGTGTCCGGCCGTATTTGGGTGATATCGGACTGGTCGGCTGCGCCCTGGGCTGTTACCGGGTTTATGTCGGCGGCGATACTCGCGGCACCCGGCTCAACAGTTTGTTGCGCGACCGGGTAGCGCTGGCCGACATTGCCGGCGTTCTCGAGCCGCTGTTTGCGCTCTATGCCGCAGAGCGCGAGCCGATGGAATCGTTCGGCGATTTCTGCCACCGGGTCGGGATTGAACGGCTATTGAGTGTGGTTTAGATTGTAGAAAATTTAATTAATAAGCTTTTGGTTTTTCAGGCAACTTCGGGCCGATGGTTCATGGCATACGAATGCATGTCTAAGGTTGCACTTTTGAATATCTCTCATTTTAATCATTGACTGGCGACCTTAGCTGTGATAACGATCACAGCTACCATGAAATGTGCTGTGCGGCGTTAATATGTCGTATGGCGAGTTGCTTGCGAAGCAAGCCGGTGGTTCTCTGTCAGAGAATTGAGTCAGCTCAAAGTTTCTTCTGGAATCCAAGTTAAGCGGTGTGTGGCGCGTGTTTTGCGCGTGCCTTTTGTCGTGTGAACTCTGGGTGAGGAGCTGTCAGATGGTACGGAATCGCTCCCCGAAAGGCTCTCTCCGCGACCTTGCGGTCTTTGCCACCGCAGGTGTTTTGCTTGTTGATGCGGAATTCATTGCAGCGAATGCTGCCTTATTTGGATTCAGTCGAAAAAAACTCGTGAATTGATTATTAAATTTTTGGCTCGTATAATTTCTACTTTGAAACAGGATATTTATACTGATCAAAAATATTTTATTAAGAAGTGCGATCGATTTTATTCTGGGAGTGCGTCTGTAAACGGCGTTCAAAGCAAATATCATGTCGACTTGAAACCGGTGATGCCACTGCCGTCGGTGACTCGCGGAGATTTTCAATCGGACTCCAAAAATATATTCGATAAAAATGACTTGGATCCTCGCTGTTTCACGTGGCTGTGTAATTATATTCGAGAAGGATCCCAATATTATGCGGACTTGTATCAATACCTAAGAGGAACTATAGTAATTGTATCTAAATATTTGGCTTTTGTGTCTGTAATAGCTGTAATGATTCATTTTCTGTGCTCGGTTTCTGCAAACAATGAATGGTTTTTGAGGAGTTATGAGTTGCATTGTGTCGAGTATGGCCCACTTTATGATAGAAATGGAGTGGCATGTCAGGCGAAGATATTGATGATAAACCTCGGTAAGCTTAAAGCCAATAGGCTTTAGTTTTGCTGACGACATTGTCAATACTTTGTTTGTGTTTCGCGGTGTAAGTCAAGCGAATCCGTTCGGCGATTTCTGCCACCGGGCAGGGATCGAGCGTTTGCGAGGTTTGGGGGGTGCGGAACCTGTGCAGCCATTCTAACTGGCCGATTTTCTGGAAATTTTAGGGCGGTCTGGCGTCTG
>JBAWVF010000053.1:0-23168 GCA_037147415.1 Rhodospirillaceae bacterium | reverse complement strand
CATAGATATCTATCCATTATGGCCGCGAGTCATGACTTCTTGCGACTGGTATCAGACGATTGTTCTGGCCGGGTCTTTGGGGGCGACGGTGTCGGCCACCGCGTCCTCCTCTCTTGGTGAAAGCTTGACCCTGGATGCCGATTCGGACAGCGGCGCAACGCTGACCTTCGGCACCTTTACCATCGGGTCGGGCTATGTTCTGACCGTGACCAACGGCAGCTCCGATACCCTGATCATCGGCGGCGTGCTGGCCGGCGCGGGCGGGCTGACCAAGACCGGCGCCGGCACGCTGACCCTGTCGGGTGCCAACACCTATACCGGCGACACCACGATTTCGGCCGGCACCCTGGCCACCGGCGCGGCTGAGAGGATCGCCGACGGCAGCGCGGTGACGGTGGCCAGCGGCGCCACGTTCACCATCGGGGGAAATGAGAGCATCTTTTCGCTGAGCGGCGTGGCGGGAAGTAGCGTCTCGCTGGGGGCAAACAAGCTGACTCAGGGCGGCGCCAGCGCGGTCACCGAATTTGCGGGAGTGATCAGCGGCACCGGCGGCCAGCTGACCTTGACCGATAGCGGCGGCGGCGGCTCGCTGACGCTGTCCGGAGCAAATACCTATACCGGTGTTACGTCCGTAGTAAACTCCGCCACCCTGATCCTGAAAAATGGAGCGGCGATCGCCGATACCGGCTCGCTTCGGGTTAATGGCTCCGGTACCGTGACCCTGCTGAATAATGAGACGGTCGGCAGTCTTTTCGGGAATAATACAAACGCCAAAGTTAAACTGGGGAACTATACCCTGACGGCCGGCGGTGACAATTCCGACACCGAGTTCATGGGCGTCATCTCCAACACCGGTACCGGCAATCTGGTCAAGACCGGCAGCGGCACCCTGACCCTGTCGGGCACCAATACCTACACCGGCACCACCACGATTTCCGGCGGCGCTCTGCTGGTCACCGGCACGCTCAACGGCTCCACGGCGGGATTGGTCACGGTCGGCAGCGGCGGCACTCTGACCGGGACCGGGACCGTGAATGGCGGGGTTTCGGTCGCCTCGGGCGGGACTCTGGCGCCCGGTGCCACCAGTGCGGCCGGCACCGCCGGCAAGCTGACCGTCAATGGCGGACTGACCGTCGCCTCGGGCGGCACGCTGGCCATGGATATCAACGGCGCCACCACCGCGGGGACCAGCTATGATCAGGTCGCGGTGACGGGGGCGGTCGATGTGACCGGCGCGACGCTGTCCTTGACCGTCGATTCCACCTATCAATCGACCGGGATCGTGCCGGGTGCCGGCTTTACGCTGATCGATAACGACGCCGTCGATGCGATTACCGGCGCGTTTACAGGCCTGGCCCAAAGCGCCACGAAGAATCTGACCACCAACCGCGATCTCGGGGTCAGCTATACCGGCGGCAGCGGCAACGACTTCGTGCTGACCGCGTTGAACCATGCCCCGACCGTGGGCGGCACCTTCACGACAGCCGGCACCGTCAACGACAACGCGACCACCACGCCCTTTGCCAATGTCACCGTGGGCGAGGTCGATAACAGCGGTACCGTCAAAATCACGATTCTGGTCAAAGACGGCAGCGGCAATTTGACCGACGCCAACGGGGTGTTATCCGGCACCGGCCTGACTAAGAACAGCACCGGAACTTATACTTTGGAGACCTCGCGCGCCGCGGCGGCAACGGTTCAAAGCGAGCTGCGGGCGCTGATCTTTACTCCGACCGCCAATCAGGTCGCGGTCGGCGGCACGGTCGATACCCATTTCACCCTGACTCCGAACGACGGCACCGTGGACGGCACCGCCGACAGCACGACCAAGGTGACCGCAACCTCGATCAACGATACGCCGACTCTGACCTCGATCACGACGCTGACCGGGGCGACCGAGGACACGGCTTATACCATCACCTACGCCGACTTGCTGGCCGCTTCCAATGCGGCCGATGCCGATCCGAGTTCGACCCTGTCGTTCCTGATCGCGGCGGTATCTTCCGGTACTTTGACCAAGGGCGGAAGCCCGGTCGTGGCCGGGACCACTTTGTTATCCGCGGGCGAATCCCTGGTTTGGACCCCGGCCGCCAATGTCAACGGCTCCGGTGTCAATGCCTTCACGGTCAAGGCCAATGACGGAACCGCTTCGTCCGGGACCGCGATCCAGGTCAAGGTCGACATCACCGCCGTCAACGACGCCCCGACCGCGATCGGGCTGACCAACACGACGGTCAGCACCTTCGATCCGACCAATGCTACGGTCGGCACCTTGTCGGTGACCGATGTCGATGGCGGCGGCCCGACCTATAGCATCGTTTCGGTGAACGCCGCGACCTCGGGCACGACCTTCGATCTGTTCAATATCAGCGGAACCGGCCTGCGGGCGGCCTCTCCGTCAACAATGACCACCGGCGACTACACCGTGGTGATCCGGGTCAATGACGGCACCAGTAATTACGACCAGTCCTTTACGATTACCGTGGACGGGTCGCTGATCGTCACCACTGCGCAGGATTCCGGCGTTGATGCCACCATCGACGGCAGTTACGCCGCCGATAAGGCCGACGGCGGCGGCTTGTCGTTGCGCGAGGCGCTGAACTACGCCACCACCGGCTCCACCATCAAGTTCGCGGCTTCCGGCTACTCGATCACATTGGGCTCCGACGTGACGGTGGCGGACAACGTTACCCTGGACGGAGGCATCACCGGCGGCAGCGACAGCCTGACTATCGGCGGCACGGGCAAGCTCTCTCTAGCGGGCACTCTTTTCCTCAACAACGGCAGCGGCGACAACTTCTCTATCAGCTCGGTCATTTCCGACGGAAGCGGAACCGGGGCGCTGATCAAGACCGGTGCCGGCACGCTGACCCTGTCCGGTTCCAACAGCTATAGCGGCACCACCACGATCAACGCCGGCACGCTG
This sequence comes from Rhodospirillaceae bacterium, assembly GCA_037147415.1. Lineage (GTDB taxonomy): Bacteria > Pseudomonadota > Alphaproteobacteria > Azospirillales > Azospirillaceae > BOG-933. The sequence goes on along the minus strand of JBAWVF010000053.1, from coordinate 20,242 downwards.
TCGATCACCGGAGACAGCGGCCTCGGAAGCGGCACCGCAGCCCTGCGACTGAACGGCGGTAATCTCATCATCACCGGCACGGATACGATCGACAACGCGATCACCTTGTCCACGGCGGGCACGATTACCAACGCCAATGCGGTTACCTTGTCCGGAGCATTGTCGGGCTCGGGCGAATTGACCAAGGACGGGGCCGGCACCTTGACCCTGAGCAATATCTCCAATTCCAGCGCCACCGGTGCGCTGGCCATAATCGACGGCACGGTATCGGTTGCCTCCGATACAAGGTTGGTCGGTGGCGACATCGTTCTGAACGGCGGCAATCTGACCATTACCGGCGCGGATACCATCGACAACGCGATCACCTTGTCTGCGGCGGCCACGATTACCAATGCCAATGCGGTTACCTTGTCCGGAGTCCTGTCGGATTCGGGCACCCTGACCAAGGCGGGGGGCGGAACCTTGACCCTGTCGGGACCCAACACCCGCACCGGCGCAACCACGGTCTCGGCCGGAACGCTGGCCATCGCCTCGGATGCCAAACTCGGAACCGGCACGGCAACGATAACCCTGGCCGCCGGCACCACGCTGGCGATCACCGGGGCCGGCACCATCGACAATGCGATCACGCTGAGCGGCACCGCCTCGGTCGATGTCGCCAACTCGATTTCGGCCACCCTGTCCGGGGTCATCGGCGGCACCGGCTTCGGCCTGACCAAAACCGGCGCCGGCACGCTGACCCTGACCAACACCAACACCTACACCGGGGCCACCCTGGTTTCCGCCGGAACCTTGACCGCGAGCGGCGGCAGCGCGATTTCCGACAGCAGCGCGGTGACGGTGACCGGCACGCTTGTCTTGTCGAACGCTGAAACCATCGGCTCGCTGGCGGGGGCCGGCACGGTGACGCTGGGCTCCAATACCCTGACCGTCGGCGCCGACACCACTTCCACGACATTTTCGGGCGCGATCAACGGTACCGGCGGCCTGACCAAGACCGGTTCCGGCACGCTCACCCTGTCGGGTACCAACGGCTTCACCGGAGCCCTCACGGTCAGCGCCGGTGGTGTGACGGTCCGTAACGGAGCCGCGATCGCCGATAGCGTGGCGGCTACCGTGACCGGCACGCTTACTGTGTATAACAACGAAACCATCGGGTCGCTGGCGGGGGCCGGCACGGTCACGGTGATGAACGGGGGAACCCTGACGGTGGGGGGCGACAACAGCTCCACCACCTTCTCGGGAGTGATCGGCGGCGCGGGCGCGCTGACCAAGACCGGCTCCGGCACCTTCACGCTTTCCAATACCGACACCTACACCGGGGCGACCACGGTTAACGGCGGCATCCTGCTGGTGACCGGCAGCACCGCTTCGGGCAGCGCGGTCACGGTGGCCTCGGGCGGCACGCTCGGCGGCAGCGGCACGATCCACGGCTCAGTTTCCGTCGCCTCGGGCGGTACGCTGTCCCCCGGCGTGGCCGGTACCAACAGCGGCGCCGGTACTTTGAGCATCGGCGGCGGGTTGACCATCAGCTCGGGCGGTACGCTGGCGGCCGACATCACCGGCGCCACCGCCGGCACCGGCTATGATCAGGTGGTGGTGATCGGCACGGTCACGATAACCGGGTCTTCGCTTTCTTTGACCGTCGGTTATACGCCGGGGCAAAACGACACTTATAAGTTGATCGACAATGATGCGGCCGATGACATTGCCGGTACCTTCAGCGGTGTGGCCCAAGGCGGGCGGGTCTCGGGCGGCGGCAGATTCTTTACGACCTCTTATGCCGCCGGCAGCGGCAACGACCTCGTGCTGACTCCGCTGTTCGGCCCGACGATCACGGCGGCGAAGATCGCGGTGAGTGGGCATAGCGGGCTGAACAATACCTACAAGATCGGTGATACGATTCATGCGACCTGGAACAATACGGCCGGGTCGGGCGATAATAACAGCGGCATCACCGGGGTCACCTTCGACTTCAGCGCGTTCGGCGGCGGCGCGGCGGTGACCGGAACCAATTCCGGCGGCACCTGGAGCGCCAGCTATATCATTACGTCGGGCGCGATCGATCTGACTGGCCGCAATGTGTCGGTTTCGGCGACCGACGGCAACGGGACGTTGACCACCGCCGGCACCGACAATGTGACGGTGGATGATCAGGCCACCACGGTGACCGATGCCAATATTTCGCTGAGCGGAGCGAGCGGTACCGGCGGCGCCTATAAGATCGGCGACACCGTGACCGTGACCTGGAGCGCCACGGCGGACGGCAACAGTGACACCCTGTCTACGGTCAAGGTCGATTTATCGCAGTTCGGCGGCGGCTCGGCCGTCACCATGACCAATAATTCCGGCAGTTGGACCGCAAGCTATACAATCGCCGCCGGTGCGCTCGACGCCGTTAACCGAAATGTCACGGTTACCGTCACCGACAATGCCGGTAATGTTACCGCTACCGCCGATACGACCAACGCCACGGTGGATGACATCGCGCCGACCGTGACCGCGGCGAAGATTGCGATTTCGGGGGCGACCGGCACCGGCGGCGTCTACAAAATCGGTGATACGGTCACGGCGACCTGGAACAATAGCGGCTCGGGCGACAACAACAGCGACACCATCAGCGGGGCTACCGTTGATTTCTCGCAGTTCGGCGGCGGCGTGGCGGTGAACGCCACCAATTCCGGCGGCACCTGGACCGCGACTTATACCATCGTCGGCGGCGCGATCGACGGCACCGGCAAGAATGTGTCGGTCACCGCGACCGATAATGCCGGCAACACCAAGACCATGGCCGGCACCACCAATGCCGGTGTCGATAATGTCGCGCCGACCGTGACCGACGCCAAGATTTCGATCAGCGGCCATAGCGGCCTGAACGACACCTACAAGATCGGCGACATTGTTACCGCGACTTGGAACAATACCGGATCCGGCGACAACGAGACCGATACTCTGGCCTCGGTCAAGATTGACTTCAGCCAGTTCGGCGGCGGCACGGCGGTTGCCATGACCAATAGCGGCGGCAGCTGGACCGCAACTTATACAATAATTGCAGGCGCGATCGACGCCACCGGCCGCAATGTCGCGGTCACCGTGACCGACAATGCCGGCAATGTCACCACCACCGCCGATAGCACCAACGCAACGGTGGACGACATCGCACCGACCGTGACCGATGGCAGGATTTCGATCGGCGGGGCGAGCGGCACCGGCGGGACTTACAAGATCGGCGACACGGTTACCGCAACTTGGAACAATACCGGAGCCGGCGACAACAACAGCGATACGCTTACCGGGGTCACCGTTGATTTGTCGCAGTTCGGCGGCGGCTCGGCGGTCACCATGACCAATAACGCCAATAGCTGGATCGCGACTTATACGATTGTCGCGGGCTCGATCGACACGACCGGCCGCAATGTCACGGTGACCGTCACCGACAATGCCGGCAATACCAAAGTCACGGCCGACACCACCAATGCCAAGGTCGATAACATCGCGCCGACCGTCACGGATGCGAACATTTCGATCTCGGGCGCAAGCGGTACCGATGGCGCCTATAAGATCGGCGATATCGTGACCGCGACCTGGACCAATAGCGATGGCGACAACGAGACCGATAGTTTGGCCTCGGTTAAAGTTGACTTCAGCCAATTCGGCGGCGGCTCGGCCGTTACCATGAGCAACAGCGGCGGCATCTGGACCGCCAAATATACCCTGGTTGCCGGGGCGGTCGACGCCGTCAACCGCAATGTCGCGGTCAGTGTCACCGATAATGCCGGCAATGTCACCACCACTTCCGACACCACAAACGCCACGGTCGATAGCATTGCGCCGACCGTCACCGACGGTAAGATTTCACTCAGCGGGGCAAGCGGCACCGGCGGTGCCTACAAAATCGGCGATACCGTGACCGTGACCTGGAACAATACCGGGAGCGGCGACAACACGACGGATACCTTGGCTTCGGTTACGGTCAATCTATCACAGTTCGGCGGTGATCAGGCGGTTGATATGACCAACAATTCCGGCAGTTGGACCGCCAGCTACACCATTGTTGCGGGAACGATCGACGCCACGAATCGCAATGTCGCGGTGACCGTCACCGACAATGCCGGCAATGTCAAAACAACGGCCGATACCACCAACGCCACGGTCGATAGCATTGCGCCGACCGTCACCGATGAAATGATCTCGCTCAGCGGTGCCCGGGGCACCGATGGCGCCTTCAAGGTCGGCGATACCGTCATTGCAAGCTGGAATGCCGGTAATGACGGCAATACCGATACTTTGCCTTCGGTTACCGCGAATTTCTCGCAGTTCGGCGGCGGCACCGCCGTCAGCGCCACCAAAAGCGGCGGTATCTGGAGCGCCAAATATACCATCACCGCAGGAGTAATCGATGCGACCGGTCGTAATGTTTCCTTTACGGTCAGCGACAATGCCGGCAATACGGTTACCACGGCGGATAGCACCGACGCCACGGTCGACAATACTGTGCCGATCATAACAGCCGGGGCGATTTCGATCAGCGGTCATTCCGGTCTTAACTCCGCCTATAAAGTCGGCGATATCGTGACTGCGACCTGGAACAATGCCGGTGACAACGAGACCGATACTTTGGCCTCGGTCAAAATTGACTTCAGTGGCTTCGGCGGCGGCGCTGCGGTTGACATGAGCAATAACGGCGGCAGCTGGAGCGCCAGCTATACCGTCACCGCCGGCACCATCGACGCCGTTAATCGCAATGTCTCGATCACCGTTACCGATAATGCCGGCAATGTTACCAAAGGGACCGGCAATGCCAACGCTGTCGTCGATAATATTGCGCCGATCATTACCGCCGGGAAAATAACGCTTTCCGGCAATACCGGCCTTAGCTCTACCTATAAAATCGGAGATATCGTTACCGCAACTTGGAGAGCCGCCAGCGACGGCAATACCGATACTCTGAGCGCCATGAGTTTCGACTTCTCACAGTTCGGGGGCGGCAGCGCGGTCAAGGGAACCGAGAGCAACGGGGTCTGGACCGCCAAATACACTCTGGTTGCCGGGGCGGTCGATGCCGTCGCCCGCAATGTTGCGGTTACCGCGACCGATAACGCCGGCAACACCGTCACCACGGCGGGAACCAACAACGCGGCGGTTGACTCGATTGCTCCCGCTGTCACTGTCGCAAACTTTACCGTGTCCGGCGCCACCGGCACCGGCGGCGTCTTTAAGATCGGCGACACCGTCACCGCAAGCTGGAACAGCGGCGGCGATAACGAGTCGGACAGCCTGTCTGCGGTCACGGTTGATTTCTCGCAATTCGGCGACACGGTGCCGGTCGTCGCCACCAATACGGGTGGCGTCTGGACCGCGCGCTTCCTTATCGAGGACGGTACGCTCGACCGGGTGACCAAGCGCAACGCCATGGTGACCGTGATCGACAATGCCGGAAATGCGGTTACCGTCACCGGTGCCGACAATGCCGCACTCGATAATCACCGGCCCGTCATGCCGGACAAGCCGGTTTTGGATGCAGCCAGCGACAGCGGATGGGCAAATAACGACGGCATCACCAAGGTCACGACCCCGATCTTCAGCGGCAAGGCCGAGGCGAACAGTCTGATCACCCTTTACGACACCAATGGCACCACCAAATTGGCCACGACCACGGCGAGCAGTAACGGCTCGTGGAAAGTGGAGTTGCCGGCCGCGCTTACTGCCGGCGCCCACACTATTTTGGCACGCGTGACCGATGCGGCGGGTAATGTTAGCGAAATCTCCTCCGGCACCCCGGTTTTCATCGAGACCAAGGCTCCGATTTTGTCGATCGACGCTCCGCTGAAGGCGTCGCCGAAGACCCTGCCGGGGGCCATCGTCGGCGTCGTCGGTGCAAGCGATCCCGGCGAACGGGCGATGCGGTTCGAACTGCTCGATACGTATGATGGTCACTTCACCATCGATCCGAAAACCGGCAAGGTTACGATCGATACCCCGATCGACCCGCTATCGACCGCAACCTCCTATAACATTACGGTGCGGGTCACCGGTGCGGCCGGGTTGACCACCGACAAGGTGCTGACCGTGGGCAAGGGCGTCTACACGCCGCATCAAGAAATTGCACCGGTCGAAGAAGCCCCGCCGACAACGGCACCGATCATACCGACGGCTCCGGTCATCGCGCCACCGGCGGTGACCGCGCCACCGCCCACCATTACGACATCCCTGGCCGTGCAGACCAGCGGCGGCGGCGGGGTCGGCGGCGGGTCCGGGTCCGGTTCCGGGCCAAGTTCTTCGTCCTCGGTGTCGGTCGGCGGCACCAGCACCGGCGCCAACAACAGCGACGGTCGACGGTCCATCACCGCCGGCAATCAGGTCTTGACCATCAGCAATATGGGCGGAGCCTCGAGCGGCGGCAGTTCTGCCGGCTCCGGCGCCGGCGGCAATTCCATCGGCTCGGGCGGCGGCGGTTCCGCAGCTTCGGGCAGCAGCTTCGGCGGCAATGGTGGCACCGGAGCCTTTAGCGGCGGCGCCAATGCGGGGAGTAGTTTCGGAGGCTCGGCCGGCGGCGGTAACGCCGGCTCGGGTGGTTTTACCGGCGGCGGCAACACGGGTAACGCGGGGAATGGTGCCGACGGCTCCCGGGGTCAGGGCCAGGGCCAAGGCCAGGGCCAAGATCGCGGACCGGATCAAGGACAGGGCCAAGATCAAAATCAGGGCCGACAGCCCGCCGACAACCGGGACAACGGGGCTCCCGCTCCCGGGGCTCCTGCACAAACGCCCCCCGGCCAAGCTCCCGGCCGCCGGCAAACCTTCCTGTTCGACAGTGCTCCGCTGCACAAAGGACCGCTTTCGTTCACCGGACAACTTGCCGCAGCCGACACCTTCACGCTACGCTGTGGCCAACTTGATCAAGCCTTTGCCGAGCTTTCAAGCACCGAACAAAAATTAGCCGCGTAATAGCGATCATCGAACGGATATCATGGAGTCTCCCGCCCGAAACCCGTCGCCCTTTTCTACTTTTATTCAGTTGGAGTCCGCCGCCCGTGACGCCGAGACGGTCGAGGCGTTGCGCACCTCGATGGTTAACGAGCCGCGGCGGTTGCTTCCGTATCGTCAGGCGGCGCTGGTCATCTTCGACGACGCCGGCGGCGTAATGGTTGAGGCGATCTCCGGGGTGGCGGTACTGGAAGCCGACGCGCCGATGGTGTCGTGGCTGACCCGCGCCGCCCGACAAATCAGGACCGGCGAATTGGCGGCCCGCCTGCATGTCGTGCAACCCGAGGCTCTGGCGCCGGCCGAACGCGAGGACTGGACCGCCTGGATACCGCCCGCCGTGTTGTGGTGTCCGCTTAAAAGCCCGGACGGTACGCTGATCGGGGCGTTGTGGTTGGCCCGCGAGGAACAGTGGCAGGAAAGCGAAGCGGTCATGCTTCAGCAACTGGCCGGCTGTTATGTTCACGCTTGGCTGGCGCTGGTCGGACGGCGGCGCGCCCTGATTTCGGCCGGAGCGCGCAAGCCGATGCTGATCGGTGTGCCGCTTGCGATTCTGTTAGCCATGGTGATTCCGGTACGGCAGACCGTGCTGGCCCCGGCCGAGATTGTTGCGGCAAAACCGGAAACGGTCAGTGCCCCGATTGATGGCGTAATTGCCCGGTTTCAGGTTCAGCCCAACCAGCCGGTGAGCGCCGGGCAGGTTCTTTTCACCTTTGACGACACGACCTTGCGCGCTCAGGCGACCGCGGCCGAACGCACGCTTGGTGTCGCTCTGGCGGAATTGCGCCAAAGCACCCAGGGCGCAATGGTCGATCGCAAACAAGCGGGGCAGGTTGCGCTGAACGAGGCCCAAGTCCGGTTGCGACAGACAGAGCTTGATTATGCTCGGGATCAACTGAGCCGGATGACGGTCACCGCCAAGCATGGTGGCGTCGCGGTCTTTACCGACGAGAACGACTGGATCGGGCGGCCGGTGGTCACCGGGCAACGCATACTTCAGATTGCCGACCCCGCTCATGTAGAGCTGAATATAGAGGTTCCGGTACGCGAGGCGATTGTATTAACCGCCGGATCGCCGATTGATCTGTTTCTGGATGTTGAGCCGCTTTCGTCAAAGCCGGCGATATTAACAGGAGCCGGCTATGAAGCAGAAATGACGCCGGCCGGTATGCTCTCTTATCGGGTGCGCGCCGTCTTTTCCGCTCAACTGCCGCCACCGCGCATCGGGCTTCAGGGCACCGCCAAGATTTACGGTGACCGGGTGCCGCTCGGGCTTTACCTGTTCCGTCGGCCGCTGGCCTCGGTTCGGCAATGGTTGGGGATGTGAGGGATCATGACTGCCGCCGTACGGGCCGGAGTTCCGGGTTTTGCCCCCGATCCCGACCCCGACCCCGATCCCGATGCTTGGCTGGCCCGGCCTTTGCCTTGCCCGCGCGAAGATATCGCGTTGCTGCCCGCGCCCGCCGAGGCCGACGGCACGCCGACCTGGACCATCTATGATCCGGTTCGTCATCGTTATTTCCGATTCGGCCGGGCCGGATTCGAGTTTCTGTCGCGCTGGGCTGCCGGGACCGGTGCGGCCCTGCTTAAAGAAATCACCGATTGCACCACCCTTGAAACATCGGCCGAAGAGCTGGACGATTTTATCCGCTTCCTGCGCGCTAACACTTTATTACGCTGCGATGAGCCGGATTCCGTTAAGCATCTGGCCACCATCGCATTGAGAGCCAAGCCCTCATGGGCAACCTGGTTACTCCATAATTATCTTTTCATTCGAATTCCCCTGTTCCGACCCGATCATTTTCTGAACTTGACCTTGCCCCGGGTTGAAGCTCTGCTAAGCCGACGCTTCATAATGGTGGTGTTGATAATGGGCGGCGGCGGCCTGGTGCTGGCGTTGCGCCAGTGGGATCAATTTCTTCATACGTTTCAGCATTTTTTCAGTGTCGAAGGTGCCTTGGCCTTTACGGTCACGCTCGCCGGGGTCAAGGCTTGCCACGAGTTGGGCCATGCCTGGACCGCCAAACATTTCGGATGCCGGGTGCCGACCATGGGGGTTGCGCTGATGGTGCTGTGTCCCGTGTTGTATACCGACGTCAGCGATGCGTGGCGGCTGGTATCGCGTCGTCCCCGTCTATTAATCGGTGCGGCCGGAATCCTGACCGAGCTATCTCTTGCGTTGATTGCCACTTTTTTATGGAGTTTCTTGCCCGACGGCCCCGTGCGCAGTGCGGCTTTTCTGGTCGCAACCACCACCTGGATTACCTCTCTGGCCATTAATCTTAGTCCGTTCATGCGTTTCGACGGGTATTACTTGCTGGCCGATTGGCTGGGGGTGTCGAACCTGCAACCGCGTTCATTTGCACTGGCCTGCTGGCACCTGCGCCGCCTGCTATTCGGGTTCGATGATCCGCCGCCCGAGCTATTTCCGCGCCGACAGCGCGTTATTCTGATCATTTATGCATGGATGACTTGGCTTTACCGACTGACCTTGTTCGCCGGCATTGCATTCATGGTCTATCACTTCTTCATTAAAGTGCTGGGTATCTTCTTGTTTGCGGTCGAAGTCGGTTGGTTCATAGCCTTGCCCGTCTTCCACGAAATTCTGGAATGGGTTAAGAGGCGTCGTGATATGCACTGGAACCGGGCAAGCTTGCGGACGGCACTCGGCGCCGGGTTTTTGCTCTGGTTGACGATTACCCCGTGGCAAAGTCGGGTCGAGGTGCCGGCGGTGTTGCGTGCGGCAAACTATGTTACAGTTTTTTCGCCTTCACCGGCCCGAATCGTCGAAATGAACGTCGCCAACGGCCAAACCGTTGCGGCCGGAGCGGTGCTTTACCGCTTGGAAGCGCCTGACCTCGCTTTTCGGTTGCGCTCCGCCGGTGACCGACAGCGCACCTTGGAAATCCAAATCGAGCGCCATGCCGGCAGCAGCGAGGCGCTCGACAACCTTAATGTTTTGCGAGAGCAGTTGGCGGCGATCCTGTCGAGCCGGGCCGATTTGGCGCGACTGATCGCAAGACTGACCCTGCGCGCACCGTTCGCCGGTGTGGTCAATGACTTGCCACCGGAACTCCACCTCGGATTATGGGTCCGGGCGGATCAACCGCTTGGCACGATTATCGGACCGGAGATTGCGGAGCTTCGTGGCTTTGTCGCGGCACCCGATGTCGGGCGTATTGTGCCTGGGGCTCGGGGCCGCTTTCTGCCCGACGATCCGTCTCAGCCTGCCCTGGCCGTTGAAGTTACTGAAGTCGCCCGGGTTAATGCCGCCACGCTTGATGTGCCGATGCTCGCCTCGATCCAGGGTGGTCCGATAGCGGTTCAAGCTATCGGTAAAAGTGGTTCCCTGGTTCCGACCACCGCAGTTTATCGTATTGCATTGCAGCCTTTATCCCCCGAGCCCGCCCCCATCCGGGTCACTCCCGGAATCGTTCAGGTTGAGGGCGAGGCCCGTAGCTTGTTCGCGCGTGTCGGGCGCACGGTTGCCGCCATTCTGATTCGGGAAAGCGGGTTTTAAAGCGGCCCCGCCGGAAGCTGACGAACTAACGAAACAGCAAGTCAACGGGGACGATGGTCTTGAATAAGTCCTTCCGTAAAGAGGGGGACACGAAGATTGCGGTCGCATGAATAAAGAATATGTGGCAGACTTGACGAGTTGACAGCTCCGCCGAAACGCCGACCACCAGCTGTATGAGTGTGATGATGCCGAAACTATCGCGCGCCCTCGTTTTAGCCGTTATGTTAGCGGTTCCCGCGCTGTCGGAATCCAAGGCCCAGACACCGACTTCACCGTCTACAGGCACTCAGAATGAAATCATTTATTTTGTCGGGGAATACACCAAATCCGTGGTCTATGGCGTTATAATCGGCGGAATCTTGATGAATATAACCGTCGGCGGAAGTGGATCCACTCTAGCGGGAGCCGTTGCCGGCTCAACACTTGGCGGCCTTCTCTTTTTACAGGGTGAAGCGCATAATTATGTCATTCATCATGTCGGCTATCCTGAAAATAAATAGAATTTTATAATATTGTAGCAAGGAATCTATTAAGAGTCCTCTCCTAATATTATATATGCACTAAATTAGTATTTGCAATAACCTTGGCGCGCTGCTCAATATGCTTGCGTAATCTGGTCAGCTCGCGATCAAGGCTATCTGAAAAACGTTGGCGATCCTTTGGCCCAAACGGAGCGGGCCCGCCGGTAACCATTCCAGCATCGCGCAAATCCGTCATAAGATTTCGAGTGGCTAACCGGTCACCAACCGAGTTCGGAGTATGCACAATACCCCGAGGATCAATCACGGCAACGCCCTGTCGACATAACAACGCTGCCAACGGTATATCTTGAGTGACCGCCAAGTCACCGGCAAGGCTGGTCGCAACAATATATTTGTCTGCTGAGTCCATCCCTTGTTCAACCGAGATATAACTTAGCATATCGGATTTTTCGAGGTGAACATACTTGTCAGATACGAACAGCGCCTTAATTTGAAGCCGAAGCGCGGTGCGGACAATAATCTCTTTAACAGGTCCGGGACAGGCATCAGCATCTACCCATATTTGCATCTTAACCAATTCCCACTTAAAAAATATTCAGGTGCACCGACTCTGCCAAGCACCTTAAGCCCACCATATGCGGGCAACACTCGATAAAGTTACCATCATTTTCATTATAGTCAAATCTGCAAATGTCTTGCAGGGCACTTGCTTCGGTATTGACATCAAACGTTTTTCCCATGAAACTGTAGTAAACTTGCATGAAGGGAATGAGAGATGACAATTTCAATGTATCAGGCGTCGGTGCCGATGTTCTTGAAGATGCTAACGAACCTTTCCGGTATCCTTGACAAGGCTGCTGTTTATGCCGAGGCTAAAAAAATCGATCCGGCCGTTTTGCTATCAACAAGATTATTCCCGGATATGTTTCCACTGGTGCGTCAGGTTCAGATAGCGGCTGATTTTGCTAAGGGAACCGGTGCGCGATTGGCGGGAGTTGACGTCCCAAGTTTTCCCGATACAGAGGATAGTTTTGCCGAACTTCAAGAGCGGTTAGCTAAAACCCACGCCTTCCTCACCAGTCTAAAGCCCGAACAAATAGACGGTAGCGAAGAACGCCCGATAACGATTAAAGGCCACGGCATGGAATTTAACTTTAATGGCCAGGATTATTTGACAACTTTTGCGATCCCGAACTTTTATTTCCATGCGACAGTTGCATATTCTATTCTACGGGCGTGCGGCCTGGACATCGGTAAAAAGGACTTTGCCGGACCATTTTAGTATTCAGCACCGATTGACTTAACGATGGCCATCACAGTATATCGACTATGATGGCCATCTTAGAACTATAGTTTGTGAGTTCAAAAAGCCGCGTCAGATTAAGGTCGCTTTTACACCGGCAGGAACACCCTTTCTGTACGGGTTCGGCTCAAAGCATTCCTTAATTGCTTCCCCAAGTCGATCAAACACGGCAATCCAACCCGCTTCAGCACTCTTCAGCTCACGAAGATGAACGATGATACTGCAACTCAATCCACCGGCCAGCCCGTCAAGAAAATCGTCTAAATCTTCCGTGCGTGTTGAGCCAAAAACCTGATGACCGATCAAAAAATCCCTGCGCAACGTCTGCATCGAGACTGCAAACGGAACGAACTTGACAAACTTACGCCCCTCGATACTAAGCCCGACCTGGACATCTCCTGTATTGTACTGGACCATCGTCTTTACGCTGCTGCCTGCCCCATGAACGCCATAATCTTCCATTCGATGCTGAAAAATTTCCAGCAAAGCACGCCCCAACACCATGCCGACATCTTCCAAAACGACATGACTTGAGTTTAGTTTAGTGGCCGTAAAGGATACACTTAGATCGAGTCCGGCTGCGATGACAAGTCTTTCCAACAGTTGAGGAAACGACTGCACATCGATAGTTTCTGCGACCGACAAGACACAATCAAGTCGCGGCTTATCAGTCATGGCAACCTTGACTTGGACAATGCTTTCAGCCGTTTCTCTTACAACGCTTGCGGAATAAGCGGAGGAATCCAAAACGTTGATCCTGCCCTGTCCCCCGATGACCGCAGCGCGTTGCACCGGGAGTGCCGCCGGCTCAAAGCTAACCATCAATGCTGCCGGCATAAATAAGCGAGCTAAAGCAATGCCGACCGACCGGAAAATACCCTCCCAGGTGTGGTGGGGATCCTCAACACTGCAAACTCGAACCTGTATGCAAGCTCCGAGTCCGGCACTCAGTCCGCGCAGAAGATCAATCAAAGGTTGCCCAGACCCGATCTGCTCGCAGCGCAATGACAAAAACCATTCAATATCCGTGTTTGGGATTGCTTCAAATATGAAATCGGGCGAAGCATCAAGATCAATAAAAACCTCGGCGCTGCCATCATCAATCATACCGAGTGCTGCCGATTGTCGCTTGCTCGCCACGAACGTCCGGATGCGCCGTCCGAGCCCTTTCCCAAGCTCCACGCAGTCGGTGTTTGGCCACACCAACTCAATAGCAATTCCCAACCGCCACGCGATGTGCTCGACCATATGGCTGATAAAATCGTTTGGCGTGACGATCCGTTTCTTGCGAACATCGCCAAAAGCGATCTCTATTCTCCGCTCTTCAAAGCGCTGATAGCATACATGCGCGTTACCCGAGTTCTCTAACGCGGATAAAAGGGTGCCACCGGTAGCGACACCGACCGTATAAGCCCCGGCACGGCGTCCCGATTCAATTCCAACCAGCGAATCTTCAAGCACGACACAGCGGCCGATATCAAGAGACAGCGTCGAAGCCGCGTGCAGATAGGTATCAGGAGCCGGCTTTTTATGAAGTTTCCCGTTATCATTCCCGACAATGAGATCAAAATGGGCAGCAATACCACTGGCGGTCAAGATTTCGACAACATCATGCTGCGCATTATTAGAAACTACGGCGGATTTTAAACCGGCAGCCCGCGCTGCCGTCAAAATGTCCACCACACCGGGCAGGATCGGAAAGCGCGCGCGGCGCCGTTCCTGTTCATAGTCATCGACGAGGCTATTGAGCGCGTCCGGGGTTAACTCGATTCCAAGCCGTCCGATAATGAACCGCCAATAATCATGGGGACACAGGGCAAAGCCCTCGCGGATCACCGTTGCCGGAATAATCCGGTCGCCGCCGCAGTGCTTCTGTAGTAACCCGGTACAAATCTCATGATCAAGCCCCAGAGAATCGATTAAAACACCGTCCATGTCCCAGAGCAATGCTTGCGTCCGGTCCGAGACATCAAGAATATTAGCGAGCAGCATCACTCAGCCCCGAAGAACAAGATTACGTTTTGAGATCGCATTCGCATGAGAGGTGAAGCCCTCATACTCGGCAAAGCGCCGAGAGCTTTCCGATATCCGGTCGTACCCTTCGCGCGTTAGATAGCCGATTGATGTCCGTTTCTGGAAATCATGAACCGTAACGCACGAAACGGTTTTGGCGAAGCCTCCGGTCGGCAGAATGGCGTTTACCCCGAGAGAGAAGTTTCCGATAGTAATGGGTGCGTATTTTCCCAATAACATCTCACCGGCATTGACAATTTTCAGCATGGCCGCAAAGGGATCCTCGACCAGAACCTCAAGATGCTCAGGTGCGAATTCGTTGACGAAGTCGATCGCCGCCCCGGGACTTGCTGCAATCACGATTCCGCCGTAACCCGACAAAACTTTTTGACAAAATGCGCGCCGTTCCGGCGGCAAATCCTCGACCAGTGCGGGCAGCAATGCTTCGATCTTCTCCGCCAATTCGACGGACTCAGTAACCAGGAGCGCGCACGAATCCGGCCCGTGTTCGGCTTCGATCAGGAGATCAAGCGCAGCAATGCGTGCATCGGTTGTGCGGTCACACAGAATAATCGACTCGCTCGGTCCGGCCGGCGTGCCGACGTCAAATACCCCGGAAAGCAAGCGTTTAGCTGCCGAAACATACGCATTGCCGGGGCCGAGCACCTTCAACACCCGGGGCACCGTTTCGGTGCCATAGGCCAAGGCGGCCACCGCCTGTGCCCCGCCGACTTTGTAGACGTCGGTGATGCCACATACCCGTGCTGCAAACAGAGAGGCGTCATCGACGCCACCTTCGGGAGTGGGCGGCGTGCAAACCACAATTTTATGAACTTTACTGACAACCGCAGGAATGCCCAGCATGAGCATGACCGAAGGAAACGACCCTTTGCCCCGGGGAACATAGAGGCCGATCGAGGCGATCGGAGTGCTTTTCTCGCCTGCTAGTATGCCTGGCTCAACTTCTTCAAACCAGAAGTCGCGCGGCATTTGCGCCTGATGAAATTTTCGAATATTATCCGCAGATCGGACAATATCGGCCTTAATATCGTCCGCCAGCGCCGCTTCAGCCGCAAGAAACTCTGCTTCGGTAACCTTGATCCCCTTCGGATCAAGGGTCGCGCGGTCAAGCCGAGCCGTATGCTCGATCAGAGCCGCATCGCCACGAGTCCGCACATCATCAATAATCGGTTGGACAACATCGCGATACGTAAAAATGTCTACTTCCGATCGCCGGCACAGTGTGGCAATCTGTTCGTTGCTCATTTCGGTGAGTACATATCGGTTAATTTTCATAGCCAAACTTCACTCCTTGAAGCGAGCAGAACGGAAGCTGATGTTTCACAAGCGTCGATCATTGAACCCCGTACTCTTCTCCAACAGCCATCCAGCGGATGGCTTTGGACCCGAACGCCTCTTTTTTAGACGGGGCCTTAGCCGGAGTCATTTTATCAAGCCTGTCAACACGATGAAACGACAATCGACGGACCGCGACAATCAAGGTTAGCCGAGGTTGGCGGTGCAGGGCAAACCAAAGAGACGATAACACTGAGTTAACTTAATATCTGGCCGAAAGACTGAAGAACACACGGGGATCACGATTGTTATTTGCGGTAGTGTTCCGAAGGAACGGCTGTCCAAATTCAACAGTACCGCTCAGAGCTTCAGTCATGCCAAAGCGAACGCCGGCACCGAACGAAGCCAATTCTTGCCGGCTATCGGTATCCCCCGATTGATATTTCCAAACCTTGCCATAGTCGGCAAAAATGAAAAATTGGACATACTGAATTTTCGGTATTTCCAACTGAGGTGAATGTTGTAACTCAAGCTTTACGGACGCTCCTTTACTGCCGGTCAGTTCTGAAGAGTCGAAAGCCCGACCATAAAGCTTGCCGCCGATCCCGAATTCCTCGCCCGACGTCAAGACATCCGGGCTGAACTGCCCCTCGGTTGCAACCAGAATGGACAAATTCTCGGGCAGCGGTTGAACCCGTTGGGCGCTGAAGGTCACTTTGGTGAAGTTCGGCCGAGCTAAGGCCCGACTTTGACTGCCCAAGCCCGGGTTAGTCGCGTTCATAATGTCCAGACCACGGTTCAGTCCAAGCTGAAACAAATTACTACCCTGCCAAGGATCGGAAATATCATAATTTATATTGCCAGTGATAAAGCGAATGCGGTCGTCCGATAGTTGATCGCCTTGCATGGTGGTGCGACTATTCTTATAAGTCAGGTTCAAGTTCAAGCGCAGCGTTTCGGAGCGGCTGCGAATAAGCGGATAAGACAACCCGCTCCACAGGGTTATGCCCTGACTTTTAATCAGTAAACGGCGAACCGTATCGCCGGGAATGGACCAATTCTGTCGAATACCACCGGACAGGGTCGATCCATCCAAACCTATTGGTTCGTTATGAGAAATATCGAGATAGCGTAACTCGTCGATATGCGGCGTAATCGTGCCGCTGACCGTTGTCTGGTCAAACAACCCGAGAACGTCGTTAAAACTGGCATCGCCGCCGATTTGGTGAGGACCGACCGACTGAGTTCCGCGATTATCAAGAGACAAGCCGGCGGAAATCAGGTTTCTTTCAAGAATAATTAGTAAATCGGAGCCGATTGCCCCCCCTTCCGCCGGTTGAATGACGGTGCGAACCTTCAGTCCCGGTAAATCATCCATCAACATTGTATAGCGTTCCAGTACGGACGCTCGCAGCGGACGCGAATCCTTCAGTTTTTGTGCGTAATCCTGAAGAACTCCGAACCGGTCGGTCGCCTGACCCTGAAACGTTACCTTGTTGAAATAGCCCTCGACAACCGAGATATGAACCTTGCCGTCGCTGATTTCCTGGGCCGGGATCGCCGCCAACGACAAAATATAGCCGGCATTGCGATATTTTACCGTGATCGCATCGCGAATCTTATAAAGATCAAGTAAAGAAATCTCCTTTCCCAGTTGAGACTGATAGAGCGGCGCAATCTCTTCACGCGAAAACACGGTAGCGCCGTCGATGTCCAACTTGGACAGAATGAATTTGATGGCGCCCGCCTGCTCCGGCGGCGGCGCTTGCTCCGGCGCGGGCAGCGTGACCGGCGGGCGTGACTGCGGCAGCGCTGGCTTTTCAAAGCGCTGCTCGATTCGGTTAGGGTCAAGCGAGCTTGGGAGCTGTTGCGCAAGCACTGTCCCCGTGCCGGCCCCGAGGGTCAGAACAAAGCCCGCGCCGAGGGCGGTTCTGATAAAGCGGCGAGGCAATTTCAGCATTCAGTCAGGTCTCGTACCGGTCATGTGAATAATATATCGTGTGGTTAATACAGTCTTTGCGCTATATTATAACCACAAATCCTGCCGCCGCGTCTATACTAACCTTTTGTTAAGGATTTGTTATTTTATCTTACGTAGCAAAAAAACCTCAGACGGTAAAGCCGAGCCCCCCGGAAATTCCCGATCGATTTCCTGCACAAGATGGTTGAGTTCAATCGCATCCCACGCACGCCGTGTCGCTGCGGACCGATCCGAAAAAGGCCGGTGTTCGACCTCGACCTTATTCCGGTCTATCCCGTTATCTGATCAGGCCGGCTCCCCGGGCCAATTCGAACAGATCAGGCTTAGCCGTATGGACTAATTGCTTACCGATAACGAATAAAGCCTTTTGAATTATGAGGGTATTATTTTGAGTTAGGTGAAGCCGAAGGGCCGGGCGGAAACACTTTGTTACAATTTTTTATTTAATTGCCTCTACGAAGCCAAGCCCTTGTTACAATATCAGTACAGACTTAACCTGGGTAACCGCGCCGCGGAATAGTTCAAAGCTTCGGCCGTATCGCTGACGGGCGTCGGGGGCGGAGCTTTGAAACGGACTGGCGGCAACGCGGTCTTACGTCAACAAGGAGCCCCGTCGATGCCTCGCACACTTCCTTCCCTTGCAGTGATCGGTGTGATTACACTGGGAGCATGTGCTGTCGTACCCCCGCCGGGGCCGAGTGTCATGGCCGTGCCGGCTCAGGGTATAAGTTTTGCGCAATTCCAACAGGATGATGTGCAGTGCCGACAATACGCGGCTCAACAGACCGGTTACGGAACGTCGGCGCAAGCAGCGAACGATAGCGCGGTCGGCAGTGCCGTATTGGGAACCGCCGTTGGCGCGGCCGCCGGTGCCGCACTCGGTGCCGTCGTCGGCAATCCCGGTCTGGGCGCGGCGATCGGAGCCGGAAGCGGGCTGCTTCTCGGCAGCTCGGCCGGTGTGGCCAATGCCAATGCATCGGGGGCTGCGTTCCAGCAACGTTACGATATGGCTTACGTTCAATGCATGACGGCTAAGGGGGAAAGTGTTCCATCGGTGACACCCGTGACAAATTCCCGTCCCGGCTACCCGGTCTACTCCGAAGGCTCTCCGTATTATCCATCGGGCTACAGCCCCCGTTATTATTATGGTCCGCCTGTCGTCGGAGGCGTCTATGTCCCTCCCGGCCCGCGGTGGGGCTATCACTCTTATCCTTGGTAAGATGTAAGTGGGCCGACGTTAAAAGCCGGTCGTATAAGGCTCTGTTCACCGGAGATAATCGGGGTCATGATGGCGAGTGCAGCCACGAGGACATCATGAGCCGGCCGAACATTCTGATCGTTGAAGATAGTCAGGCGCTCGCTTGCACTTATACCCAGTATCTTCGCCCTGGGGGGTGGCCGATCGTTGCCGTGGAAACCGGGGGGGCCGCGCTGGAGTTGATTGCGCGGCAAGTGCCGTCCGTTATGCTGCTTGATCTCGGTCTGCCCGACATGGACGGCATGGATATTCTGCGCCGGGTCAGCGAACGGAAAATCCCGACCAAAATCGTGGTGGTGACCGCCACAGGCTCGCTACAGGTGGCGGTTGAAGCCATGAAGTTCGGGGCACATGATTATCTCGTCAAGCCCTTCACCGCCGACCGCCTGCTGGTCACGGTGCGCAATGCGCTCGATAGCGGCCGGCTGGAGGAGATTGTCACCACATACAGGGAGCAGATCGATCGCCGCAATTATCACGGGTTCATCGGCTCGTCGCTGGTGATGCAAGCGGTCTATCGCATTATCGATGCTGCTGCCTCCAGCACGGCGCCGGTCTTCATTACCGGCGAATCCGGGACCGGCAAAGAGGTCTGCGCCGATGCCATTCATCGTCAGGGCTCCCGTCGCGATCGGCCGTTCGTAGCGCTTAATTGCGCTGCGATTCCGCATGATTTGATTGAAAGCGAGATTTTCGGCCACGTGAAGGGCGCATTCACCGGCGCGACCGCCGATCGTCAGGGGGCCGCGGCTCAAGCCAAGGGCGGCACGCTGTTTCTCGACGAAATTTGCGAAATGAATATCAATTTACAAAGCAAGCTGTTGCGCTTGATTCAGACCGGCAGCTTTCAGAAGGTTGGCGGGGTCAAGCTGGAAGAAGCCGACGTCCGCTTTATCGCCGCGACCAATCGTGACCCGCTCGAGGAAGTGCGCGCAGGGCGCTTCCGTGAGGACTTGTTCTATCGACTGCATGTTATTCCGATCTTAATGCCACCATTAAGGGAGCGTGAAGGCGATACACTTGAGCTTGCCGAGGTATTCCTGGAGCGCTATTCCCGTGAGGAGCATAAGAGATTCGAAAGCGTCTCCGGCGCTGCCCGCGAAATACTCGCGGGCTATTCCTGGCCCGGCAACGTCCGGCAATTGGCAAATGTCATCCGCAACATCGTGGTGCTGCACGACGCCCCGGAGATTCGGCCCGAGATGCTGCCGCCGCTGCCGGGTGCCGGTGCGTCGTCGGCGCTGCAACCGGTGTTACCATTCCGGCAACTATCAACCCGGGACACCGTTTTGAAGGGCGACGTTCTGCGCGCCTTGTGGAAACAAGAACGCGAAATCATCGAAAAAGCGATCGCGCTGTGTGAAGGAAATGTGCCACGGGCTGCGGCTTTTCTGGAAGTTAGTCCCTC
>JBAWVF010000052.1:0-23542 GCA_037147415.1 Rhodospirillaceae bacterium | reverse complement strand
CTTACAGCTACCAAAACGAGTCAAAGTGCTGTGTATCTCTACCGAAGACCCTCTAAGGATGAACCCGGTGTGGTTCGGATTCATCCGGCTGGTACACGGGCAACCCCCATTCGGTTCGGGCGTCTTGAGGGACGTTTGCGTCACGGGGCTGAAATCGGGCGCTATACTTGGGGTATTTTGTGTAAACCTCCATTCAGTACCATCACGTGGCAAACCGGGCAACGCCTTGTCACCAGTCATGAATATGCGACGGTTTTTTACGACACGCTGACCAATCAAGGGTTTAGCGTGGCCGGCGACCCCGGCCGGCTTTATGATGTGGAGGAGGATGTTGCCCGTGCCGAAATGCTGGTTTCGGGACAAACCGATGAGGTGGCGATCGATCTTTGCAGGCGCTATGATTGGTGGCTTGGTGGTTATAGCGGCTATACCGGAGCGGGTATCATTCGAGTTAACTGGACCGTTTATAATAGGCTTGAGCGTCGCGTAGTCTATCAGACCACGACAACTGGCACCGGTCAGGTTGATGATGCAACGCCGGATGCTCGTGAAATAATTATGGAGCGTGCTTTTGCCGGTGCTGTCGCACAGCTTGGCACGAATGAGGGTTTTCGCCGTTCGGTATTTCAACCGGTTGCTCATTCGACCAAGCCGGCGCTTGAAGCACCGATGTCTCCGTCGACACCGCCCCCGACATTGGCGCCGCGGCCTTCGCTGCCTCGTCCGACAGAGCCGCGGCCGGACCCCGAGTTGCCGCCTGACCTCGGGCCGGATTTCAACCCGACTCCGCCGATCGGTGGCTCGACAGGCGGGTTGTCGGGCGGTATGAGCGCCGACCCGGCCAGTTCGGGCGCCGAGACCGAGACGCGCTTGCTGGAGAGCGAGCCCGAGGCACTGTCCGATCAGCCCGCGCTCGGTACGGTGCCGATGATGCGTGTGGCCGCGCTGCCGACTCGTTCCGGCCCGATGACTGCCAATGCCGAAGATGTCGTTGACGCAACGGTGGTGATTGCGACCGGCTCCGGCTCGGGCTCAGGCTTTTTTGTTGCTGAGGATAAGGTGAGGGGTGGGGGATGGATTCTAACCAACGCCCATGTGGTCGGTGATGCTGAGCGGGTGCGGGTGTCGACGTCCAATCGGCGCGCCCGGATCGGTACCGTCAGCCGGCGGCACCGGATTCGCGATGTCGCATTGGTTCATGTCGAGGGCGCTGTTCCCGCCGTGGTCAGTATCCGTAGCGAGCCGGTAATGGTCGGGGAAGATGTCTATGCGATGGGAGCACCGCTCGGGACGCACAATCGCAGCACCTTGTCCAAGGGCATCGTCAGCCGTTTGACCGGGCAGCCGGGGAGCTTGTTGCCTTGGATACAGTCCGATGTCATGATTCAACACGGCAGCAGTGGCGGTCCGTTGGTTGATGGTTCGGGTAACGTGGTCGGGGTGTGTGTTGCGGCGCTCGGCAGTGGTCCGACCGATACCAGCCTCGGCATCAATTATTTTATCCCGATCGATGATGCTCTCCAAAAGCTGAAGATCGAGATTGCAGGCAAACCTTGACCCGGAGAGCGGCTTCCTTAACAGTGTGAGGCGCGCTCTCGTTCGTTTTCTTTTTTGTAAATTCGGAAGGCAACCCTCTTCCATGACCGCCGATCATCATCATTCTTCGCTTGTTTCGCCCTGGCACGGGACGACCATTCTGTCGGTTCGCAAAGGCGGCGAAGTCGTCATTGCCGGTGACGGACAGGTTTCGTTCGGTCAAACCGTCATGAAGTCGAACGCGCGCAAGGTGCGGCGGCTGGGAGGCGGCTCGGTGATTGCCGGCTTTGCCGGAGCAACGGCCGACGCGCTGGCTTTATTTGAGCGGCTGGAGGCTAAGCTTGAACAGCATCCGGCGCAATTGGCGCGCGCCTGTGTCGAGATGGCCAAAGACTGGCGCACCGACCGTTATTTGCGTCGGCTGGAGGCGATGATGGCGGTGGCCGACCACTCGGTCAGCTTGGTCATTACCGGTACCGGCGATGTGCTGGAGCCGGAAGACGGGCTGGTCGGGATCGGCTCGGGCGGACCTTATGCGCTGGCTGCGGCGCGCGCTCTTGTTGACATCGACGGTTTGGACGCCGAGACAATTGCCCGCAAGGCGATTAATATTGCCGCCGGTATCTGCGTCTATACCAACCACAGCATCACCGTGGAAAAGGTACCCGCCCCGTGACCACCATGAGCTCCTTCAGTCCTCGCGAAATCGTCTCTGAGTTGGACCGCTATATTGTCGGTCAGAATGACGCCAAGCGCGCGGTTGCGATCGCGTTACGCAATCGTTGGCGCCGGCTTCAACTGCCCGATGATTTGCGCGAAGAAGTTTTGCCGAAGAACATTCTGATGATCGGTCCGACCGGCGTTGGCAAGACTGAAATTGCGCGCCGATTGGCAAAGCTGGCGCAGGCGCCGTTTCTTAAGGTTGAGGCAACCAAATTTACCGAAGTCGGTTATGTCGGGCGCGATGTTGAGCAGATTATTCGTGATTTAGTCGAACTCTCGATTTCGATGACTAAGGATCGTCTGCGCAAGGAGGTCGAGGCCAAGGCCGACGCTCATGCCGAGGAGCGCGTTTTGACCGCGCTGGTGGGGGAAGAGGCCTCCGTCGATACTCGTCAAAAGTTTCGCAAGAAGTTGCGTGAAGGCTCGATCGATGACCGGGAGATCGAAATCCAGGTTGCCGACAGCGGCATGGGCCAATTGCCGACCTTTGATATCCCCGGCATGCCCGGCGCGCAGATGGGCATGCTTAATCTGAATGATGTTCTGTCGAAGGCGTTCGGCGGTGGTCGCACCAAGACCCGGCGCATGACCGTGCGCGAATCGTATCAGGTGCTGATGGCCGAAGAGGCCGAAAAGCTGCTCGACCAGGAAAAGGTGATCTCGGAAGCGATCTCCAATACCGAGCAAAACGGCATCGTCTTTATCGACGAAATCGACAAGATCACCGCCCGCTCGGAGTTTCGTGGCGGCGGCGATGTCAGTCGTGAGGGGGTGCAGCGCGATTTGTTACCCTTGATCGAAGGCACGAATGTTGCAACCAAGCATGGTACGGTTAAGACAGACCATATTCTGTTTATTGCATCAGGCGCTTTCCACATGGCCAAGCCGTCGGATTTGCTGCCCGAATTACAGGGAAGGTTGCCGATCCGAGTCGAACTGAAGGCCCTGACCCGTGATGACTTCAAGCGCATCCTGCTTGAACCGGAACACAGTCTGATCAAACAGTACAAGGCGTTGTTGGCGACCGAGACCGTGACGTTGGATTTTGCCGATAGCGCCGTTGATGAGTTGGCCACTCTGGCGGCCGAGATTAACACCAATGTTGAAAATATCGGTGCACGCCGCCTGCACACCGTAATGGAACGCTTGTTGGAAGAGATCAGCTTTACCGCCAGCGACCGTCCCGGAACTGCCGTTGTCATCGATGCCGACTATGTTCGCGAAAAAGTCGGCAGCCTTGCTAAAAATGCGGACCTATCTAAGTTTATTCTGTAATTCGACCGTTCACTTCCCCAGTTTTCAGGAGGTTCCATGCGCTTATCGCTAGTGTCGCTGTGCGTTGCCGCAGCTTTCTCCATTTTTCCGCAGTCTGTTCGGGCTCAACACATTGATGTGACTGAACCGACCTGCGCGGACGCCGCCGATGAGCTTGCGAAGAGTCCCGGCTCCAAGGATGCCGTGCTGTGGACCGTGGTTTGGGCGCATGGCTATGTCGTCGGCGTCGAGAACCTGCCGACCGTGATTAATTACAAGCAGGTTGAAAAGTATGTAAATGAAATATCGAAGGGAAAATGCAAAGAACCGAAAGAGTCGCTTTATGCAGCGGCCAAACGGATGGCCAGCAAAAAGGTTCCCGACGACGATTACTATAATATGATCGAGATTAGTTGCGAGGAGTTCTTCAAAGAGAACGCCGACGATAATGATAAGCCCGAAGAGGCCGGCATGATTGCCGATCTCGGCTGGCTGGCCGGTTATGCCGCCGGGCGCAGCAAAGCGCCGCCCAAAGCCGATTTTGCCCTGTTGGGGGCCGCCGGTAAAATGACCATCGAAAAATGTAAGTCGAACGACAAGCTGAACGTCGCGACCGTATTTGACATGGTAACGCCGGCCGCCGCAGCGCTGTTGAAGCAAGTGGAAGCGCCCAAGACCGTTCCCGAGCCTGTGCCGGTTCCCGAGCCTGTGCCGGTTCCCGCGCCCGTGCCGGTCCCGGCACCTGAAGTTAAGCCGTGAGTCTGCCCTATGAGCGGAAGGCCGGGCTTGCGGGTCGGGTGTTCCGCTCATACATTTAGGGGCGGGCATTTAGGGGCGGGCATTTAGGGGCGGGCATTTAGGGGCGGGGGCCGGTTTGAACGATTCGCAAGGGCTTCACGACACCGGTTCAATTTTCCGGGTTGTTGCTCGAGTGAGGGCAGCGTTATGAAAGACTCTCCTTCGGCTGAACGGCCGACTCTCCAGGGGCCCGGTCAGGGGCCCGGTCAGGACTTTTCCGCGGTTAACGATCAAAGTTTGATCCGCGTCGGTCTGACGTTCGCCGTCTGCATGCTGATGGCGTCGACCGCCCCGTTGGGACTGGTTTTCGCTATATTGAACGGTCTGCTGGCGGCCTGCGCGATCATGGCGTTGGCGGTTGCGGCGGTGCTGCGCGACCGGGTCTTTGCTCCCCACCTGACCCGTTGGGACGAGGCTGCGGCGCTGGCTGCGGCGAGTTTGATTTCCGGCTGGTTCGTTGATCCGGACGCCGTGCGTGCGACGCTTGAGGCGATGGAGCGGATGGGCGGTTAAGCAAAGGCGGCTCTGTTAAATATTTTATGGAATGGGAACAATGACGCACTTCAGATCGATTGATGACCTTAATGTTGCCGGCAAGACGGTGCTGGTCCGCGGTGACCTGAATGTTCCGGTTCGAGACGGACGGGTAACCGACGCGACCCGGATTGACCGGTTGGCGCCGACCTTGACCGAGTTGGCCGGCAAGGGCGCCATGGTGGTGGTGATGTCACATTTCGGTCGCCCTAAAGGCGGGCCGGACGAGGTTAACTCGCTAAAGCAGGTGGTGGCGGAGCTTACGCGCGCGGTCGGCCGTCCGGTTGCGTTCGCTGCCGACTGCGTCGGTCCGATGGCCAAGATGGCGATCGCCAAGGCGAAGCCGGGCGACATTATCCTGTTGGAAAATTTACGCTTTCATGCCGGTGAGGAAAAGAACGACCGGGCCTTTGCCAAGGCCTTGGCCGAGCTTGGCGATGTCTATGTCAATGATGCGTTTTCGTGTGCTCACCGCGCCCATGCGTCGACCGAGGCCATTGCCCGCCTGCTGCCCGCCGCGGCCGGTCGGTTGATGCAAGCGGAACTGGAGGCGCTCGGGCGTGCTTTGGAAAAGCCGGAACGACCGGTAGCGGCCGTGGTCGGTGGCGCTAAAATTTCAACCAAGCTTGATCTGCTCGGCAATCTGGTGCGCCGGGTTGATCGTCTGGTGCTGGGCGGCGGCATGGCGAACACTTTTCTTTTTGCGCGCGGGGTAGCCGTCGGGAAAAGCCTGTGCGAATCGGATATGGCCGAGCAGGCGCGGGCTATCGCCGCGACAGCGGAGGCTTCGGGTTGTACTCTGGTGCTGCCGGTCGACGCCGTGGTTGCTCGCGAGTTTAAGGCCGGGGCTGCGAGTGAAATCGTACCCGTCGAATCCATTCCCGCAGATAGCATGATGTTGGATGTCGGGCCGGCTTCTATCGCATATATAGTTGAACAACTGGCCGGCTGCAAAACAGTCGTGTGGAATGGACCGCTCGGGGCCTTTGAAATCGAGCCGTTCGATCAAGGAACCAATGGGGTGGCCCGGGCGGTGGCGCAACTGACACGCGAAGGGAAAGTGCTCAGTGTTGCCGGCGGGGGTGATACCGTGGCGGCGCTTGGCCATGCCGGAGCGGTGGACGGGTTCAGTTATGTGTCGACCGCAGGCGGCGCGTTCCTCGAATGGTTGGAAGGCAAGGAGTTGCCGGGTGTTGCGGCTTTGAACGCGCGTCGATAAGGGTGTTTTTTCCGTCGATATCGCAGATTATCAAGAGTTGTGCTTGACCGGACAGTTGGTTTCGGTCACGGATAGCCAAGGGATGACAGTTTTCAGGATGGATGGAGCTTGAGCACCACGATATCCGATAGTTTGGCGGAGAGCCACAATTCGGAAGAGCATGGCGATCCTCTTGTCGGGGAGGCCATGCTTTTTCTTGAAAGCGCTGAGTTCGGGGGCGAGGCGGCGCGGGCGCAGTTTCGGCGGCTGGTCCAGGCTTATCGGGACGGCCTGAATCGTGAGAGCCAACTGGCGGCGGATGCCGAGTCGGTCAGGGGAGAACTGCTCGCTACTCGGAACGGGCTGGTTCATGCCGAACAGTTGGCGTCGTTGGGTGGCTTGGTCGCCGGGGTTGCCCACGAGGTCAGCACGCCGGTCGGCATTGTTCTGACCGCGGCGTCACACTTGGCCGAACATTCCGAGACTTTGCGCCGGATAGTTGCGTCGGGACGAATCAAACGGTCGGACTTCGACGACTATATTGCAACCGCGCTTGAAGCATCGGGTCTCATTCTGTCCAATTCACGGCGCGCCGCTGAACTGATTCAGGGGTTCAAGCAGGTGGCGGTTGATCAAACAACGGCCGAGCGGCGGCGTTTTAATTTGAAACACTATATCCAGGAGGTGTTGATCAGCCTCAGCCCACGTTTGCGGCAGGCGGGCCACCGGGTTGTTATCGACTGTCCGGATGATTTGGAAATCGACAGCTTTCCGGGAGCGTTTGCTCAGATTATAACGAATCTCGTGATGAACTCGGTCAGTCATGGCTATGAACGTGGTCAAAATGGCAGATTGACCATTGCGGTTCGTGTTATCGGCGAAGACTTGATCGAGTTGCATTATGCTGACGATGGTCGCGGCATTCCGGTCGAGAATCGGGCCAGAATCTTTGACCCCTACTTTACGACCCGCAGAGGCGATGGCGGAACCGGTTTGGGTCTTTATATCGTATCGACGATTCTGGCCAAAACCTTGCACGGTAGCATTTATTTGGTAGAGAGTGATAAGGGTGCCGAATTCAGTATTCGTTTGCCTCGTCGGCCTGGAAGCGCCGCGCGTTCGGTGACAGCTTAAATGAGTGACGAGCTTCTGTTCGCCGACGAGATTGAGGAGCTGCCGGCTCCACGGGAGCTTGCGCCGCCTGTTGTGCCTTGGCCGGTTTTAATTGTTGATGACGACCCTTCAATTCATGCGGCGACCCGGATGGTGCTGCGTGGTGTCAGCTTCAAAGGGCGGCCGCTAAGCTGTATCAGCGCCGGATCGGGGGAAGAGGCGAGGCGGGCGCTGGTTAATAATCCCGGCATCGCTTTGGTGCTGCTGGACGTGGTTATGGAGTCGGACGACGCCGGTTTGCGTCTGGTCCACTTTATCCGACATGATCTGGCCAATAATCGTATTCGCATTATCTTGCGCACCGGTCAGCCCGGTCAGGCACCGGAGCGCGATGTTATTCTAAACTATGACATTAATGATTATAAATCCAAGACTGAACTGACAACGCAGAAGCTATTTACTTCGGTTGTCGCGGCCTTGCGCGGCTACGAAGATATATCGGCAATCGAGGCGCACCGGCAAGGGCTGGAACGGGTGGTCAGGGTCTCGGGTGCTCTGTTCGGCAAAACCGGAATGGAACGCTTTTCCCGCGGTGTGGTCAAGGAATTGGCGGGGTTGCTGGATGGCAGCGAGGGGGCGTTGCTGTGCAGTCGGCTCGGCGTAGCGGAATCGGATGATCAAGACGGTGATGCGCTGGTGTTGGCCGGTAACGGCCTGTTTGCTAATCTAACCGGCCGTTCAATTCACAGCTTTCTGCCGGCCTCTACGTGCGAGGAGATTGAACAGGCGCTGACCGCCAGTCGAAGTTCCCTGGGACACGACCACTTGATTTTGGTGTTTCCTTCGGCAGCTTACCCGACCACGGCTTTTTACATGCGCCGTCCGGCGGCAACCGCCGGAACCGAGCATAGTGGGCTGCTTGATCTGTTGGCGGCGCAAATATCGGTCGGCTTTGACAATGCCCGTTTGTACGAGGATCTCGCCGGCTTGAACCGGAGCCTGGAGGTACAGGTCCGTGTTCGGACCGGCGAATTGATGTCGGCCACGGAGGCGGCTGAAGCGGCCCGTGCCGAGGCGGTTGCGGCCAATCAGGCCAAATCTTTATTTCTGGCGACCATGAGCCATGAAATCCGCACCCCGATGAACGGGGTGCAGGGTATGCTCGAACTGCTTGAATATACGCCGCTCGTGGGCGAGCAGCGTGAATTGGTGCGGGTGGTTCGCGAGTCGGCGGGCACGCTGCTGACCATCATCAACGATATTCTGGATTTTTCCAAAATCGAGGCCGGAAAACTTGAGCTGGAGCGTGTGCCGCTTGCTCTTGATTCTCTGGTCGAAGGGGTTGCCGATACTCTTGCCCCGACCGCGGGCAAAAAGAATCTTGCACTCAATGTCAGTATCGATCCGGCGATGCCGGTGACGTTACTTGGCGATCCCGTTCGTATGCGGCAGGTGTTGTTCAACATTGCCGGCAATGCCGTTAAGTTCACGCGGGACGGCTCGGTCAGTCTTCAGGCTGATCTGGTTGATCTGTGCGATGGTCTGGCCACCATCCAGCTTTCGGTGCGTGATACCGGCATCGGCATGACGGAGGAGACCAGGGAGCGGCTGTTCCAACCGTTCACTCAGGCATCGGCTTCGACCACGCGGCGGTTCGGTGGCACCGGGTTGGGCCTGTCGATCTGCCGGCGGATCGCCGAGCTGATGGGCGGCGAGATCGGTGTCGAAAGTGAACTCGGCAGCGGCTCGACCTTCTGGTTCTCGGTGACCTTGGAATGTGAGGCGACGGAGCACGCGGCGATTGCTGCGGGCGGGCCTCGGCTTGATGGCGAACGGGTGCTGGTTGCGGGCGGAGACGTGATCAGGCGGGCCTCTCTGGAGCGGATGCTCGGGGCGGCCGGCTGCATGGTGACGGTTGTGGCTTCGGTAGCCGATTACAAGAATAGCCCCGGTGCGAAGCCGGGGGTGGTGGTGCTGGCCGACGGTTGCGACCGCGATGAAGAATTTCTGGCCGAAGTCCGGCGGGAACCGGCTTTGGACGGTGTGCCGGTGGTGCTGGTGACGCGGCGTTCGGGGCAGGGGGCTCCGATGGACGCTGATGGCCGAAGGGTTGAGACGATCACGCAACCTGTAAAGCGCGCTCAGCTTTTGCGAGCGGTTCAGGGTGCAAGCGGGCGGGTTGATCGCGCCTTGACATCGTGGGAACACTGCCAAACACCCGCGGTGATTGAATCATCCGGAGGTGTCGGGCGAGAGGACCAGCTGATTCTGGTGGCTGAGGACCATCCGGTCAACCGTGAGGTGATCAAGCGCCAATTAGCCCTATTGGGTTATCGTGCCGAACTGGCCGAGGACGGAATTGCGGCGCTGGAGGCGTGGCGGACCGGGCGCTTTGCTTTGATTCTGACCGACTGTCAGATGCCCGAGATGGATGGTTACGAGTTGGCCCGGGCAATCCGCCTTGAAGAGCAAGGCAGTGGACGGCGCGTGCCGATCATCGCGGTGACCGCAAGCGCGATGGCCGAGGATATTCAGCGTTGTTTGAGCGCCGGTATGGATGTCTGTGTTACCAAGCCGATCGAGGTTATTACACTCAAGCGCGAAATTGAACGCTTGATGCTCGGCGGCAACGAAGTGACTTCGGTTGTGGTGCAGAGTGAAAGCTTTTATGCCGATGGGAGTTCAACCACTAATACACTTGACCCGCCGCTCGACAAGACGGCGCTGTCCAATCTGTTCGGTGATGCGCCTGATTTGATCGGGCAGTTGCTGGCGGAATTCGGGGCAAGTACAATGCGGGGCCGGGACGAGTTGAGCGAGGCGCTGCGCCAGCATAACTGGGAGGATGTTCGGCACGCCGCGCATAAGTTGGCCGGCGCGGCGCGAACGGTCGGGGCGCGTCGACTTGCCGATCTGTGTTCCGCGGTCGAGACCTCCGTGCGCTCGAGTCACCATCAAGAAGCCGAATGGTTGATTGTGGACGGGTTGGAAGAGATTAAGCGCGTGTGCGACTATATTGCACGATAGAGTTTGTGCGCGACGGATTTAGTTGTTTGCTCTCAGGGTATTGCCGTGAGCCTGCCAAGCTGTCATTATCTTTCTAATATTCCAAAAAACTCAGCGGCTTGGTCAAATGTATGAAGTACAGACCGTTTCGGATATCGATTCACTTTTCAGATTGCCGCTGGAATCACTGGCCTCGCTGTTCCAAAGCCCCTCTTTGCCAAAAAATGTTCTCACGAAGGAAAGGATTCTTGATCCAAGCCATGGTGCGGCCGTGGAGTTCTTTCGTTCTAAGAAGTCAGGCGGGGGTCTGCGCACAATTACCGACACGATCAAAGAGCTAAACCTCTGTGAACGTGATAGGGCTATTCTGTCAGCCTTTGCCTCATTACCGAGCTATGACCCGTTCAGTCTTAGAACCGCCTTAAGGGAAACGCTTTATCGGCTTAATGAGCAGTTTCAGGCGCAGGGTATAGTTTTGACCATGCCTGACAACTTGCCGATATTTCAACTTTCCAATGAAATGCAAGTAAGGTTGTCTGAATATACACGACTGTTTACGAAGCCTCTGGTTCATCTTCTTTTAAAAGGAGATAGCGATGCGCCCGATGACGGGGTTGAAACACCGGCCGACTTGATTGCGATCGTGACCCGGGCAAGAGAAGGGCACGATCATAAGACCCTTGGTAAATTGAAAGAAAATCTGCTCAAGGTCGGGCATATCGTCGGGACATCTGATCTAAAAAAAATCGAGGTTGAGCTATCTATATATGGCGATGCGATGTTGTCTCTCGGCTATTTGAAGCGATATTATTTTGAGGTGTTTGCTTTCCCTTTCCAGAAATTTATCGGTGAACTTGTCGACATGGAGAAAAATAAGCGACTGAATACGGAAATTCACGGGCTTCATGTAATACTAAAAAAACTGGGCCGTCATCTTAAAGAATCCATGTCTACCGTCGAACTCGTGCTGTCTGATAGTGATGATAAAATTTCTAGTATCTGGAGGACCATGAATCCTGACGAATTTAAGACTACAAAAGAAATGCTATTGAAAACGCATGACCATATTGCCGGAATTCTGTGCGGTTGGGGCTCCCGGGTCGGGTCGTGGGATGCACAAATTGAGGCCAATCGCTTAATGTCCCCAAACAATAAAGCAGACTTTCTAATGCATTATATTTATCCCGGAATTGATAATCTGCCATCTCCTAAAATATTACTCGATTTTGTTAATGTCTCTCGGTAGAGATTTGTCTTCATGGCTTCGGAAAAAGAAAAAGGCCGCAGCGGACTTGCCGCGCGGCCTTAAAGGCTCAGGAGGAAGCATTCGAAAATGCACAGTCCCAAATATATGCGGCAGTGCAGCAAAAGTGAAGGGCGTTCTTGTCGCACCCGCAATGTTTTTGTGGCAGGGCAGCGGAATCCCTCGGAATTCGCTGGAATCCATTGGGGCGTGGCCCTGCCGCAACGCGGTAAACGCTTAGCTTCGTCCCGAGCAGGCCGCGGCGCGAATCGCGGCGATGGCGCTTCGGTAATCGCCGGTACTGAACACGGCGTTGCCGGCAACCAGAACGTCCGCCCCGGCGGCGCCGACCGCAGCGGCATTATCAGCCGTTACCCCACCATCGACCTCAAGTTCGATCGGACGGTCCCCGATCATGGTACGCAAACGACGAATTTTCTCGAGTTGCCCCGGGATAAACTTTTGCGCGGCAAAACCGGGATTGACCGACATCACCAGAATCAGGTCGACTCGGTCGAGCAGATAGCTCACCGCTTCGGGCGGGGTGGCCGGGTTGAGCGAAATCCCGGCCTTTTTACCGAGTCCCCGAATCACTTGAAGCGTGCGGTCAAGATGGCGCCCGGCCTCGACATGCACGGTGATTAAATCGCTGCCGGCCGCCGCGAACGCTTCAAGAAACGGGTCGACCGGGTCGATCATCAAGTGCACGTCGAACAGCCTGGCGGTATGGGGACGCAAGGCTTTTACGATTGCCGGACCGATGGTGATGTTGGGCACGAAGTGCCCGTCCATCACGTCGATATGGATGTAATCGGCGCCGGCCGCATCGAGGGCTCGGGTTTCTTCACCCAAGCGGGCGAAGTCGGCCGACAGTATCGACGGGGCAATTTTTACGGTCATGATCCGGTCTCTTCAGCGTGTTTCAAGGTTTCGCACGCTCCCGCAGCAGGCAGAGGCCGGCGGGCGCCGCGCTGTCGATCAGGGTGAGGAAGGTTCCATCCGTTTTGCGGAGTGTGAGGCTGCCATTGAGACTGGTGACCCGCTCGATATCCCGTTCGCTCACCACCTGAACTCCGGCTTGCCAGCACATCAGTTCCTTCAGTTTCGGCGTTTCCTGTTTCAGTGGCGACCTTTCGTCGGCCGCACCGGCCGGAAGGGCCACGATCAGCAAGACAAACGCCACTCTCCAACGTGCCGCCACTCTCCAACGCATCATCGTTTTCGCTCCCGGTTGCGAAAAAGCCGCCAGGCATCCCCTGGCGACCGGGAGCTGAAAAACCGTGTAAACGCGGCCGCGGCACTCTTTAACCGCGAGGCTTGGACATACAGTGCCGCCTCCCGGTCATGAACCCATGACGGGAGAGCGACATCGTTCCGGACGATGCCAGCCGGTTTACAGGGGATTTCAGGCCCCGGAACGGGGATGCGCCGTTCCATCCCCATTTGATCGCGTCCGGCGGGGCGGTGTCAAGTCCGCGGTCGTCCTTCGACTACCCCCGAGCCGCGCTTTTGCCGCCGCAACCACGGCTTCGGCGGTGATGCCCAGGTGGGTATAGACCTGCTCGGGCGGGGCGGAGATGCCGAAGCCGGAAATGCCGATCACGGCGCCCTCCAACCCGACATAGCGCTCCCAGCCGAACGGGCTGGCGGCTTCGACCGCAACCCGCACCGTGCCGGTACCGAGCACCGCGGCCCGATACTCGGCCGGTTGGCGGTCGAACAACTCCCAGCACGGCATCGAAACGACGGCGGTGCCGATGCCGGCTTCTTCGAGCGTGTCGCGGGCGCTCAGCGCCAGTCCGACTTCGGACCCGGTGGCGAGCAGGGTAACCCGCCGGGTGTCGGCCTTGGCTTCGGCCAGTACATAAGCGCCGCGGGCCGACAGGTTCTCGCCGGTATGAGTGGTGCGCAGAGTCGCCAGCGCCTGACGCGACAGGGCCAGCGCGCTCGGCCCCTTGGTATTTTCCAGCGCAAGCGACCAGCACTCGACGGTCTCCACGCCGTCGCACGGACGCATGACCAACAGGTTGGGCATGGCGCGCAGCGAAGCCAGATGCTCGATCGGTTGGTGAGTCGGGCCATCCTCGCCGACCCCGATCGAGTCGTGGGTCAGCACATAGATCACCCGCTGCTCCATCAGCGCCGACAGACGGATGGCATTGCGCATGTAGTCGGAAAACACCATGAAGGTGCCGCCGTAGGGGATGAAACCGCCATGCAAAGCCAAGCCGTTCATCACCGCGGCCATGCCGAATTCCCGGATGCCGTAATGGACATAGTTGCCCGAGAAATTGCCGGCGGAGACCGCCTTCATGCCCTTGGCGATGGTCAGGTTGGAGTGGGTGAGATCGGCCGAGCCGCCGACCAGCTCGGGCACTACCGGGGCCAGCGCGTCGAGCACGTTTTGTGACGATTTGCGGGCGGCGTCCTTGGGCTTTTTATCGCTGACGGCGCGTTTGAACGCCTCGACCGCGGCGGGAAGTTCTTCGGGCAAGCGGCCGGACAGCACGCGCTCGAACTCGGCGCGGTGGTCGAGATCAAGCGCGGCAAAGCGGGCTTCCCCGGCTTTGCGGGCTTCGGCGCCGCGACTGCCGGCGGCACGCCATGCTTGCAGGATGTCGGCCGGGATTTCAAAGGGGGCATAAGGCCAATCGAGCGCCTTGCGCATGCCTTCGAGTTCAACCGTGCCTAACGGAGCGCCGTGGGTCTTTTCACTGCCGGCCTTGGTCGGGGCGCCGAAACCGATGGTGGTGCGGCAGGCGATCATGGTCGGGCGGTCGGAGCGGCGGGCGATCGTGATCGCGGCGGCAATCGCTTCGGGGTCGTGGCCGTCAACCGCGACGGTATCCCAACCGCTGGCGCGGAAGCGCATTTGCTGATCGTCGGAAACCGTCAGGTCGGTCGCGCCGTCGATGCTGATTCGGTTGTCGTCCCACAGCAGAATCAGCTTGTTGAGGCGCAGATGCCCGGCCAGCGAGATCGCCTCCTGGCAAATGCCTTCCATCAGACAGCCGTCACCGGCAATCACATAGGTATGGTGGTTGACCATTTCCGCACCGAAGCGGGCCTGGAGCATGCGCTCGGCCAGCGCCATGCCGACCGCGTTGGCGATGCCCTGACCGAGCGGGCCGGTGGTGGTATCGGCGCACGAGGGGTGGCGCAACTCGGGGTGACCGGGGGTCTTGCTGCCCAGCTGGCGGAAATTGCGAATCTGATCGATGCCGAGATCGGGGAAACCGGCCAGATGGCCGATGGCATAAAGCAGCATCGAGCCATGCCCGGCCGAAAGCACGAAGCGGTCGCGATCGAACCAGCTGGGCTCGGCGGCATCATATTTCAAGAAGCGAGAAAACAGCACGGTCGCAACGTCGGCCATGCCCATGGGCATACCCGGATGACCGGATTTCGCCTTTTCCACCGCATCAACGGAGAGCATGCGGACGGCGGTGGCCATGCGTTCATGGCCGACAGCGGAAGCGGTCATCGATCTCCTCGTACGATAAACATTAATAAAGGGCGGGTGTGCCGAAACCACCCCGGTTATAGTCCCGGCACTGCGGGTGTCGCCAGAGCAATCATGCTGTTCGACAATTCGACTTTCTAACGGTAGGGTGGCGTTATGAATACAGATGCACCCGAGTCTACGGACGTTGCCGGTCCCCGTCCCGAAGTCCGTCTTCAAGCCGGGCGTGACAAACGCATGCGCCTCGGTCACCCCTGGATTTTCTCAAACGAGATTTTGGCCGGCGACTCGGTGAAGGCGCTGCCGCCCGGAGGCCTGGTCCGCTTGATCGCCGCCGATGGCGCCTGTCTGGGGGTGGCGACCTTTAATCCGCATACGCTGATCGCAGCGCGGCGCTTGACCAGGGAAGGCACCGTCGCGATAGACCGGGCGTTCTTTGCCAAGCATTTGCGGCGGGCGCTGGCCTTGCGCTCCCGGCTTTACGACCGGCCGTTTTACCGGCTGATCCATGCCGAGGCCGACGGGTTGCCGGCCTTGGTGGTCGACCGATTCGGTGATGCGGTGGTGGTGCAGGCCAACTCGGCCGGGATGGACCGGTTGCTGCCCGAGTTGACGGCGGCACTGGACAGCGTGTTGGCGCCCCGGGTCATCGTGTTGCGCAATGATAGCCCGATGCGCGCCCTGGAAGGACTGCCCGAGGAAACCAAGCTGCTGAAGGGTGAGCTGAACGGCCCGCTGGTGGTCGAGGAAAACGGGGCAAGCTTCTTTGCCGATCCTCTAGCGGGGCAAAAAACCGGCTGGTTTTATGATCAGCGCGACAACCGGGCCTTCATTGCCCGGCTGTGCGGCGGAGCCCGTGTGCTTGATCTTTACACCTATCATGGCGGTTTTGCCGTACAGGCGGCAATGGCCGGGGCCGATCGAGTCGAGGCGGTCGATCGCTCGGAACCGGCTTTGGCCCATGCCGGCCGGGCGGCAGAATTCAACGGTGTCGCCGCAAAGTGCGGCTTTCGGCGGGCCGAGTCCTTTGCCGAGTTGGAACGGTTGGCCGCGGCCGGAGAACGCTACGACGTCGTGATTGCCGATCCGCCGCCTTTCGCCCGTGCCAAAAAAGACGTCGCCGCCGCCAGCCGTGCCTATCGCAAGCTGTCCCGAATGGCGGCGCGGGTCACGACGCGCGGCGGGGTCATGCTGATCGCGTCCTGTAGTCACAATATCGATCCGGGCAGCTTTACCGATTTGGTTGCCGGCGGGCTGTCCGATGCCGAACGTTCCGGGCGCATTCTGCGTCAAGCCGGAGCCGGACCCGACCATCCGATTCACCCGATGCTGCCGGAGTCGGCGTATCTGAAGGCGGTGGTGGTTCAGGTGGATTGAAGCGTCGGGGGACGTCCGCTGTTTTACGCGGAGGCCGCAGGGGCTCCGGCTTTGGCCTTTGCCCGGCTTTTCAGCATGACGTGCTCGGCGATGGTCATCAGCAGAGTGATATCGCTGCCGATCACTTCGATATTTTTCTTTGCCGCCATCGGCATCGGAATCTTGCGGGTTAAACAATAATTGACCAAGGCTGCCGCCATTTCTGCACGCGGAATCGGCAGCTCAATCTTTTTACCGTAGTCGTCGATCAAATTCAGAATCGACGTGTACTCACCATCGGTTTGGTACACCAAACCCTTGATCGTGGCGATCGGTAAAGCCTCACGCTGCTTGCGCCGCCGCTCGATTACGGCAGTGATTGCTTCCTGCTCATTAAAAACGATACAGCGGAACTCTTTCATTTTACCTGAATACCGGCAAGAATTTCACTTCGGACCTACAACAAGGACGCTCTCGGCCACCAGCGTTAAAGCGGTGGTCATGGGACAAGCGCCGCATCGGTCCGGGTTCGCAGGCTCATGCTTTTAAGCTGCCCGCAGGCGGCCATGATATCCTGGCCGCGCGGGGTTCGAACCGGGCTGGCATAGCCGGCGGCATTAACAAAATCACCAAATACTTGAATTGATTTGGCGGTCGAGCACTCGAACGGGGCGCCCGGCCAGGGATTAAAGGGAATGAGATTAATCTTAGCGGGTATACCGTCAAGCAATCGGACCAGAGCGCGGGCGTCGGCCAAACTGTCGTTAACGCCCCGCAGCATGACATATTCAAAAGTAATGCGGCGGGCATTGCTGGAGCCGGGATAGGTGCGACATGCCTCCAGCAATTCGGCGATCGGGTATTTTTTGTTGATCGGGACCAACCGGTCCCGCAATTCGTCGGTTACGGCGTGCAGGCTGACCGCGAGATTGACCCCGAGTTCTTCGCCGCAACGCTTCATCATCGGGACGACTCCAGAAGTCGACAGGGTGATCCGGCGCTTCGAAAGGGCGAGGCCGTCGCCATCCAAAAAGATTTTCACTGCGGGAGCTACCGAGTCCCAGGCCAGCAGCGGTTCGCCCATGCCCATAAGCACAAGGTTGGAAATCTGTCGGCCATCGGGCGGGGTCGGCCATTCGTCGAGCGCATCGCGGGCCAACATCAACTGTCCGACGATTTCTTCCGCAGTCAGATTGCGGACCAGCCGTTGGGTTCCCGTGTGGCAGAATGCACAAGTAAGGGTGCAGCCGACCTGAGAGGACACGCAAAGCGTGCCGCGATCTTCTTCGGGGATGTGAACCGTTTCAATTTCATGGCCGTCATACAAACGAACCAGCCATTTGCGGGTACCATCGGCCGACTCGAGATCACGAGCAACCGCGGGGCGGCGCAGGACATAAGCGTCAGCCAGCCGTTCTCGCACCGGTTTGGCCAGTGTGGTCATAACCTCAAACGAGGTGGCGCCGCGGTAATAGAGCCAGTGCCAAAGTTGACGCGCCCGAAACGGCTCCAAACCGAAGGCGACCAACTCGGCAGTCAAGGCTTCGCGGCTCAGGCCGATCAACAGTTTCCGGTCATCGCCGCCTACGGCTCCGCTCATGTCGTGTCGTCTTTCCGATGAACAACATCAAACCGGCCCGGAGGCGGCTGCGGACACCCTATTTCTTGGCGCCGCAGGCTTCGTTGATAGCGGCAAAGGCCTGCCCGACCCCGTTAAGACTATAGGTGTCGGTGGTATTGGTGCCACGC
Source organism: Rhodospirillaceae bacterium (assembly GCA_037147415.1). GTDB lineage: Bacteria > Pseudomonadota > Alphaproteobacteria > Azospirillales > Azospirillaceae > BOG-933. Next base: position 5,569 of record JBAWVF010000052.1, on the reverse strand, counting down.
GCCGAAGTACCCTTGATGACCAAGTGCTTGCCGCCACGCAGTGCCGCACTGACCGCCTTATCGGTGGTGTCGTCGCGGGCCCAGGCGGTATCGCCGTCGGTAAACATCCGAAAGTCCTTACGGTCGATCTTGATCACGACCTCGGCATCTTTCTTATAGGCATAGCCGGCGGTAACACTGACCACTGAGAAAGTCTTTTCGGCGGGACGGTGAGTGACCAGAATATAGGCGTCACCGCGGGCCTTACCTTTGGGCTCTATCTTCTTCGGTTGGGAAGAGATATAGCAAACCTTCTGCCCGTTCTCTTCGTAAGAAAAGGCCTTCCAGTCCTGGTAGGTTCCAAGCACCTTGGTCTTAGTCTTGGCTTTTGCATCCGGAGCAGCGGCGGCGGCCGAATTGACCGAGCCCGCTAGCATGGCTGCCAGCAAGATGATGACCAATCGGGAGGGGGCGTGCGAAATCATGAGCTTCGAAGCCACGGTCGTTACGATACGGTGGGAGATTAACCCGGGTTGCGTCTCGATTTCCAGCATTCCGCCGAGTGAATGTTGCGTTCTCGCTCTCTTCACGAAAAATAATGTCATCGGAAGGTGATGAAGCGTCCGGACGGGCCTCGGCCGGGTGATCCGATGGCGCCCGGTTTGCGTAGATAAGGACGATATGATAGACCTGATAAGATTGTTCCACTTCATATTGGCTGGCCATGCCTGAATCCGGGGCCTCGGCACACCGCGCCGGGGGTCATAATTTTAATGAACTGATTCAGGCTGTCGCCAGGGAGCGTAGCCAAACGGCTTTTGCCGTGCTGTTCGAACACTTTGCCCCTCGGCTGAAGTCCTATCTGATGCGGCTGGGGTGTGATGCCGGTCAGGCCGAGGAATTGGTCCAGGAGGTCATGCTGCTGGTCTGGAATCGGGCGGAGACCTTCGATCCGGTTCGGGCCGGTGCCGCCACTTGGATTTTCACGATCGCTCGTAACAGGCGAATCGATGTGATCAGGCGGGAGCGGCGGCCGGAGATCGACTTTTCCGACCCGGCCCTGGAACCGGAGCCGGTGGAGACCGCCGAGCGCACGGTGGAAACCGAGCGGGAATCGGCTCGTTTATTGGCGGCGATTGCCGGATTGCCGGACGAGCAGGCGCAGTTATTACGGCTCGCCTACTTTGACGACAAGCCGCACAGTGCTATCTCAGTAGAGCAGGGGATACCGTTGGGTACGGTTAAATCCCGAATCCGCCTTGCTTTGGACCGCCTGCGCAAACTTCTGAGGGAAGAAGACGCATGACCATTCCTGTTCATCATCCCGGTGAGGAAATTCTGTTGGACTACGCCGGGGGTAGCCTCAGGGAACCGTTTGCGCTGGTGATTGCCACTCACTTGGCTTTTTGTCCGTGTTGCCGGACCAAGGTTGCCGAACTCGAAGCGATCGGCGGCGCCTTGCTGGAGGCGGAGGAACCGGCCTCGCTTTCCAAGGAGTGTCTGCCGGCTTTGCTGAAGCGACTCGGAACCGGGTCGGCGGCTTGCTCGTCGCCACGAAAACCATCCCCATCGGTTTTTGCGAAATTGCCGACAGAGGTGATTCGTATTCCCGAACCTTTGCGCAGCTATCTCGGCAAGCCTTTGGAGCAGCTATGCTGGTGTTCGGCCGTCGGTGGGATTGAACAGGTCGATATACAGGTCGGAGGGCCGCCGATTCGCACACGCCTGTTACGGATGAAGCCGGGCGGTTCAATGCCGAGACATTACCACCCGGCCATCGAGCTGAATCTTGTTCTTCTCGGCGGGTTTCGGGACGAACGCGGCAGCTATCGACGGGGTGATCTCGTCATCGACGAACCGACGCTGACCCATCATCCGATTGCGGATGACGGTGAAGGGTGCCTCTGCCTTAACCTCGCTGAAGCTCCGATCCGCTTCACCGGTTTAGTGGCGAGGCTGACCGAAGCATTGCGCGGGGCTTAAGTCTTAATCTTCATCTTCATTGTCGGCGTCTTCTTCGATCTGGCTGGCGAGATCGCGCAGCATGTCGACGACGTCTTCGTGGCTGGTTTCATCGACGGCGGTATTAACGGCCGCTTCGATCATGGCAACCGCCACATAGGGGCCGAGCACGCCCCCTTCTTCGATGGCCCGTTTCAGGTGCTTCTCGGCGACTTCGAGAGCCTTGTCGAACATGGCGTCAGCCGAAAGGTCGGTGCTTGGGTCGGTCATGTCGGAATCCGCTGCGGTGAAAGGGGCCGAAAGGCCTATCCGATCCAGCTATAACACTTCTCATGGCGCGGTACATGCCGGAAAACAGCTGACTCGCCTGTTAGATATAAATTGTCTCACCGCCGCTGTTCGGCTAACCGGGGAACCGATGATGAGCACTAAAGGCCGGGCACGGGCGCCTGTTGATTTGGAGATAATGGTTTCCGAGGTCGGTGTCCGCGGCGATGGGGTGGCGGAAACCGCCCTTGGTCGGGTCTTCGTGCCGCTGACCGTGGTCGGGGATCGGGTGCGGGTCCGATTGGAGCCGCCGCAAGGTGAAGGGCGGCGCGGGCATGTTCTGACGTGGCTGGAGCGCGGCCCGGATGCCGCTACGCCGATTTGCGGCCATTTCGGCCGGTGCGGCGGCTGCACGCTTCAACACATGACTGACGCCACCTATGCCGACTGGAAGCGGGCCCGGGTGGAGGCGGCGCTAAGTCGGGCGGGCTTTCCGCCCGTCGATTCGCTGCGGCTTGAGCGCACCCCGCCCGGCGGGCGGCGTCGGGTGAGCTTTACCGTTACGCGCCGGGGCAAAGCGGTCCAGGTCGGCTTCAGTGAGCGGCTCAGCCATCGGATTGTTGATCTCAGCGAGTGTCCGGTGCTGGCGCCGCGATTGGCTGCGCTGCTTTCCGTCTCGCGCCGGAGTTTGCCGGCAATTTTGCCGCAGGATGGAAGCTTGACGGTGACCGCCTCCGCTCCGGGTTCAGAGGTCGCCTTCGCTCCGGGTTCAGAGGTCGCCTTCGCTCCGGCCGGTGACATCGATCTTTTGCTGACCGGTCCGGCTCGTCTGGATTTGTCGGCGCGGCAGGTGCTGGCCGAATTTGCCGAGGATGCCGACATTGCCCGGTTGAGTTGGCAGCCCGACTCCGGATCATTGCCCGAGCCGGTGGCGGCGCGGCGCCCGGTTCGGGTGGAGTTCGGCGGCGTTGCGGTCGAACCGCCGCCGGGAGCTTTTCTTCAGGCAAGTGCCGCGGGCGAGGCGGTGCTGATCGGTACCGTGCTGGCTGCGGCACAAGAACGGGCGGGGGCCGGTCCGGTTGCTGATCTGTTTGCCGGTTGCGGTACATTTTCCTTACCGCTGGCGGCGCAGGCCGGGCGGCAGGTTTATGCGGTTGATGGTAATCTTGCGGCGATTAAGGCGTTGACTCACGCGGCGCGACGCTTTCCCGGAGTGACGGCGGAGCGACGGGATCTGGTGCTACAGCCGGTATCGGCGGCGGAACTGGCCCGCTTTGCCATGGTGGTCTTCGACCCGCCGCGCAGTGGGGCCGCGGCTCAGGCCGAACAACTGGCCGCCTCGACGGTACCTGTCGTGGTTGCGGTCTCGTGCAACCCGGCGACCTTTGCCCGCGACGCCCGGATTTTACGTGAGGGCGGATTCCGGTTGTGCTCGGTGTTGGCGGTCGACCAGTTCCTGTGGTCGGCCCATGTCGAGTTGGTCGCCGTTTTCCAACGGTGAGGGCTTAAAGCGAAGCGTGGAGGATGTGGTCATTCATTTGCCGGCAGTTGGTAATCATTCGGCGGGCGGTGCTGTCCGACGTGTCGGGGAAAATATAAACCATGCAGCCGGCCTCCAGCAGTCGGCGCGCCGACTGATTGACCCATTCCCGCTCGACCGTACGCAGGTTCATGGCGTTCAAAGCGCGCAGGCACGGGCCGGACTCGGGCAGCAGTCGCACCGGTAACTGACGACTCGGATTAAAATCGGACCCGACGAAGCGTACGCGACGGTCATCAATGTCAAGAACCGGGATGTCGGTCAGCCACCAGGAGCCATCCTCGCCGGCCAGCCGACGGGCGGTCGAAGCTTCGGGATTAATAAGCAGGCTCCAAGCCAGGGCGGCCAGTTTGCCGGCGCCTTCGGCCACGGTCATGCGCCGCCGCGCGTCGCGGATGACGCTGTGCGGACCGATTCGACCGCGCCAGGAGGTTGTGCGGGATTTCGAAACATCGACCAGAACAAACGGGCCGATCGGCCAATCATTGAGGATATTGTCCCATAGCGCTTCAATTTGATCGGGTGTCCAGGGGGCCGTTTTCGGGCCGGCCGGCGGGGCCAATTTCCCTTCCCGGGCCTCGGTTACCAGTGCCATCAGGCGCCACCATTCGGGTTTTACATGCATGGGTTTTCTCCCGGTTCCTTCTAAGATCGAACTTTAGATAAATTTTTATCGCCGGGCTGTGACGGCCGTTACAGGGTAAGAGAGATTCCGGTCTTGCAAGGAGCGGGCAAAAAACGCCGGGCCACAGAGGATGGGCCCGGCGCATGAAGTCGAAGCGATGGCTCCCCCTCGGGAGCTTTACAGAAAGTAGAACGCAAAGATCCGGTGTCAAAGGTTGTGAACATCATCAGGCAGGTTTTGCCGGGATCTCGGTGAATTTTGCCGTGTCGCCGGGTGCGGGCGGCAGAAGCTGCCGGGCAGGGGCGGCGGCGCCTTGGGCAAATTGGGCATGTTTTTTGCGTAGGAGGCAACCGGTAAGCTGTGAACACCGGGGATAGAGTCATGAGCCTTGAAGAATCGGAGATGTTCGAGCCGCTCGACATGCCGGTCCTCTATGAGATGCCGCAGGCACGCGCCGGCCCGTCGCGCGCCCGTCTCCCAGGGGGAGCGTGGGTGGGTGGACTGCTGAGAACGCTGGCCTTGCTCGGAACCATCGGCCTATCGGTTGCGGGTATTTATGTGTTGGATCGCAGCTGGAACGGCAAGCGTCCGGCGGTTGAAGAGTATGGTGATATAGGTGCGGCTCGCGGACCGAGTATCATGTGGGGCGGTCGGCATTAAAGCCGGCTGCTGACGGTTAATTCCTATCCTTTACTCTATTCGATTTGCCGTCCGGGGGTGCCCTCCGGGCGGCAGGTCATCCTTGACATTCGGCGAAAATTTTTGTCAATTTCTAGGTATGATTAACCAACAAACTTTCGTGGCAAGAATGCTTAAAATTTTCTCGGCTTTGGTACTTTTGGTTTTGGTTTTCGACAATGCGCCGGTATTTGCGGGCGAGTGTAGCTCGGTTGACAAAATGATCGGCTGTTGTAAGCTCTACCTTAAATCTGAAAAGGAAAAGCTTTTGATGTCTGAGCTTGATCCGGCCAATCGTTGTTTAGCTGAGCTGGAAGGGGCGGTTGATCAGGCCAAGGAGCAAAAAGAATTGGCAATTTGTACGCCACCTGATTTAAATCTCCAATCGTTAGCTCGGTCTTTCATTTCATTTGCTGAAAATAATCCGTATTATTATATGAGATCGCCGAGATTCGGGATGCTTTATCCATGCCTATCGGGTTAACGCACACACCCACTAGATGTTGTGTGCTTCCAGT
>JBAWVF010000051.1:0-23793 GCA_037147415.1 Rhodospirillaceae bacterium | reverse complement strand
CGTGCTGAAGCTACTGGCGAAAGACCCCGAGCAGCGCTACCAGAGTGCCCAGGGCATCGTCGCCGATCTCGGCGCCTGCCTCGACGCGCTGACCACGGGTACGGTGCCCGAATTTCCGATCGGTTGCCACGACGTCTCGCCCCGTTTCCATATTCCTGAAAAGCTTTACGGGCGCGAGGCCGGCACCGCCCGCCTGCTCGCCGGCTTCGAACAGGTGGCAAACGGCGCCACCCGCCTGATGCTGGTTTCCGGCCCGCCCGGGATCGGCAAGTCCGTACTGGTTCAAGAAGTCCGCAAACCGCTCACCGCGCGCCGGGGCATCTTCATCCAAGGCAAATACGACCAGTTCAAGCGCAATATCCCGTATTCCGGACTGGTTCAGGCGTTTCGACGGCTGGCCCGGCATTTGCTGGCCGAACCGGAAGCCGCCCTTGCCGCACACCGCCGGTTGCTGCTCGAGGCCATTGCGGGCAACGGCGCGGTGGTCACGGCACTTATTCCCGAGTTTGCTCTGATCCTGGGCGATCAGCCGGCTTTGCCGCCGTTGCCGCCGTCAGAAAGCGAGTTCCGCTTTCAGCTGACCTTTCAGAACCTGGTGGTTGCGCTGGCACGGCCGGAACAGCCGCTGGTGTTGATACTTGATGATCTGCAATGGGCCGACCGCTCGTCGCTGGCGCTGCTCTCCAAGCTGGCGGGCGACCCGGAAATTCATCACCTGATGATTATCGGCACCTGCCGCACCGAAGAGGGAGGCAGTCTCCACGCGCTCGGCAAGATGATCGAGACGATGACGCGCGGCGGCATTCCGGTCGGCACCATCGAGATCGGTCCGCTCAAGGAAAGCCATGTCCGCGCCCTGGTTGCCGACACCACCGGCCGCGATGACGAGGGTGTCACCGAATTGACTTCCCTCTGCTACGCCAAGACCGAGGGCAACCCTTTTTTCCTGATCCAGTTCCTTCAAGCGCTGCATGAGGACGGCCTGATTGCCCTCAACCGCGCAACCGGACGCTGGACCTGGGACATCGCCGCCATCGCCGGACGCAACAGCACGGACAATGTGGTCGAATTGATGGTGGCCAAGCTGCGTCGGCTCGACAACGCCACCGCTCGCGCCCTCTGTCTGGCCGCTTGCATCGGCAACAGCTTCGATTTCGCCACCTTGTCCGTCGCTGCCGAGGCCGACACCGACCGGCTGGCCGCCGATCTGTGGCCGGCGCTGGAGCAGGGATTGGTGCTACCGATCGGTGTCAACTACCATGTGCTCGCCCCCCGAACCAACGGCATCGCCGAACAAGCCCTCGAAGTCGAAACCGTGCGGGTGCGCTGCCGCTTTCTCCATGATCGGGTCCAGCAGGCCGCTTACTCACTGATTCCGGAGCAAGAGCGCGCCGCAGCCCATCTCCGTATCGGACGGCTGTTTTTGGCCCGGGGCGCAGAGGTCGAGCATCTGTTCGAAGTCGCCGACCAGCTCAATCAAGGCCGGTCCCAGATCACCGATGCCGATGAACGGCGCCGTGTCACCGCCCTCGACCTGGAGGCGGCCCGCCGGGCAAAGGCGTCTGCGGCGTTCGAGGCGGCGTTCGCCTATGCCCGGGCCGGGATCGAGCTGCCGGGTGACGACGGTTGGACCGACGATTACTCGTCCGCGCTGGCGCTTCACATCATCGCCGCCGAAGCCGCCACCATGCTCGACGACTTCGCCGGCATGGAACGTCACGCCCGGGCCGTACTTGCCGCCGCACGCAATCCGGTCGATGCGGCCCGGGTCCAAATGATCCGTCTGACCGCCGCCGCCGGCCGGGGTGACCCGGCCGAGGCCACCCGTATCGGCCTGGAGGCGCTCGATGCCCTTGGCGTGGCGTTGCCGCATACGTCCGACAGCTTACGTGAGCAACTGGAAGTCTGGCGCGGCCGTTGGGCGCTGACCCGTAACCGACTGGGGCTGAGCCCGCCCGTGGCCGACGAAGACGCCGCCGCCAACCAGCACCGGGTCACCACCGCCCGCCTGTTGATGGCCATGGTGGCCACAGCCATTATCTCGGCGCGCCATCTGTTGGTCCCGATCGCGGTGCGCCTGTTGGAACTGGCCCTGCCTTCACGTGATCCGGGCATTACCTCGTTCGGTTATCTGGCCTGGGGACTGATCTGCTCGGTGACCGGTGATCCGGCGGGTGCCGTGCGCAACAGCCGGCGGGCACTCGACCATCTCGACACCGACATCTTGCGCAGCCGCTACGCCCGGGTCATCCTGATTGCGTATTATTGCGGCCAGCACTGGACTCTGGCCCCGACACCGCTCCGCCAGCGCTATCTCGAAGTCTATCATACCGCACTTAACGCCGGTGATCGCGAGTATGCGGCCTACGGCTTGGCCTTTCGACTGCGCACCGCATGGCAAACCGGGCTGGGGCTGATCCAACTCAAAGAGGAGCTGGCGGAGGCGACGCACCTCCTGACCCGGCTCGGCACCACGCCCTATACCACTTATGTCGCCGGTTTGCGCCAAGCCATCGAAAATTTGGAAGCCGAAAGCGACGACCCGTGCCGGCTGGATAGCGCCCATTTTCACGAAGATACCGTATTGGAGGCGCTACGCACCGCCGGCAACACGATCGTGCTGACGAATCTGTTGTCGGTCAAGCTGGCGCTGGCGGTCATCTTCGGCAACACGGACGCGGCCCGGCATATTCTGAACGAAATCGCGCCGCATAAGCATTTCCTGGCCGGCTATTCGACCGAGCCGGTAACCCGCTTTTTGGCCGCACTCGTCGACAGCGCCGGCCCGTTCTCCGGGCGGGCGGCGCGGCTGGTGGTGGCCACGCGGCTGGCGGGCGTGATCCGCTGGTTCCGCACCCCGGCCGCCATCGGCCCCGCTAACCAACGTCACCGCCTGTTGCTGCTCGTGGCGGAAGTCAAGCGTTTGCGCGGTCGAACCAACCATGCCATCCTGGCCTATGAACATGCGGTGGCCGCGGCAGCCGAAGCCGGACATCTGCCGGAAGAGGCCCTGGCCTGCGAGCGCGCCGCCGAATTCCACCGGGAATGCGGTCATTCCATCCTGGAACGCGCCTATCGCGGGCAGGCCCGCGACGCTTACAGCCGCTGGGGCGCCCGGGCCAAAGTTCGCGACATCGACCGCCGCTTCCCGGAATCGGTGCCGGCCACACTTACAGCGGGCGCCGCCACCTCCTGTCATACGGTCAGTACGACGACCGACCGATTTACGTCGGGCTCGTTTGATTTCGCGGCCGTGCTCAAGGTCGCCCGGGCCATCTCGGGAGAAATTCGTCTCGACGCTCTGCTCGAAACCATGCTGCGTACGGTGCTGCACAGCGCCGGAGCCGAACGCGGCCTGCTGTTGCTGGCCGGAGCCGAGCATCAATTGGTGCTGGCCGCCGAAGCCGATGCCGGTCGCGATTACTTCACTCTACTGCCCGGCCTTGCCCTTGAAAGCTTGGCCGAGGACGGACACCCGCGGCTGCCGACAGCGGTGATCACATTTGCCGTACGAAGCGGTGAAACCGTGGTGCTGGCCGACGCCGCCGAGGACAGCCGGTTTGTCGAAGACCCCTACATCCGCGCCCGCCGACCGCGCTCGATAATGGGCCTGCCGCTGCTACGCCAAGGCCAGCTGGTCGGCGCACTTTATCTGGAAAACAATCTGGCCACCGATGCCTTTGCCGGCGGCCGGCAGGAAGCGCTTCGGCTCTTGGCGGCGCAAATGGCGATCAGCTTGGAAAACGCCCGGCTTTACGCCGATCTGAGCGACTTCAACCGCACCCTCGAAACCCAGGTCGCCGACCGCACCCGCGAATTGCGCACCGTACTCGCTTCCGAGCGCGAAGCCCATGAGGCGTTACGCGCCACGCAAAAGCAGCTGGTCCAAGCCGAAAAAATGGCATCGCTCGCCCAGTTGGTGGCGGGTATGGCCCACGAGATCAACACACCGATCGGCAATGCCGTGACCGGGATCAGTTTACTTGCCGATATGAGCGAAAGCATCCACCGGAGCGCCAAATCAGGCCCCATGCGACGGTCCGAGTTCATTACCTTCCTTGAAACACTGGCCGAGACCACCGAAGCCTTGCTCTCGAACATTCGCCGAGCCGCCGGCTTGGTGGAAAACTTCAAGATGGTGGCTGTCGACCGCACACTTGATGAGCGCCGGCGCTTCGCCCTACAGCCTTACCTTAAAGAAATTCTCTTCAGTCTGCGACCGACTTGGCAGCGTGCCGGCCATACCGTGACCTTGAACTGCCGCAACAATTTGGAACTCGACGGTTATCCGGGCAGCATTGCGCAGATTGTCACCAATTTAGTGGTCAACTCGGTGACCCACGCCTACCCCGAAGAACGCACCGGAACCCTGTCGATTACGGTGACCGTGCCCGACGCCAAGACTATAGTGCTCGACTACACCGACGATGGCAAAGGTATTGCCGTTACGGATCGCGAGCGGGTGTTCGATCCCTTCTTCACCACCCGACGCAGCGGCGGCAGTACCGGATTGGGTCTGCACATCATTTACAATCTGGTTACCTCGAAATTAGGTGGCCGCATCGAATTACTTGACCGTGACGGGCCGGGGACGCGCTTCGTCGTCACCCTGCCCAAACACGCACCAGAACAGACGGTACGCGACATTTCTGTCTGAGCCGCCGCTTACATGGTGTCCGACAAAGGTGCGCGGGCGTATAGGGAAAATATCGTTAATCCCATATGCTAATCCTATGAAAAACATCTGTTTTATCAGACCAAGCGGTGCGCGATTAATCCGAGGAAGGCCAAGCAAATCGGCATGATTGGCAAACCTGTTACCGGTTCGCGATGCGCTATGCCGCCCGATGGTTGCCGTCTTTGTGATTGGCCACTCCAGCCCAGGCGGCATAACGAGAATAGGACGGTGAAGCCTTGCCCCGGGGCGTTCGATCAGGACGAGCGTTCGCTTTGCCGGCATCGTCGGTTAACCAGCTTCGCCAGGCTGAGCCCAAATCCCGGTATTTGTACCCTTTGGCCCGGCATCGAGTAACGAATCGGTCGGTAGCCACTTGCAGGTCAAGGTCGGGATAACGTTCCATGGCCCAGCACAAGTCTCGGTCTGTCGGTTGCCAATCTTCAGCCGGAATTTCGGAGGATTGGAATTGAACTACCACAGTCGATTTCGAATCGATCGAGGCATTTGCGTGGTGGATCTCTTCTTTATGTTCTGATTCCGGTGTTATGGAGTCAGCTGTATGACTCCCGGTGTCACATTTGGAACTGACCGTGTCGGTGACGGAAGTTTGACGGTCGTAAATTTTTTGAGCTTCCGCAGGAGCAATCAATCGGTAAAGACAGGCTCGATCGCCACCGTCGTCACGCTGACGATGGGTCCGTTCGATCAGGCCGATCTCGACCAATCGACCGATGACCTTGTTTATCCATGGTCTGGAGCGCCCCAGTAACCGGGCCAATAGTCCCTGAGTCGGAAAGCATCGTCCATGGCGGTCAACATGCAATGCTAATACGGCCAGCACCGCAACTTCATCCGCGCCGACTTCAGCGTGTTCAATCCAACCCGAATGCAAAATAGCAAATCGTGACATTGCGCTCGTTCTCCCTATGTTCTGTAAGGAGACGACAGTCACACAGCCCCACACTGACGAAAAACAGAGCTTGCATCTCCGAGTCGTCGGGCGTAAATTCCGGACTGCACTCGATTTCACCGGGGCATGGTCGCCAAACTTAGACCCGTTGATATCGCTTAGCCGGACGGCTTGCTTGTCGTCTCTGATTGAAGCCCCCAGGTTTGCGCCTTGGGGCTTCATCATTTCAGGATCAAAACTTCAATTAAAACTTCAATTAAAACTTCAATCAAAACTCCAATTCTGGTCAAAACTCCAACTGTGGCAGCTCACCGTTTGATTTGTTTTCAGTTTGCGGAATAATCCGGTTGGCCAAGCGCTTGCGTGTCATCGGTTTCTCGGTCGAAGCCGGACTGAGGACGAACATTTTTCGCCGACCGGCCGGGTCCGAGTAACGCAGCAGCAAGCCTTCGGCGTTAATTTCAACATTAGCCCGCTCGTAAGCTTTCAGGGCGCGCTCAATCGAAGTCAGGAAGGTCTGTTGGAATTTTGATTTCGCCTCGCCATTCCCGAATTGAGCAATTAAAGACTTCCAACTGACGAGAATTTCTTCGGACGGAGACAGCGTCGGCAGACGATAACACAGGTAAAGGAATATATCGATTGCCATTGCCGAGTTTGAAATTTCGCTAAGAGCCTGTGTCGGAACATAGATCACTTCCTGACCCGTGAACCGGTTATAAGCATTTTCACCCAGCTTGATTCCGACAGGCAGACGCACATTGACCAAGTCGCCTTGGTCATATCTCATCAAGTCCTGCTCTTCGAAGACGCTGCTTTCGATAAGCTGATCGTTATTAAAGTACATCAGATTATTACGATTGAGCATCATGGTGAAGCGAGCAAACGACAGTCGAACCAATTGTTCTTTGACCGCTGAAATGTTTTCGGAGTGGTACGGTACCCCTACCGTTGTTAGCCAGCTTTTAATGCTGCCGATTTCAAGCCAACGGTTATTATCGGACTGTTGGCGGGCCTGGGTTGTCAGCCACAGCACGAGGAGTCTGGCCTTGGCTCCGAACGGCAAACCGATATTGTTGATTTCATAGCCGCCGGGAAGCGTGAAACCCATCGAATTGATGGTCAGAGCGCAGGAAGCCCCGGTCCGATGAAACTTGGTCAGCTCAGCCCTGCGATCTTTTGCCGGCAGAGTGGTCCCCGTGTGACGGCTTGTATCTTTTGCAAAGGGCTGTCGGAGCGGAAGTCCGCTAAGTCCGAAGCTTCTATGCATGAAAGAAACATCCAGTTCCTCACCGGGCTGGACATCGTTAAAAGAAAGCTCGAGCTGATTCGCCGGGACCGGCTGCTTCTGTTCGGTTGCCTCGGTCGATTTCATGCTCAGGCTCTCCCCCTTCATCACTCTGCCGGGATGATATGATCGCATCCGGACCAGCTCAAAGCCGAAATTACTCCGTCGCTTGGCCGGTTGCATTTTGTTTACGCAGAGCGACACATAAGCTTATGGAGAACGACACGTAAGGCGCAGCTGCTCGGGCCGGGCACCGGGCGATGAGAGGCCGCTTACCAAGTCCGATAGGACATTCTTACCAAGACCGACATGTAAGCGGCGAAATCAGGTCGACGCGGACCATAAACGGCCCTGGATTCGCCGTCGATCGCCGGAATCGCCGCTCATGTGAGTTGAGCCCCCGGGAATGTGGTTCCGGCGAACCGGCTTACATGTCGGTCAGGGTAAAAGGCGCAGCTCCGACGGGGGACTCCGCTTGCCGCCCGCCGGCCCGGTGCCGGGTCGGTGTCGGACTTGGTAACCGCTATGGCGGGCCGGTAGATGTCGGTCTGCGTAAAGCGGACGTCGGGCGCCGTGGCTATGGCCACGGCTATGAACGACTGGACCCGGGATAGAGTTAAGGCTAACATGCACAATTATTCGGAATGAAGCCGTCGCATGGTCCGTCACCGGAAGGACGATCGGTGCGGACGGCCACGGGCCGGTTTGTCAGCAGGAGCCGCGGGTAAGGATCGCGTATGAGGAATTACGAGGCGATATGGCTCCATTGCGGTGACGGCCTCGTTCTGATCGAGGCCGCGACCGGACGCATCATGGATGCCAATCCCGAAGCGGAACGCTTGCTCGGACGTTCCCGCGCCGATCTTAAATCACTGCACCATATGAAACTTTATCCCGTTGACCATTTGCAGGGGGTAACGCAAGTGTTCGCCGCCGTACCGAAGCAACCGGAAACGGTCTTCGATCTGGACATCGTACGGCCCGATGGAACGCGCGTTCCGGTTTCGATTTCTACCGGTATGTTCCGCGATGACGAAAGCCATTCCTTCGTCATCGGCAGCTTTCGAAACGACAGCGCCCGCCGGAAAGTCGAGAATACCGTTTTGCGGCGTGATTGGGCATTGGCGGCGATTCGACGGGCTACTATGGCCGCTGCAAAGGCCGAAATCGAAACCGATATGTTACAGGCGGTCTGTGACGGTATCCTCGGCGATGTTTTCACGCTGGCCTGTATCGGCTTTGCGGAGGACAAAGAAAAAGCGGTGTCTATAGCCGCCGCCGCCGGCTGCACCGGATACCTTGACAGTTTGCCGATATCCCGGAGCGAGATGCCGTTGCGACAAGGGCCGACAAGCGATGCTCCGGATAGTGCGGCCTTTCGGCCCCCGGTGGAGCGGGCGCACTCTTTCGGTATCGAGTCATCATTGGCGACGCCTTTGCTCAGAGACGGTCGGGCGTTCGGGGCGCTGATGATCTACTCGAACCATCCCGATGCCTTCGGCCCCGACGAGGTCCGGCTGTTCCAGGATTTAGCACGCGATATCGTTTTCGCTTTGGATGCCAAGCGAGCGTTCGCGACTGTTCGGAAGAGTGAGCAAAGCTACCGCTTATTGTTCGAAAATATGCTCGAAGGGCTGGCGCACTGTCTGATGCATTTCGAGGGTGACGAGCCGGTTGACTATACCCACCTTGCCGTCAACCCCGCCTTCACCCGATTGACCGGGTTAACCGATGTTGTCGGGAAGCGAGTCAGCGAGAGTATTCCGGGGATACGGGGCTCCAGTCCCGATCTGTTCGAGCGCTACGGCCGCGTTGTCCGAACCGGAATTCCCGAACGGTTCGAAACTTACGTTGCTGCATTGGGCATGTGGTTTTCGATCTCGGTGTACAGCACCGAGGCAAACCACTTTGTCGCCGTTTTCGATAACATCTCGGAAAGAAAGAAGGCGGAAGCCCGTGTGTTGTTTCTTGCACACCACGACCCGCTGACGGAGCTGCCCAATCGGTTGATGGTCAGGGACCGTTGCGAGCAGGCCATGGCCCTTTCGGCCGAAAACAAAACCCGGATGGCGCTGCTTTTCCTTGATGTCGATCATTTCAAAACCATCAACGACACTTTGGGCCATTCCGTCGGTGATATTTTGCTCCGGCTGGTTGCCGCACGTTTGAATGAATGCGTCCGGACCGACGACACCGTCGGTCGGCAGGGCGGGGATGAGTTTCTGATCGTGCTGCCCGTCGTGCAGGAGACCGCGGACATTTCGACCGTCGCAGCCAAGATACTGCACCGTTTGGCGGAACCGTTCCTGGTCGAAGGTCGTGAACTGTCGTCGTCGGCATCACTGGGGGTTGCGGTCTATCCGGACGATGGTCACGACTTTGATACGTTACTGAGAAGAGCCGACACGGCGATGTATCACGCCAAGGACGGCGGGCGGAACCGATGCAGTTTCTTTAATTTCGGAATGAATGCCAATGCCGGGGAGCGCCTTGCGCTTCGTAATGAATTGCGTCTGGCGCTCGAAAAAGGTGAATTCGTTCTGCACTATCAGCCGCAGATCGATTTGGGCAGCGGTGCCGTGGTCGGTGCCGAAGCGTTGATCCGCTGGCAGCATCCGGAGCTTGGATTGGTGCCGCCCGGGCGGTTTATTCCGATCGCCGAGGAAAGCGGCCTGATCGTGCCGATCGGCGAATGGGTGCTGCACGAAGCGTGTCGGCAGGCGGTGGCGTGGCAAAAGGCGGGCGGACCCGAAATCGTAATTGCCGCCAATCTTTCGGCGGTTCAGTTCCGGCATGGCAACCTTGAAAAGACGGTGGTGGCCGCCCTGGTGGCATCGGGTTTGGAGCCGAGTTTCCTCGAGCTGGAACTGACGGAATCAATCTTGATCGGTGATACCGAGACCGTTATGATGGCGATCCGGCGGTTGAAGGCGTTCGGTATCAAGCTGTCGATCGACGACTTCGGAACCGGATATTCCAGCCTTGCCTATCTGAAACGCTTCGCGGTCGATAAACTGAAAATAGATCAGTCGTTTATTCGCAGTCTGGAGACCGATCCCGGCGACGCCGCCATTGTTCGGGCCATCATCCAGATGGCACGTAGTCTCGGTTTGCGCACCATTGCCGAAGGGGTCGAGGATGAGCGCGTGATGGACCTTCTGCGTGTGTGCCATTGCGACGAAGCTCAGGGGTATCACATCGCCCGTCCCCTGTCCGCCGATGATTTCGCCGCCTTCATCGGCCTGTCCCCTGCCCCCTGCCCTCCACTGCCCGTCTGCCTGCCTGATAGCCGGTCAAGCGGGGCCAATTTTCAGGCGGCCAAGGTCGGGATGCTGTTTCCGGATACTCGGGTAACGGCACCTTCGTCAAGAATCCGCTGACGTCGGCGCATGTGTGCGGCATCAAGCAGCATCGGTCCGGCCCAGCGATAGACGTTGTAAGCTCATCATCGGGCGAATGATCCAGATTAGTATTCCCACTCGGCACCAATGCCGATAGAAGTACTGCCGCGGGCATCGATTTCGTTTTTAAGCCGAAGCCGATTGGTCAAGTCGATATCCGCAGATAGCCCCGACTGCTCCGGGGTGGCGCCTGCTTTGACCCCGATGCTGATCCGGTTGCTGATTGCCCGGGACAAAGCGACGGAGGCGCCGCCGGTATCGGTCCGGATGTCCAAGTTATCAATCCCCAGCGAGCGGCGCAACCGGTCGAAGGCGTCGTCGCCGCCACCGGAAAACTGTGTAATCGCATGTGCCAGTTGCAGGGCCTGGAACGGAGACAACTTTCCGCTGGCCTTGGAGAACAATAGACGTGACAGCACTTCGTCCTGCGGCAAGGTTGGCTGAGAGGTGAAGGCAAAGGTCGGCTGGTTTGCCGGGCCGGTGATTTCAACTTGTACGGTGGTAGCGTTGGCCTTGCTCTCGGCCAGGAAATCGAGTTCCGGCATCAGATCGCCGGTAAAGCTCAGCCGACCCTTGGAGAAATCCAGCCGGGTGCCCAAGACTTCCAGGCGGCCGCGACGCGAAGTGTAGGCGCCGACCACCTTTGGATTATTGCTGCTGCCGGTGATCCGTAAATCCCCGCCCAATTCGGCGTCCAAGCCGTGTCCGCGCACGAACACGCGGCCGGGGGACGACACCGTGATGTCAAGCGTAGCGTTGAAGACCGTGGCCCGTTGCCGGTGGGCCTGCCGCACTTCGGCCTCGCGCTTGAGGTCGGCCAAGTGCGCGGCGGCGACACCGGTGGCATGAAGGTGGCGCATAGTGTCGAGCGGCTTGAGTTTGGTCGGCAATTGACCGGGAATCCGGACATCCACCGAAACCGTCTCGACACGCCCGGTGACCGCGGGCGAGCGTGTCAGCGGCCCGTTCACATCCAGGGCGAGATCGGCAACGACGGTCATGGTGCCGTCGGCGATCAACTCGGCGCGTTTGCCTTCGAGATGGAGAACCCCCGGAAATCCTGAAGCCGGATCCAGCCGCACAGTGCCGCGGGCGGATACCGAGCCGCCGTTGCGACGGGTGATCGCCGAGGCGCTGTCGAGGGTCAGAGCGGTGCCCCGGGCCGAGAGACGGGCCTGGAGCTTATCAAGATCCACACCCGCCGCGGTATCCCGATAGCTCCCCTCGGACAGCACGGCGGTGCCGTTCAGGTTCGGCCGAGTCATCGGACCGGTTGCCCTCATGTCGACCGCCACGTTGCCGGTCACATGACGTCCGCCGGCGGCTAGCGTCGCGTTAGCCAATCCCGCGTCGATCTTGCCCCGAAGCGTCAGGTCCAAAGCGTCTTGCGGCCGGAGTGGGACAGATCCGCGCACCTGGAACTCGGTTCCCCGGCCGCCGAAGATGGAGGCCGTCACATCGGCTCTTCGGTCCCGCAGGCTGCCGGCGGCGGTGATATCCAGCGGCGGTGCGCCCGAGTCCCGGAGCTGACCGGTTGTCAGGCGCTTAAGTGTCACCCGATAGGTGCCCCGGGGTGCCGCCGTCGAGCCGCCGATGGTGGCGTCGCCGTCCAGTATGCCGGTGATGCTTTGGCCGGGGATCACCAACTCGGCCGCTGCCAGCGGCACGCCGTGCGCGGTGAGCGCCAGATCGAGAGTGCGCCCGGCCTTGCCTCGAAGATTAACCCGCCCGCCATCGACCAGAATCGTCAGGTCGTGCAGCTCGAGGGTGCCGTCGGCGAAGGTCAAGGAGGCCGGTCCGGCCAATGCCACCCGATGACCGCCTCGTCGCGCCGAAGCGGCGGCCAGATCGAGGCGAGGGGCGTCACCGGCCAGCAGCTTGCCCCGCGCCTCGAGGTCGATATCCCGGATGCGCGCCGACAGTACGAGGTCGCTGGCGGCGGCGGCGCCATTGGCGGTCAGGCGCAGCCTCGGCACCCGCTCGCCGGCGACGGTGACGCCATCGGCACTAACGGTGGCGGTGATGACCGGCCGGTTCAAGGGATCGGTGACTTCTCCGTGACCGTCGAGTTTAGCGATGGCCATCGTGGCGGCGTGAAGGCCCGAGCCGCCGGCGTTGAACCGCACCACCTGCCGGCCATTCTCGATGGTCAGCTTAAGGTCGGCCGCCAAGGAGCCGGCCAGTTTGGCTGGAATCAGCGGCGACAGATCGCCCAGCCTGCGCCCGGTCACGGCCAAAGCGCCGACGGCCCGTTTTTCGGAATCAAGTGTCACGGTCCCTTTTGCCGTTACCGAGCCGACCGTCAAATCCAGGTTTTCCAGTTTCACGGTGCCATCCGCCGGCCGCAGCAGCCGCAGATGACCGGCGATCGGTTTACGATCGACTTCGCCGGCCAGGGTCGCGGTCACATCGGCCCGGTCCGTGCCGGCGGTGCCGTTCAGGGTTGCGGTGATCGCACCGCGCAACGGTTGCCCGGTGAGTTCGGCAAAGCGGGACAGATCGGGTACTGCGACCTCGGCCCGGCCTTCCACACGCAAAGGCCCCGGCGTCTCGAGCGTGCGGCCGGTCAGGTCGAGACGCGCCCCCGGCGCGGTCAAGACCAGCCGGGTCAGGTCGATCACGCCGTCATCGGCAAAGCGCAGATCGCCTTGCAACTGCCCGGCCCCGGCGAACAACACCGCCACAGGGGCCGGCAACACCCCCGCGGTCAGACGGGTGTCGAGTGCGAGCAACAGCCGGCGGGCCGCTCCCTCCCGGCGCAGGTCGGCCGAACCGGTGGCGCCGAGGACCGGGCCGCCGTCCAAAGCCAGCTTGGCGGTGAAGGCATTCAGGGTGCCGGAACCGCCCAGATCGAAATGAACGGGCGGCTCGCCCGGCACTTCGATGAGCTTGGCCAGGAACCCGCCGGCCGGCTCGTCCAGCTTGGCCGAGATTTCAAGCGCTTCGGTCTCGGGCACGAATGACAGGCGTGCCGCCAGACTGCCGGGACGGTCCAGGTGCCGGGACTCGAACGCCAGATGCAGTCCTTCGGACGGTTTGCCCAGTGTGGCCTTGCCCGAGGCGGTCAGCCGCGCCGCCGTACCGAACGCCGACTGCGCCAAATTCAGTTCGGCCAGGGAAAACGCTTTGATCTCCAGCTTCAGCGGCAGTTCGGGTAAAATCGATTCACCCGGCACGGCCGGTTCCGTCGCAACCGGCCGGCGCGCCAGATCGATCTTGCCGATGTCCAGAGTGTCGATTTCCAGCCGGCGTGAAAATAACGCGCCCCGGTTCCAGACCAGCTTGATGCGGTCGAGATGGAACCATGGCCCCAGGCTATCCGAAATCACGATGTCGCGCACGGTCACATCGGCGGACAGCGCCCCTTCGACCGCACCGATCGACACCGTCGTGCCCCGGCCGGACAGCAGGCCGGAAATCATGTTCGCCAGAAAGCCCCGGTCATCTTGCCCGGTTTCGGCGGCCTGAACCGCGGCCGCACCGAGACCGACAACGACGAAAACGGCGACGAAAACGGCGATGAGAAAGCGGTGTGGTCTAATCATCAGAAGGCCTGCCCGATGCTGATATAGACTGCAACCGTATCACCGCTCCGCCGCGTCAACGGGGTCGCGACGTCGAGGCGGATCGGACCGACCGGGGTGAGATAGCGCAGCCCGATCCCGGCCCCGATGCCCGGTGTGCTGTTGGCGAAGTCGGGAATCGAGGCGCCGAAGGCATCGCCGATATCGACGAACGGCACCAAACCCAGAGTCCGGGTGATCCGGAAACGCGCTTCGGCCGAGGCTTCCAGCAGACTGCGGCCTCCGGTCAGACGGTTAGCGATCGTCGGGCTGAGGGTGCGGAAGCCGTAGCCGCGCACCGAGCCGCCGCCGCCGGCATAAAAGCGTTCCCCCGGCGGAATCTGCGCCAGACCGGCTCCGAAAATGGCGCCGGCCCCGATCCGCCCGGCCAGCACGGTCGCGCCATCCTCGTCCAAAGCGTAATACGTGCTTGCTGAGATCCGGGAGGTGAGCATGGTAACCTCGGGGCCGAACGCCGACACATAGGGCGTCAGCGCTCCCTTGGCCTGAACGCCCGAGGTCGGATTGAGCGGGTCGTCGCTGGTGTCGTAATCGACCGACAGCGGCAGCCCGACCAGGGTTTCGGACAGCGTCCCCAACACGTCTTCGGAGTTGAACCGCGCGACCCTCACTCCCGCCTGAGCCGATAGCTGTTCCGACCAGCGATGACGAAGCCCCGTGTTCAGGCTGGTGCCGGTGCTGGTATAGCCATCCCGGCTGGTCTCACCGATCCGCTCGTGGTCGGCCAGGGCATCGACCAGCAGATCGTTTCGGCTGCCCCACAGTGCCGGTTTCAGGAAGGTGGCGCTGACGCGCCCGCCAAGGTCCGAGAAATCCAGGCCGGACAAGTCGCTGCCACCCGCTTTGTTCAGGGGCGGCGCCGAGAACAGCTTGGCGTCCAGCCGCAATTGTTCAGCCCCGCCGAACAGATTATGGTGCTCCCAATAGGTCTCGAGCGAGGGGCCGTCGATACTCGAATACAGCGCCTCGAACCCGACCAGACGGGGCGGCCGCTCGGTGACCTCTATCGTCAAGGGCAGATTGCCGGCGGGGTCCAACTGTGTCGCCTCCTTGATCCGGACACCGCCCAGCGCCGGAATCCGTGCCACCGCTTTTCTGGTGGCCTCCAGAACTTTAGGCGAATAAGGCTCTCCCACCCTTCGATACACGAAGGACCGAACCACTGCCGACGGTACGTCGCGGGTTCCGGTGATGGTGATTTCGCCCAACCCGGCCGAAGGCCCGCTGTCGATCGTCAGCGCCGCATCCAGAGTGAGGGCGGTGTGATCCACCGAGGCTTCAACTCGGGTGGTTTTCGCCAGAGGATGGGAGCGTGCACGGTAGGCGTCGATCAGTCCGGCCGCAAGGGCTCGGATGTCGGCGGCCCGCGCCGGGTCGCCCGGTTTGAGTTCGGTCCGCAGCTGCGGAACATCGACAAGCGGCGCTCCGCCCGGATCGGTTATCGTGATCCGGGCGATATGAAACAGCGGCCCCGGCCGTACCGCGATTTCCACCGGAACGATCGCGTGTCCCCGGGTCGCCTCGGCGGCCTGAACCGCTTCGGGCGGCACCGTTCCCGCCACCACCCGTACCCCGGCCACCGTTGCCGTCACCTCGGCGTTGAAGTAGCCGTAGGCCCATAAGGTATCGAGTATGGGGCTGAGATCGGCCTCGACCCGACGGATCAGCGTGTCGGCATCGGGCGGCGTGTCCCGGCGCAGTTTCCAGGTTTCGGAGACTTCATGGAATGCCTCCGCCAAATTGCTTTCATCATCGCTGGCCCGGTCGAAAGGCGTCAGAGTCAGCCGGTAGGTCAACGCATCGGACCGCGGAGCCGGCGGTTCTTCGTCAGAGCCGAACAGACCGAAAAAATCAAACGCCCAGGCCGGGCGGCCCTCAAGCGCTACCGCAGACAAGGCCACGATTGCTAATGCCATAGCCAGCCGGTGCCGTCCGTGAGACGGAGGACTCACTTCTTGTCTCAATGGACGAGTCTCCAACACATACCGGCGATCGTACGCTTTGCGCCCATGGTAATGCCTTTCGAGCCATTAATTTAATTCAGAAAAACCGGGTCGGTGAAGCCGCACTCGGCAGAGCAGCAGCGAACTCACGAGTGTTCCGATGATGACGGATGATTCCCATCCGTCATCTGAATCGCACTGGCACAGCCGGGCATGCATGGTGATTAATGTGTATCGTAATCTTTGCAGAGATCCAAATGCTCGTAGGAAGTACGCTCAATATAGTTTCGCTATCCTTAAGGATAGAGCGTAACGCTAACAGAATTCATCAATTATCGTGAGGCCGGCATCGAACAAGATCATTATGAATTAGCGGGTGTTTCTTCGGTCCGAATTGGCGCGGATCAGACGTTGCCGCGCCAGGGCAAGATTAGCGAGCGCGACTTCGGCCAAGGCGAGCGCTCGGTTCATCACCGCTTCATCTCCGGTTCGTTCGGCGATTATACATAATCTGTCATAGTACTGTTCGAGGACGCGGACCGTCTCTCGCAAATCGCCCCCGGGGTTAATCCTCCCGGTACCAACTAATGAACTCAGGGAATTAAGGGTGCTTGCCACCTCACCGTTAAGCGTTGAGGCCAGGGCTTCGAACGCTTCTAAAGTATCGGGAATCGGCAGGTTACGGCGTTTCGATTCCCGGTGATACGCTTTGCGCCGTTCCCGTCTCAGCTGCGCGGCATGCAGAAGTTCCTCAGCCGCAAGAGCCTCGGCTCGACGGCACACCTCGGGCTCGGGACAGTTTGCAACGAGATAGGTGTAGAAGGCGAAGGCGCGTTCCTCAAACCGAACCGCAATCGACAGCGCACGATAGGGCGACAACACCGTTGACGCAGCCTCATCGGCAGAGGGCTCGACCACTCGGCTCAGGACACTGGCTCCGCCGGCCTGGAACGGAAGCACCGGATGCCCGAGTAAGGTCTTTCCGAACGCCGCAACAGTGTCGACATGCAGCTGTTCCAGAACAACCAGTCGCTGAAACACAGCGGCAACGTTATGGGCGCCTTGGCGCTTCATTTCAGCCTCAAGAGCGGTGTAAAGCTGCACCGCCTCGCCTTCCATCGCCGCAGAGATGCCGAGCAATTGATCGAGATCGGTGACGGTAACGTCAGGCTCCCCTGCCAATAAAGGCATGGCGTACCTCCTTTACTTTCAGGCCTTCAAAACGATCCGGCCGCCGTCGATAAGACTGACATGGGCCGAGCCGCCGGTTCGGGCCAGCACCGTGCGCATGGTCTCCAACGGTAAAAAGCAAAACGCGGTGGACAGCGCATCGGCGGTGGTCGCGGTTTCGGCGACAACCGACACCGCGGGCCAGCGCTCGGCGCATCGGCCGCTGGCCGGATCGAACAGATGGTTGAACCGGCCGGCGGGCTCAAAGACGGTGCCGTATCCACCCGAGGTCGATATCGCTTGATTTTCCAAGTCGAGCATGCCGGTGATGGTGCCCCGGTTAAACGGATTTTCAAGCCCGACCCGCCAGGGCGTGCCATCGGGATGGCGGCCAAGGGTTCGGGTCTCGCCGAGATCGGCTAAGACCCGCTCGACCCCGGCGGCGCGCAACCGCTCAATCACCCGGTCGGTGATGTAACCTTGGGCGATGCCGTTGAGGGTAAGCGCCATGCCGGGCCGGGCCAGGGCAATGCGGTCACTGTCAACCCGAACCTCACGCCAGCCGACCCGGGCCAGCGCCGCTTGTACCCGTTCCGTGGACGGGCCGTCCGGATCGGTGCCGGGGGTGGCGAAATGGCCGGCGTAAAGTTGCCACAAAGGCTGCACCGTCGGATCGAACGCGCCGCCGGTGCGTGCGCTGAAGCCGGCACTCTCGGACAGCAAACGCACCAGATCCAACGGCGGGGCAACCAGTTCCCCGGTGCGGTTGAGCCGGGACAGGGCCGAGTCCGGCCGATAGAGGCTGAACACCGCCTCCAACCGCTCGACTTCGGTAACACAAAGCGCAATCAGGCGCTCGGCTTCGGCAGAGTCGGGATGATGGAGCTGAATGCAGGCGTCGGCCCCGAGCGCCGAACCGCGCCAGACCCGCACCCCTTCGGCTTGAACCGGTCCGGGTCCGAACGGCAACAAGGCCAATCCCGCCGTGGCCGCGCTGATGCCGAGGAAGCGACGGCGGCCGATGGTCGTCATGGGCTTCGTCATGGCACTTGTCCTTTCCCGTCGCCAAGCACGTACGCGGCAGGAATATCGGCAAAACGGACCACCCGTCCGCCGTTGGCTTCACGAAAAGCCGTGGCGGCCGCCTGTTCGCCAAACGGAATCGCCTCGGGTGCGCCCATGCCGCCCTTGCGGCTGCTGTCGATCACGAACCAAGCCTGTCGGGCTTCGACCCAGGTTCCCGGTTCCGGCTGCTCCCAGTTCTTCGCCCGTCCCATGTCGTTGACGTAAAGGGCAATCACGTCCTTGGGTTCCTCGGGCAGGAAAGTAAACGCGATGGCATCGCGCACCGAAGTAAACCAGATCGGTTTGCCCGGCGCACTTCTTAGAAAAATCTGTCCCTTCGGGCCGGGATGTTCCGCCAGCGGCATGCCGCAATAATGCCCGGACGCGGCATCGCTTACCTCCAGCGGCGGCGGAATCGCCGTGTCCTGTTGTTGACAGCCGGTTAAAATCAGGCCGGCGAACAGCAACCAAACCGGGAACCGTCTCATCAAAACTGCCTCCGTTGAAAGAGCAGCGTCGCCGCCAGCAGTGGCACGACAACCCAACCCGCCAGCACTGCCAGTAACAAGGCGGGTGAAGTCTGAAGCTGACCGGTCAAGCCGGCCATACCGGCAAAACGGCCGACATCGGAAAAACCGCTGAGATTGAACAGCCGGTAAACGTCGGTCGGGTTGATCAGCAGCAGCGCGTTAACCACCGGTACCGACAAAAACCGGCCATGGTCGGCGACCAGTGCGCCCAAAAGCCCCATATCATAGAGCAACACCAGCCCCAGCCACGCCCCGATTGCAAGCCCGGCGGCGGTGCCGCGATCCCGCGACACCACACTGATCAGGTAACCGAGTGCGGTAAACGCAGCGCCGAGCAAGACACTGGAGCCGATCATGGCCAGAAAGGCGGCTCGGGCACCGGCATCGCCGCCCTCTCCGCCGGCCACCAACGCCAGTCCGGCGACGCCGTAGCCGAGCACGGTGGCGAACCCCAGAATTGCGGTGTGGCCCAGAAACTTGCCGAGCACCACCTGCCCGCGCCCGACCGGATAGCTGAGCAATAAAATCAAGGTGCCGCGTTCGACCTCGCCGACTACGGCATCGTAGGAGAGCAGCAAGGCGATCAACGGCAACAGAAAGATGGTCAGGCTGGACAGGCTGACCACGGTTACCGCCAAGGCATCAACCCCGACATTTCCGGTCGGCGCACTGCCGAGAAAGGCCAAAGTCAGGGCCAGCGCCGCCATCAGCAGCGTCGTCGCCACCACCCAGCGATTGCGCAGACCGGACCGAATTTCGTTGGCGGCCAAAATCAGGACGGTAATCATCGCGGGGACTCCCGTTTCATGAAGGTCGCGTAAAGCTCATCGAGAGTCGGCAGCATGATCTCCACATCCTCGACCGCCAGCGGCAGATCGATAATCCGGCGCAACACCGCCATCTTGTCGTGATGGTGGCAGGTGATTTCGATGATATGGCCGTTGATCCGCTGCGTGGTGCCGAGACCGCCGAGTATCTCCGGAAGGCCCGGATAAGTGTTGTCGGGTACCCGCAGCAGAATTCGGACCGGCAGATCGACCAAGCCGCGCAGCTCGGCCATGGTGCCGCCGGCGACCATGCGTCCCCGGTTCATCACCACCACGCGGTCGGCACGCTCCTCCAGTTCGGTCAGGGCGTGAGACGACAGCAGTACGGTCGCGCCGTCGTCGCGCAAGGTGCGGATGATGTCGTAGAACTGGCGGCGCAGTTCGGGGTCCAGGCCCGAGGTCGGCTCATCGAGCAGCAACACCCGCGGCGCTCCGAGCAATGCCTGGGCCAGCCCGAGCCGCTGGCGCATGCCCTTGGAATAAGTGCCGACCCGTCGGCCCGCCGCTTCGGCCAGCCCGACCCGCGCCAACAGGTCTTTCAAGCCGGTGGTCGGCTCGCTCTTGAGCCGGGCATAAAAGCTTAATAATTCAACCCCGGTCATGGCCGATGGAAAGGCAACATTCTCGGGTAAAAAGCCGATGCCGGCCCGCCCGCGCACCGCCCGGTTCGCCGCCGGATCCTCGCCCAGCACCCGCACCGCGCCTTCCGACGGCCGGATCAGGCCGAGCATCAGCTTGATCAGCGTGCTTTTGCCGGCGCCGTTATGGCCGACCAGTGCGATGCACTCGCCTTTTTCGAGGGAGAGGTCTACCCCCGCAACCGCGGTCAAGGCCCCGTACCGCTTGGCGACACCGGCGAGGGTAACGGTGGTTTCGGCCATCACGGCTGCTCCTCAAGATGAAACACCGGCTCGGGGATGATGTCGGGGGCCATCAGCGGTCGGCTGTCGATCACCCCGCCGGGATGGATGGCGGGAAACTGGGTTTGCGCCCAGCGAATGACCTGGATCCCCGGGCTGTTGAGCAAAAGCTTAGCGGCGGGCCAGCTCCAGACCACCCGGTCGACCAGATCGTTGGGCCGGTAGGCGGTATCGGCGATGCCGTCGCCATTAAGATCGAAGGCCGGATTGTCGGACCAGAAATTGCCGCGCCCGTTCCACGACCAGTCGAGCGAAGCCGTGCCGACATACATCACCTGATGCCGATTATTGATAAAAGCATTGCCGGAGATGCGATTGCGTTCCGAGCCGGCCGTGAAATGAATCCCGATCTCACAGCCTTCGAACCGGTTATCGAAAAAAGTATTTTTATTGGCATTATAAATAAACACGCACTTCTCGCCGCCATGACGGACAATATTGCGCTCGATGGTCGCATTGTTGGCATAATTGAAAGCTAGGCCGTGGGCATGGTCACCATCGGATAAATTACCCCGTATCTCGACATTGTCGGAAAACATGATCGCGTAACCGATATCATTACCGATCGAAAGATTGCCGATCACCGTGCTGTCCCGGGTGTACATATAATGGACGGCGTAGCGCACATTTTCGATTCGATTGCCCTCGAACCGGTTGTCGCGACTGACATTGGTGAAAATGCCGTCGCGGCCGCCCTGAATATCGTTGCCGATGACCCGCGAGCCCGGCGCATTCCAAAGCTGCACCCCGTTGCCGCGCTCGTTGACCCGCAGGTCGGTGCGCCCGGCAATGCGGTTGCCGCGCACCGTCGCAGCGTGCGGTCCCCACAGATCGACCCCGATCAGATTATGCTCCAGGACATTGCCGACAATCAGCGCCCGGTCGCCCTCCTTGCCCACGAAGATCCCGGCATCGCGGTCGGGCAGGACAATACCCGAATTGCGGATGGTCAGGCCGCGCACCGTGACATCGGGGGCAACAATGCGGATCACCTGCCCTGCCCCGCCGCCGTCGACGATGGCCCCCGGTTGTCCGGTCAGGGTTAGCGGTTTTTCAAGCACCACCGGTCCCCGATGAACACCCGGCGCCAAAACCAGCACGTCGCCGGGAGCGGCGGTTCGCACCGCTTCCGGCAACGCACCGGGAGCAACCGTCACGGTGGCGGCCACGGCCGGCGGCATGGTCAGGGCCCAGACCAGGGCCGATATACCGCACCACCGTACCGTTGCCATTTTTATAGCTCCCGCTTATACGCTTGTCCGGAAGTTTCCGGACAAGCCGCGTTCATACGCCACGCAGGCTTCGCGCGCACGAGCGCGCGGGGCCTCGGTCGTGGCCCTGACGGATTTCTGAAAACGTTCAGAAATCCGTATTACGCCGGCTCGACCAGCATGCGCCCGGCCATTTCCATGTGCAGAGCGTGGCAGAACCACGTGCAGTAGAACCAATGGACCCCCGGCCGATCGGCCACGAAAGTTGCCGAAGCGGTCGCCTGGGGCGCGATTTCGAAGCAGACGCCGTGGTTTTGCAAGATAAAGCCGTGGCTGAGATCGTCGACATCATCCATGTTGGAGATAATCACGGTGACTTCATCGCCCTGCTTGACCGTGAACTTTTCCAGACTGAACGACGGAGCGCGGGCGGTCATGTAGACCCGAACCTTGTTGCCGTCGCGAATGACCGTCGAGGCGTCATCGAGGTTGACGCCGTCCTTCTTGGCCTGCTCGCGCGCGCCTTCCCACATCGGATCATCACGAGTGAACACGCTCTTGGGATTGATTTTTGTGTGGTGGACGATCTCGCTGTCATGGGGCTCGGCGAAAGTCGGGCCGTCATGCACGATTTTCATCTCGTCGCCCGAAATATCGATCAACTGATCGTTTTCGGGTTTGAGCGGCCCGACATTCAGGAAGCGGTCCTTCGAGAATTTATTCAGCGACAACAACCATTTGCCGTCGGCGTCCTTGGACTCGCCATTGGAGGCGTGATTATGGCCGGGCTGGTACTGGACGTCGATCTTCTGAATGACGGGGTCGACCGCTTCACCCTTGAAGGCGCGTTTGGCCTTGTCGATGTTCCACTTGACCACCTGGCTGTCGAGGAACAGCGTGGTGTAGGCGTTGCCCCGGCCGTCGAAGGCGGTGTGGAGCGGCCCGAGACCCAGCTTCGGCTCGGCGACCACGACATCACGCGGCTTCAGTTTGTCGTCGAACAGATCATCGAGCATCCGCACGTCGATCACGGTCACGGTCGGTGACAGTTTGCCGGCAAACATGACGTGAATGCCATCGGGTGCGGTGTTGCAGCCATGCGGGTTATTGGGAACCGGAATATAGCGGGTATATTTCGAGCCATGGCGACCGTCGATCACCGGCACCCCGTTCCAGATTTGAACATCACCGCTCTTGACCGCCTGTTCGATTCGCTTGATGTTGAACACCACCGCCCAATCCTGTTCGGCGCTCGTCATCTCGGCCAGAGTAACGCCGCCTTCCGAATTGTAGCAGGTGGCAAAAGCATACTTGCCCTGATAGTCGGCGTCGGTGTTGTCGAGATTGCCGTCGACCAGCACCTGCCACGCCACCTTCATGGTATCGCCGTCAACTGCGGTGTAGACGGCATGGTACTTCTTGGGATCGTCGAGAATCGAGCCGTCATTGACCGGCATCGGCACCAGATGCTCGCCGCAGCAAAAGACATAGCCGGTGCGCGGATACTTCTGAAGCCGAAGGCCGTGGACATCGCGGGCGTTCGGAATTTCGATGATCTTGTCCACCCGCATGACGTCGCCGCGAATGCGGGCGATGCGGGCATTGGCCTTGTCATTAACGAAGATATACCGGCCGTCGTAACTACCCTCGGTAAAGGATACGTGCGGGTGATGGGCGTCGCCGTTAAGAAAGATGCCGTGCTTGGCCTGATAGGCTTTGGTCTCGGGCAGCAGTCCTTCGGAAAGGATTCGTTTCGACTCGTTGGTCAAGCCCCAGCCGGTGGCGCTGCACCGGTTAAACACCGGAATCCGGATCAACTCGCGCATCGAGGGCATGCCGACAATGCGGACTTCGCCCGATTGACCGCCGCTGTGAAACGTATAATATTCGTCGAGATCGCCCGGCTTGACATCGGCCTTATTGGACGAGGTTGCCGCCCGGGCGCTGCCGGTACCGCCGGTCATCGCAACGCCGCCGACAACGCCCGCTCCGGCCAAACCGGCCATCGCCGCGACGGTTGCGGTTCCCCCCAAAAGGTTGCGCCGGCTCACCGCTGTTTTGTTTATTACGTCCTCAGACATTCTCGCCACTCCTCAAGTTAACAGGATTTCAGGGGGTTGACAGGTTTTCAGGGGGTTGACAGGTTTTCAGGGGGTTGACAGGTTTTCAGGGGGTGCCACGACTGGATGCGTCGGTTCGGAGGCTCGGTGAACTCAGAGCCTGAAAACCAATCAACATTGGCTGAGAGAGCGAGGTGGCCAAAGTC
>JBAWVF010000050.1:0-23976 GCA_037147415.1 Rhodospirillaceae bacterium | reverse complement strand
CCGTGAATTATCATTCAGATTGTCGCGCACATCTCATCTAGATTGTCGCGCAACAATTTTAATTATTCGGGCTCGACCGCTCCGGTTCTTCAAATGGAGCCGATGAGGATGGGTGTGCCCCACTCATTGGCATTGTGAAACGGTAACAACACCGACAACGTGACGAAGCCGACGCAATTGTCAGCTTACTAATTCTACAGGGCTAAGCAAGACATACATAAGCATGAAGAATAATGCTAATGCTATATAATATATAAGCAATTATATCTGGAATTAATTCACATTTATATATTGAACCATGCCTAAGTACTCGCTAAAATACGGACCTGTCTGGTTGGCAAGTCCTGATAACTGAATGCATATGCATTACAATCTTTAATCTTCTTGGAATTTGCGCATGTCTCCCGAGTTAGTCGACAAGAACGCCCGGACGCATCTCGAGCCGGATTCGGTATCTTTGTCGGACCCGGTTGCCCTGGAAGAGGGCGCGGCGCCACCTGAAGAATTGGATAGTCAACCAAGAGCGATGCAGCACAAAGTCAGCGCAATCGCTCGGATTCGGCCGAACGCTCTTGCCGTGGTTACGGCAAAGCGGAGCATGAAGTACGCCGCTCTGGCCGCAGGCATTCAAGCAGTTCAGGCTGTTTTATCTGCCCGGGCCGTAAAAAAGGGTGAGCCGATCGGGCTTTGTCTGGAAGCAGCGCCTGAACTGGCCGTGGGTTATCTCGGCATTCTGGCCGCAGGCGGCGCCGTGATGCCGCTTGATCCGGCGCTGCCATCGGCTCGGTTACGCGCGATGGCTGTTGCAGCGGGCGCTCGTCTCGTTCTGGTTCATGGCTTGACCCGCGATCGGTTGAACGGAGACGGTGGGCCGGAGACACTTGATCTCGATTGCCTCGATTGTCCGGTCCCGGTCACATCCCTCCCGGAAGACGGGAATCCGGATCAACTTGCACTATTGTATCATACTTCGGGATCCACCGGTCAGCCCAAACCGGTCGCGATCAGTCATGGCACCCTGACCGGACGCATGGAGTCGATGGCCGACTGGTTCGGCATCGACGAACACGAGGTAGTGTGCGGAGCGTCTTCACTCGCTTTTGATCCGTTCATACAACAGCTATTCTTTCCGCTGAGCCGGGGCGGCACCCTGTGGTTGCCCGGTCGCGACGGCATGCTGGATGCTGCGGGCTTTTGGCGCGACGCCGTTCGATACGGCCTGACCCATCTCAACTTGGTGCCCTCTCAGGTTGAGGCATTGTTGGACTCGGCACCTATCGGTGGCGTGGCAAGTTTGCGTCGGGTGGTCATGGGTGGTGAGCGTATGCCGCCAAGCCTCCCCGCCCGGATTTGCGCGCGACTGGGCGAGGTGCCGGTTTATAATATGTATGGACCGACCGAAGGCACGGTCGACGCCACCGGATTTCGCATCGATCCCGCCCGGATGCCAGCCCGAATACCGGATGAGATTCCGATCGGACGTCCGCTGCCGGGCTGCCGAGTGCGCATTCTCGACGCCGAGTTGCGGCGTGTTCCGCCTGGCACCCCCGGAGAGTTGTGCATCGGCGGGGCAGGGCTGGCCATGGGTTACCTTGGCAAGCCCGAAGAAACTTCGGCCAAGTTTATTCCCGACCCGTTCGGTCCGCCCGGAGCCCGATTGTACCGTACCGGCGATCTGGCCTGCTGGCGCGAGGATGGCGAGATTTCGTTTATCGGGCGGCGCGACGAACAGGTTAAGGTACGCGGGCAGCGACTGGAGTTGGGCGAAGTCGAGGCCGCGTTGCGCCGTCAACCGGGGGTACAAGCCGCTGCGGCGTGCTTGTGGGCGGAGGCGCCCGGCGGTCCGGGCGTGGTTGCCTATCTGACCGGCTCGGTCGATGTCGCCGCGGTCGGTCGCGGTGTCGCTGAAATTCTGCCGGCGGCGGCGGTCCCGGTGCGAATTTTGGTACTGCCGACACTGCCGCGCCTGCCTTCGGGCAAAATTGATCGCCACGCGCTGCCCACTCCCGACCTCGCCCCGGTTCCCGAACCCGGATCGACACCAGCCGGGCCGACACCAGCCGGACTGGAGCAGGCGATTGCCGCGATTTGGGCCGAGCTGCTCGGCGGCCGGGCACCGGACCGCACCGCCAATCTCTTCGAAGCCGGCGCCCATTCGCTGCTGGTGCCCAAGGCTCAGGCCCGTTTATCGGTGTTGGCCGGGCGAGAGATTCCCGTGGTGGACATCTTCCGCTATCCCAGCATTGCCGCCTTTGCCGCCTGTTTAGCCGGAGAGTCCGCGCTTCTCGCCCCGGCGCCCTCCGGCGTTCGAGCTGATAGCGGTGCCGCGGCAATTGCCATTGTCGGCTTGGCGTTCCGTTTTCCGGGTGCGCGCGACCGCGCCACCTTCTGGAATAATTTAATCGAAGCGGTGGACAGTATCCGCCATTTCGACCGTGCGGAGCTGGAAGCCGCCGGGACCGATCCGGCGCTGATGAATCACCCTGATTTCGTGCCGGCCAATGCCGAACTACCGGACCTCGACCGGTTCGATCCGGTGCCGTTCGGCTATACGCCGGCCGATGCTGCGGAAATGGATCCGCAACAGCGGCTATTGCTGGAAACCGCATGGCACGCGCTAGAAGACGCCGCCTGCAATCCCGCCGGGGACGGTCCGGTCGGCGTGTTCGCCGGAACCGGTTTCAACGCTTATCTGCTCGACAATCTGCACCGGCGGGCCGGTTTTGCCGGCGGACCCGACCGCTATTTTCTGGTGGTCAACAACGACAAGGACTTCGCCGCCACCCGCTTGGCTTATAAACTGGGACTGACCGGGCCGGCGATGACCATAGCCAGCGCCTGTTCAACCGGATTGGCGACCGTGGCCCAGGCGGTAGACTCTCTGCGGGCCGGACGCTGTCGTGTGGCCTTGGCCGGTTCGGCTTCCGCCGGAATGTTCTCATCCCGGGGCTACATTCACACCGATGGCGGAATCGCGTCGCGCCGGGGCCGGTGCCGGCCGTTCGATGCCGAAGCCGACGGCACGGTCGGCGGTGCCGGAGCCGGCGTGATCGTGCTAAAGCGGTTGGCCGACGCGCTCCGTGACCGCGACACCATTCATGCCGTGATCCGCGGGATCGGCATCAGCAATGACGGCGGCGCGCGGGCCGCCTTTTCCGCTCCTTCGGTCGATGGTCAGGCCGCGGCCCTTCGAGCCGCTCTGGCCGACGCCGATCTTCCGCCCACCGCAATCGGCTATGTTGAAGGCCATGGCACCGCCACACCGCTCGGTGATCCGATCGAGGTCGCGGCCCTGAACCTCGCTTATGGCAGCGCTGCACCGGGCAGCATTCCGCTCGGCTCGATCAAGGGCAATATCGGTCATCTCGACGCCGCCGCCGGTATCGCGGGCCTGATCAAGACCGTGCTGGTGGTAAAGCACGGCCTGATTCCGCCGACCGCCCATTTTACCCGCGCCAACCCGCGTATTCCCTTTGCCGATGGACCGTTCCGCCCGGTCGTCGGGGTCGAGCCTTGGCCAAGGACCGGCGAAAGCGACGACGGCGCAACACCGCGTCGGGCCGCAGTCAGCAGTTTCGGCATGGGCGGCACGAATCTGCACATCATTCTGGAACAGGCGCCGCCCTGTCCCGCGCCCTCCACTCCGGAGCCCGCTTTGCCGCGTTTGCTGATGTTGTCGGCGGCGACGGCGTCCGCTCGCGATGCCTTGGCTGCGGCCGTAGCCGGACATCTGGAACATGATCCCTCGATTGCCCTGACCGACATCGCTCACAGCCTGCATTGCGGCCGGAAGCGGTTGCGCTACCGACGGGTGGCCGTGGCTTGTAATCCGGCTGGCGCCGCCGTTCAATTGCGCGGGACAAGCGCGCTCGACAATGGAGAGCTGATTCCGGGCGCCGGGCCTGCCACGGTGGCCTTGCTGTTTCCCGGTCAGGGTGCCCAGCATCCCGGCATGGGCCGAGACCTCTATCGCAGCTTTCCCCTGTTCCGCGCAGTGGTGGACGAAGCCGCCGCCCGCTTGGCCGAAGCCGGACCGGCCGATCTGACCGGGTTATTGCTGGCCGCACCGAACGATAGCGTCGCCGCGCGCCGTCTGGCCGATACCGCGATGACTCAGCCGGCCTTGTTCACGGTCGAATACGGCATTGCCCGCTTGTTGCAAAGTTTCGGCGTCGTGCCCTCGGCGCTGGCCGGGCACAGCCTCGGCGAGTATGTCGCCGCCACCCTGGCCGGGGTGATGAGCTTTGCCGATGCGCTGGCGCTGGTAACGCGCCGCGGCCGGTTGATGGCATCCGCTCCGCCGGGCGTCATGCTGGCGGTGTCGTTGCCCGAAGCCGAAATAAGGGCGCTGTTGGCGCGTGAGTTCGAGCCCGGCGCTGCGGGAATCCCCGAAATCGCCACCATCAACGCGCCGCGCCAATCCGTGCTGGCCGGTGACGAAGCGGGCATTGCGCGGATCGAGCAAGCCCTGATTGCGCTGGACCGACCGGGACGACGACTGCCGGTGTCCCGAGCGTTCCACTGCGCACTGATGGACCCGATTCTGGAGGATTTCGGCGAGGCCGTTTCGCGTGTGACCCTGCGCCCGGCAACCATACCGATGCTATCCAATCTGAGCGGTGCCCAGGTCGATCCGGCCGCACCGACCGAGCCCGCCTATTGGGTGCGCCATCTGCGCGGCACGGTCCGCTTTGTTGATAATCTGCGCCACCTGTTGACAGAGCCGGCCCGGGTGCTGGTTGAAGCCGGACCGGGAGTGACGCTGACCCGGCTGGCCCGTGCCGCCGGTGCTGCCGAGGCCCGTGCCATCGCCACCCAACCACAAAGTGAAGCGAGCGGACAAGACGGGGCAGAGGCACTGATTCAGTCGCTCAGCCGCTTGTGGCTGCACGGAGTTGAGCCCGATTTGGCCGCTCTGGAAGCCGACCGGCCCGGTCGGCGGGTGCCCTTGCCACCTTACCCGTTCGAACGCAAGCGCTATTGGATCGATCCTTCGCCCTCTGCCGATTCCTCCGCACCGGGAGCGAAGCCGGCGCCGATCCTCGCGCCCGGGCTCGCAGCCGTCGAGCATCCTGCTTCGGTGACGGCGGACAGCATCCTCCGCAATGTCCGGGGTGTCTGGCGCGAGGCGTTGGGCCTGCCGGACATCGCTTATGACGATGATTTTTTAGAACTCGGCGGCGATTCCCTGGTCGCGGTTCGCATTGTCGCCCGTTTGCGCGAAACGCTCGGTACCGAAGTGCCCGCCGCACTGATTTTTAGCGAACGAACCGTTGCCGGTCTGGCCCGCGCGCTCGCCGCCGCCGCCGCTACCCGAGCACCGACCCCGGCACCCGTACGAGAAGAAGGCTGGCTGTGAATTGTATCGCTTCCCCTGTGGACAAAGCAGACGCTTTGCTCTCCGAATTACTGGCGCAGGATATCCGTCTGTGGCTGGCGGACGGTAAGTTACGATTTAATGCGCCCCCCGGTGTCCTGACCGAAGCCCTGCGTCAGCGCATTGCCGAGGCTCGGTCTGCGTTGATCGAACATCTAAGTCGGCCCCGGGCCGCGCCGCTGTCTTTCGGCCAAGAACGGATGTGGTTCTTGAATCGGTTGGAAATGGCCGGGTTCAAGGCCAATCCCGAGACCGCCGCCACCGGCAATTACACCGAGCATCTGGCGTTCGCTTTCGAGGGGCGGCTTGATCGGGAGGCCCTGCACCAGGCGTTGGCTCTGATCGCCGAGCGACACGGCGTGTTTCGCACCGACTTTATCGACGGCGAAACCGGGCCGGAGCAGCGGATCAATCCGAACGAACCCTTCAAGCTTGCGGAGACCGACCTCTCCGACCTCGCCGAGCCCGGTCGGCAAGCGGCGTTGACCGCGGTGCTTGATCAAGCGGCCCATAGATTGATCGACCTGTCTTGCCACCTCCATATCAGTGTTCGATTGATCCGTTCGGGACCGGAGCGCCATGTGCTGTCGGTCTCCGCCCATCATGCCGCCTGGGACGGCTGGTCCAATGGCGTGTTCAGCGCCGAACTGAGCACCGCTTACAACGCCCTGGTCCGCGGTGAGCGGCCGGTGCTGCCTGATTTGGCGCTCGACTTCGCCGCTATCGCCACCCGGCAACGGCAACAACCGGCCGAAGGTGTGTTGGAACCCGCTTTGGCCCGCTTGGCTCAACGCCTTACGGGTTGGCCCGCTCTGCTGCCGCTGCCGCTTGACCGGCCGAGACCGGCGATCGAGGACGGGCAGGGCGGTGCTCTTGAGGTGCGCGTGCCGGCCGATGTGGCCGGCGCCTTGGCCGAGGCCGGACGGCGGCAGGGCGCGACCCCGTTCATGGTGCTGCTGGCCGGGTGGGCGGTGCTGTTGTCCCGGTTGTCAGGGCAGCGGCAAATGCTGATCGGCACGCCGCTGGCCATGCGCGATCAGCCCGGCCATGATGCGTTAATCGGCTATTTCGCCAACACCGCCGTCATCCCGATCGATCTGGAGGGTGCCGTCAGCTTCGGCGCTCTGGTCGGCCGGGTTCAGGCCGCGGTGCTCGATACCATCGCCGGTCGCGAGGTGCCGTTCGAACTGCTGGTCGAAAGACTGGCTCCGCCCCGGTCGCGCTCTTACGCCCCGCTGGTGCAAGTGCTGTTCGCGCTTCAGCCGCGACCGGTAACCCCGCCGGCCCTCGAGGGCCTTGTCGCCACCGTTATTCCGCACCACAACACCGCCGCCCGTTGCGACCTGCTGCTGAATCTGGAAACCACCGCGGACGGTGGCCTGGAAGGGCCGTTGACCTATGCCGCCAGCCTGTTCGACCGGGCCACGGTCATCGGTTGGGCCGAGCATCTGCTCCGGTTTTTGAGCGAAGCGCCCGCCCGGTGGGCCGAACCACTCGACCTGACCCCGCTGGCCCCGCCGCCGGTTCTCGTTGCCGCCGCCCCGGCCGTATCGGCTGCGCCACTCCCGGAGCGGGAGCCGCCGGCCACCCCGACCGAACGCCGTCTGGCCGCGCTGTGGGCCGAGTTGCTGAAAACCTCGCAGATCGGCCGGCACGATGATTTTTTCATGCTGGGCGGGCACAGCCTGTTGTTGATGCGGCTGGTCAATCGGATCGGTGCCGAAGGGTTGGGCCGGCTCGATCTGGCGCAAGCAATGGGTGCGACCACACTGTCGGAGATGGCCGCTCTGCTTGACCCGCCCGCACCGGTCGCTCCATCCGTGAAGGACGAAGACGACACGCTCGCCTCCGTCAATGAGGAAAGCGTGTGGATGGCTCATCGCGACGAGCCCGACCTGATCACCTATGCCGTGCCGTTCGCGGTGGCGCTGCCGTCCCGGTCCGAGCCGGCCACGGTTCAGACGGCACTCGACCGACTGGCCGCCCGTCATCCCGCTTTGCGCACCTGTTTCCGGGAACGGGACGGCACGGTGTTTCGCTGCGTCCTCGCCCCCGCTTCGGTCCGGCTGACCCTGAGTCCGGCGCCGGCCGAAAGTGAGGCCATGGCCGCAGCCATGCGCGCCGAGATTGCCCGGCCGATGAAGTTGGAACACGGACCGCTCTTTCGTTTTACCCTGTTCCGGGCTGAACGGACCGACCCCGGGGCGGGTGATATCCTGTTCATGGTTGCCAACCATTCGGTGATCGACGGCTGGTCGCTGGATATTCTGCGCACCGAGCTGTTGGAACTGATCGCCGCGCTGACCGCCGGCCGCGAGCCGACGCTGACCGCGCTGCCGACCACGCCGGCCGAGATCGGAACGCGCCTGCGTAAAACCATGGAGGGTCCGCGCGGCGAGACCGTGCGGGCTTTTTGGCGTCAGCGCCTGCCCGATCTGATCGCACTCGGCGATTTGCCGGTCGATGACGTGCAACCGCCCGGTTCGGCCATTCGGGGCGCCCGCAGCATCCAGTCTCTTGCGCCCGCGACGGTCGAGGCTTTGGCGACGCTGGCCCGGGCCGGACGCACCACGCTGACCGTGACCTGGGTGGCGGCGGTCGGTGCACTGTTGGCCCGGATGAAAAGCGACGGCCGCCCGGTTGCGGTTGCATTGCCCTTTGCCGGCCGGCTTGAAGCCGAGCATGAAGGCGTGGTCGGATTCCTGACCAATCTGTTGCCGGTTCGCCTGGAAACCCCGCTCGACCGCCCGTTCTCCCGCCATCTGAGCGCGACCGCCGCCGAAGTCGCGGC
Organism: Rhodospirillaceae bacterium; assembly: GCA_037147415.1. Lineage (GTDB taxonomy): Bacteria > Pseudomonadota > Alphaproteobacteria > Azospirillales > Azospirillaceae > BOG-933. Next base: position 15,808 of record JBAWVF010000050.1, on the reverse strand, counting down.
GGTGATGGCGCATCAGGATTACCCGCTACGCTGGCTGATCGATGATGCTCTGCGCGCCCGCGGGAACGAGCCGGGGGAAATCTTCGATACCGTGGTGGTGGTGGAAGACCGCGAAGACGGTTATGAACGCTGGCTCGACCCCGAACAGGGCGCGGGCAAATACAACCTCTCCTTCGTGCTGACCCGGCTGAGTTCCGGCCGCACTCTGTTCGCGATCGAACATGATGTTGCCCGGTGGCGCCCCGAGCGGGTCCGGGCCATGATCGGACAGTTGGAAACTCTGATTCTCGCGGCCGCCACCGCTCCCGAAACCGTGCTTGCCGATTTGCCGCTGTTACCGGAGGATCAACGGCGCCGCTTGATCACCGAGTTCAACCGGACCGAGCGGTCTTATCCGCGGGATGCCTCGTTGGCCACTCTGTGGCAAGAGGCGGCGGTGCGCCATGCCGAGCGGCCGGCGCTGGTTTCGGCCGATGGCGTTGCTCTCAGCTATGCCGAACTCGATCGGGCGGCCGAGGAAATGGCCGCCGGGCTGAACCGAGCCGCGACCGACAGCCCCGGCGGCACGGTATATCGGGGCACGGTCGGACTGGCGGTCCGGCGTGGACCGGACGCGATCATCGCCACTTTGGCCATTCTGAAGGCCGGAGCGGCCTATCTGCCGCTCGACGACAAACTGCCGCCGGCCATGGTGACCCGGTTGCTGGCCGATTGCGGTTGCCGACTGATCATTGCCGACGCCGCGGCCCGAACCCGGCTGACCGGCTTGACCGGCATAACGGTGCCGACACTCGAGGAGCTGACGGCCCGGGGTCGATCCGGCCCGCTCTCGCCGATGGAGCGCTTGACCGCCGGAGCACCGATCACCGGCGGCGATCCGGCCTATATCATGTTCACTTCGGGATCGACCGGAGAGCCCAAGGGCGTCGTGATTCCGCATCGAGGTGTGGCTCGATTGGCGCTCGACACCAGCCTGATCGATCTCGCTCCCGGTGATGCCATGACCCAGGGCGCACCGCTCGGCTTCGACGCGGCGACATTGGAAATCTGGCTGCCGCTGTTGGCGGGCGCCCGCCTGGAATTCCTGTCCGATGAAGAGATGATAGAGCCGGCATTGCTCGGCAATCGGCTGGCGCGCAGCGGGATTACCGCGCTGTGGCTGACGACGGCATTGTTCAACCGGGTCGCCGACGAAAACCCCGCCGCCTTTCGCCCGCTTCGGATCGCGGCAACCGGCGGTGACGTGCTCAGCCCGCCCCATATCGCCCGGGTGTTGTCGGCTTGTCCGCGCCTGCGTCTGGTCAACGGCTATGGCCCGACCGAGAACAGTTGCCTCACCACCGCTCATACCATCAGTGCGGCCGATGCCGTCGGTGCGATCCCGATCGGCAAGCCGATCACCAACACCAGAATATATGTGCTGGACGAGCGGCTGAGACCGGTTCCGGCCGGGGTGTGGGGCGAGTTGTGCACCGGCGGTGACGGCCTTGCGCTCGGCTATGCCGGACGGCCGGATCTGACCGCCCGCGCCTTCGTGACTTTACCCCATGCTCCGGAATACCCGGTCGGAGAACGGGTCTATCGCACCGGCGACCTTGCGCGCTGGCGGATCGACGGCGTGCTGGAATTCGGCGGCCGGCGTGACGGGCAGGTCAAGATTCGCGGTCACCGCATCGAAACCGGCGCGATCGAGGCCGTGCTTGCCACCTGTCCCGGCGTGCTTGATGCCGGCGTACTCGCGGTCGGAACCGGAGCGGACAAATCGTTGCTGGCTTTCGTCACCTGCACGGTCGCCGATGAAAGCCGCTGGCGCCGACACCTCGCCCTCCATCTGCCGGTTTACATGATCCCGGCCGAGTTCGTGGTACTGGCGTCGCTGCCGGTCAATGCCAACGGCAAGAAGGACCGCCGGGCACTGGCCCGTCTCGCCACCGATCGCGCCGCGCTTGCGATAGCGGCGGAGCCCGTACCCGAAGCCGGGCGTGCTCCGGCCACCGAGGCCGAACGGCTGGTCGCGCGTGTCTTTGCCGAATTATTTAACCGGAAATCCGTCGACGCCGATGATGATTTCTTCCATCTGGGCGGTCATTCCTTGCTCGCGATGCGTTTGGCCAGCCGCATCGGTGAGGCGACCGGCCGGCAGCCGCCGACCATGCGTGCGTTATTCACCGCGCGCACCGTCACCGCCATCGCCGCGCTGATCGTCGCCCCGGAAGAGACCGGGGGACCGCCACCGGTAGAGATTGTTTCCGAGCCGGTCAACCAAACGCAGGCCGAGGTCGAGGAAGATCACCCGCTCTCCCATGGTCAAGAGCGGCTATGGGTCATGCAACGTCTGCATCCCGACAGCGCCGCCTATAATGTTCCCGTCGCGTTTGATCTGCTCGGCGCGCTCGATGTCGATGCTTTCGGCCGGGCGTTGGTAGCGTTGGAACAGCGTCACCATGCTTTGCGTTTGCGGATCGTGCCCGCAGCCGATCCGCGCGACGGTGCGCGCCAGAAACTCGCCCCGGCGGGCGCGCTGAAGCCGGAACTGATCGACCTGCGTGCGGCGGCCGACCCGGAAGCCACGGCGCGTGAACGCATGAGCGCGGAAGGGTTGCGGCCGTTCCGGCTGGAGCGGGAAGCCCCGGTGCGCGCGCTATTATTCCGGTTGGCGCCCAAACATTGGCGTCTGCAACTGGTCATGCATCATTTAATGTGTGACGGCTGGACGCTCGGGATTCTGCTGCGGGATTTGTCGCGGCTTTATCCGTCGGTGCCAACGACCGCTTTGCCGCCTCCGGCCCGTCAATATCCGGACTATGCCCGCTGGCAACGCGCTTTTCTGGCCGGAGCCGAAGGCAAGGCCCTGATCGCACGCCAAGTTGCCCGGTTGTCACCCTTGCCGGAGCCGCTAGCCTTGCCGACCGATCGCCGCCGGCCGCCGCAGCGCAGTTTCCGCGGCGCCGACTACGCCTTTACGTTCGATGAGGCGACCGGCCGCGGCATCGAGCGGCTGGCCGAGGGCACGACACCCTTCATGGTCCTGGTCGCTTTGGTCCATACCTTGCTGCACCGGCATACCGGTCAATGCGATTTTGCGCTCGGCACTTTGGTGGCGGGGCGTGACCGTCCCGAATTTGAAGAGGTCGCCGGGTTTTTCGTCAATACTCTGGTTTTGCGTCAGCGCATCGACCCGGATGCCGCCTTCCGCGCTCATTTGCGCGCCGTGCGCGAGATGTGCCTGGAAGCGATGGCCGATCAGCACTGCCCGTTCGAAACGCTGGTCGAGGCTTTGGGCGTGCCGCGCGACCCGAGCCGCAATCCGCTGTTCGACGTCTTGGTGGTGTGGCAGGACGACGCCGAACCGCCGCCGGCATTGGCCGGGCTGAAGACCGTGCCGGTGCCCTTTGCCTATCCCTTCGCCAAGTTCGACCTTAGCTTTCATTTCAGCCGCCGCGGCTCGCGCATTGGCCTGGAGATCGAATATGCCGCCGATTTATTCGATTCCGCCACGATTGCCGCCTTCACCCGCCGGTTGGAGGTTCTGACCCGCGCCGCTCTGGCCGCACCCGATAGCGCCCTGTCGGCGCTGGATTTCCTGCCGCCCGAAGAGCGGACCCGGGTGGTCGAGACTTTCAACGCCACCGCCCGCGATCTGCCGATCCACCGTGCCATTCCCGAGCTGTTTCTCGATCAACTCCGGCGCACGCCCGATGCTCCGGCACTCCTGGATGCCGACGGCGCGGTACTGGATTATGCCGGGTTTGCCGCCCGGGCCGGTGCGGTTGCCGCCGCTCTGATCGCCGCGGGAGTTCGTCCGGGAGACCGGGTGGCTTTGGCCCTGCGGCGTTCGCCCGAAATGATGGCCGCGATTCACGGTATTCTGATGACCGGCGCCGCCTATACCCCGCTCGATCCCGATCAGGCTCCGGCCCGTCTGATCGGCATGCTCGAGGATTTGGCCCTTCCGAACGGGGCTAAACCGGTCGTGCTGGCCCCGGCTGAACTCCGGCCGCTGCTGAGCGGCGCCGCCGGCCTGATTCTGGAGCCCCCGTCGGCCTCCTCGCCGAACGCAGCGGGCGCTTCCCCGCTTTGCCGGGCCGAATCAAGCGATCCGGCCTATATTCTGTTCACGTCGGGTTCGACCGGCCGACCCAAGGGCGCCGCCATCGAACATAACGCCGTGCTAAACCGCATCCTGTGGATGCAGGAAACATTCCCGATCGGTCCCGGCGATGTCATCCTGCAAAAGACGCCGGTCACCTTCGACGTTTCGGTGTGGGAATTATTCTGGTGGTCATGGACCGGAGCCGCGGTCGCCTTGCCGCCGCTCGGGACCGAACGGGACCCGACCGCACTGGTCGAGGCGGTCGCGCGTTACCGGGTGACGGTGATGCATTTCGTCCCGTCGATGCTGGCGGTGTTCCTGACCTGTCTCGAGGAAGGCTGGGCCGACGCCGGCAAGCTGGCATCGCTGCGGCTGGTGTTTGTCAGCGGTGAGGCGCTCGACCCGGCGCTGGCCGACCGTTTCGACCGTCTGCTGCATCGCCGCCACGGAACCAAGCTCCATAACCTCTACGGTCCGACCGAGGCGACGGTTGACGTCTCCTGGCAACCATGCTCGCCTTGGACCGGAGCGGAAACCGTGCCGATCGGGGCGCCGATCGCCAACACGCAACTTTATGTACTTGATCCGGTCGGGCGGCCGCTGCCGGTCGGCGTGATCGGCGAGATAAACATCGGCGGAGTTCAGGTCGCACGCGGTTATGTCAACCGTCCCGATCTGACCGCCGAAAAATTCATCCCCGACCCGTTCCGCGCCGCCGGGCGGTTTTCAACCGGGCGACTTTATCGAACCGGCGATCTCGGGCGCTGGCGTCGGGACGGAGTGATCGAGTATCTCGGCCGCACCGATCATCAGATTAAAATTCGAGGCCAGAGGATCGAACCGGGCGAAATCGAGCATGCTCTCGAGGCGCTGGCGGAGGTCGAACGCGCCGTCGTGGTGCCGGTGTCCAATCAGGGCTTAGCCGAATTGCACGCCTATATTCTGCCCGCCGCCGGCCGTCACCCGACCGCCAATGCGCTGCGGGCTCATGCGCGCAGTCATTTAACCGAGGCCATGATTCCGGCCCGGTTCTTCCGCCTGGACAGCTTACCACAGACCTCCAGCGGCAAAATCGATCGCAAGGCTCTGACCGGTCCGCCGTTGGAGCGCGGGACGCCGACCGCCACGGCGCCAATCCCAGCCCCGATTGCTCCTGCTGTCTCAATTGCTCCTGCTGCTCCGGTTGGCACCGCCGAACCGGGAATCGAGGAGCGGATTACCGCGCTGTGGCAAGAATTGTTGCCGGGCGCCGAGTTCGGTTCCGAAGACGGCTTTTTCGACGCCGGCGGCAATTCCCTGTTATTGATCCGCCTGCATGAACTCATCGAAGCGTGCTGGCCCGGCGCCTGTTCGATCGCTGAACTGTTCGCGATTTCCACCATTGCCGGACAAGCCGCCCGAATACGGGCTTTTCGGGGGATTTCCCCGCCAGTTCCGGTTCCATTTCCCGCCCCGGTTCCATTTCCCGTTACCCCCGTCCCGCCACCGGCCTCACGCCGAACCGGGGCGGTGGCAATCATCGGCATGGCGGTGCGGCTTGCCGGCGCCGACAGTCTGGACGAGTTCTGGCACGATGTTGCCGCCGGAAACGACCGGGTACATCCGCTGCCGACCGAGCGCGCCGCCGAAGCGCGGGCCGTACTGACAACGCTGGGTTTACCGGTGCCCGAAGGCTTCCGGGAGGCGGCCTATCTTGAGGATATTTTCAGCTTCGATCCGGGTCGGTTCCGCATGGCTCCGGCCGACGCGGCATTGCTGGATCCGGAACAAAGACTGTTCCTGGAAACGGCGCTGTCCGCGCTGGAAAATGCCGGGTACGGCGGGCGGGCACTGGACGGGGCCAAGGTCGGCGTCTTTGCCGGCGCCTGCCCGAATCCAAGCTGGCGCGATGCCGCCATTCGTCTTGCCCCCGACCGGGCCGAGCAAGTGTTCACACTGAATGTCCCGTCCAACCTCGCCACCCGCTTATCGTTTTTGCATGATTGGCGTGGCCCGGCGCTGATGATCGATACCGCCTGTTCCTCGTCACTGGCCGCGGTCCATCTGGCGTGCCGGGCTCTCGCCGCCGGAGACTGCGCTCTGGCTCTGGCCGGTGGCGCCAAACTGGTGCTGCTGCCGCCGGCTGCCGGCCTCCGCTTTGCCATTGATTCCTCGACCGGTCGCACCAGGGCTTTTTCCGAAGGCGCCGATGGTACCGGCATGGGCGAAGGCTCGGTGGTGTTTCTGCTGAAACCGCTGGAGCGCGCCGAAGCCGACGGCGACCCGATCCACGGTGTGATTCTGGGCAGCGCGCTTAACCAGGACGGGGCCTCCAGCGGCATGGCGGCGCCCAATCCGGCAGCACAAGCCGAGGTGATCCAAGCCGCGCTTCGGTGCGCCGGGGTCGAATTGTCCGGCCTGTCCTATATAGAGGCCCACGGCACCGGCACTCATCTCGGCGACCCGATCGAAATCGAGGGCCTGACCCGGGCCGCGGCCGGTACGGCGGAGCACGGATTCGCCCTGCTCGGCTCGGCCAAAGGCAATTACGGTCACCTCGACGCCGCGGCGGGCGCGTTGGGATTGGCACGGGCGGTACTGGCTTTGGCCAAGGACCGCGCGCCGCCCCAGCCGTTTTTCACGGCACCCAATCCGCGCATTGATTTTGCCCGGGCTCCGGTCCGGGTGGCGGACTCTCTCACTCCCTTACCCGATCGCGGAGGCCCGCGCCGTGCCGGAATCAGTTCGTTCGGTCTTAGCGGGATCAATGTTCATGCCGTAATCGAAGCCGCCCCGGCGCGGCGGCCCGGCCCGGAAACCAAGATGAATCCCGGCGGCTGGTGGTTGGTCGGCTTGTCGGCTCCTGCGGGCGTGGCGCTTAATCTTTACGCCGCGGCTGTGGTCGAAGCCTTGCGCGCACATCCCGAACGGGTGTTGGCCGATATTGTCCGCACTTTGACCGAGGGCAGGAACCATCTGGAAAACCGGCTGGCGGTGTGGGTGCGTGATCGAGGCGACTTGATGGCCCGGTTGGCGGTGTTCGCAATCGCCCCCGAAGCGGTCAAGGAACTGGTCGAGACCGGGAGCACCGCTGGCGGTCGGCGCGGCTCGGTGTCGACCGCTCGGGGACCGATGGTTTCGGTTGTCGCCGATACCGAAGCCGCCGCCCGTGCCGCCGCTCGTGCCTTTGTCGAGGGCGCGACGCCGGTTTGGCCGGAAACGCTGTCCGCCTGTCGTGTCCATCTGCCGACGGCGCCGTTGGCCCGCAAGCGCTGCCGCCCCGACTGGAGCGCCACCCCTCCAACCACTCTTCCAATCACGAGGACCGCTTTGCCAATCACGAGGACCGCTTTGCTCGGTCCGGCGGTGGCGACCCCCCTTGGAACCAGTCGCGCGCTTGATGTCCATGATCCGGGGTTCTGGCCGGTGGCCGAACATCGGCTGGGCGGACGGCCGACTTTGGTCGGCATGGCTCTGCTGCCTTTATTGGCCGAGGCCGCGCTCGGTAACGGCTTGAAACAACCGCTGGCCATTCTCGCTTTGCGCTGGCTGCGGGCACTGCAACCGGAAATGCTTGAGCCGGGCAGTATCGCCCTGTCGGTCGAGGCGCCGAACGATAAGATCGGCGGCCGACGGGCAACGCTGGGCGGACGCTCCCGCGACGGCCGCTGGCTGACCTTTGCCGAAGCCACGCTCGCCCCGGCCGTCGCCCCGTCTCCGCTGGATCCGGCGGCGCTGCTCCGCCATTGCGGCGCACCCGAGGAGCCGACGGCTCCGTTTTCCGGAGACCACGGGCAGGTTACGGTCAGTCGACGCTGGGATTGCCTGAAAGCGGTCGCATTCACCACCGATGGCCGCGAGATTCTGGCCCGTCTGCATCGACCCGAAGCTGAAAGCGGCGACGGGCTGCGCTTTTCACTCCATCCCGGTTTGCTCGACAGTGCGGCCGGTCTGGTGCTCGACCGACCGGGGCTCGTGCCGGCCGGTTGCGCCGAAATCGTGATCACCGGCCCGTTGCCGGCCCGGGTGCTGGTCCATGCCCGCCGCCTTTCTTTGACCGACAACGCCCTGGAGGCCGAGGTAACCCTGGCCGATGCCGAGAGCGGCGCCGTTGCGGTGCGATTAACCGGACTGCGCTTTGTGACGATCACGGCCGGCGCATCGCTCGAGCCGATGCCGATCACCCTGATGCTGCCGGTCTGGCCGTCGGCGCCACTCCCCGTGGTCGAGGCGTCGTCCGGCCCGCTGGTGGTGGTCGGTGAAGGCGAAGCGGCTCAGCGCATTTGCGACCGGTTGGCCCGACACGGACTCCTGGCCGGAGTGACCGGCAGCGTTACTCCGGATCCGACCGTACTTACGCTGGCCGGTCGGGGCGGTGCCGAAGGCCTGATCCTGATACCTGCTTCCGGCGAAGACTTGCCCCGGCGGACGGCGGCGATTCTGCGGCTGATCCTGACCGGACTGCGCCGACCGTTGCGGCTGTTGGCGGTGGGCGACGGCGCCTGTCCCGAAACGGCCTTATTGACCGGGTTGGTTCGGGTTGCCGCGCTGGAAGAGCCGATGCTGAGCGCACGCACTCTGGAGATCGACGCCTCGACGGCTCCCGAGTCGATAGTGACCGAATTCGCGGCTTTCGACCTTCCGGAACAGACGGCGCGCCTGCGGAACGGCGAGCGGCAGGTGCGCCGTTTCGAGCCCGCGCCCGCAGCAGATCCGGATCAAGACGCCGGGCGATCCTGGCCGCGTTCGGGCGTTTGCGTAATCACCGGCGGCAGCGGCGGACTGGCCGCGGCACTGGCCGAAACCGCCTCTGCGGGAGGTGCCGTGACGCTGGCGCTGTTGTCACGTCACGGGCCGCCCCGGGGCGACGATCCCGATTCCCGCCAACGCCAGCTGATATTGGCAGAGCTGGAGCAGCGCGGCGTCACGCTCCGTCACTTTGCCTGCAATGTTGCCGACCGGACCGCTCTGGCCGCGACGCTGGCCGAGATTCGCCGTACCCTGGGACCGATAACCGCGGTGATCCATAATGCCGGCGTGCCCGATTCCGCTTTTCTGATCAAGCAATCGGACGATGATCTTGCTGCGGTGCTGGCGGCCAAGGTCGGCGGGGCCCGCAATCTGGACGACTTGACCCGCGACGACCCGATCGAAGCGTTCGTGATGGCGGGTTCACTCACCGGCCTGTTCGGCGCGCCCGGACATGCCGGCTACACCGCCGCCAACGCCTTTCTTGATGCCTTTGCCGTCTGGCGCCGGCACCGGGGCCGGCCGGCTGTGACCATCGATTGGTGCGGGCTGGACGAAATCGGTATGGCGGCGCGCAATGTCGCATTACGTCCCGGCGAACGAAGACTCACACCGGCCGAAGCGCCGCAAATGCTGCGCCGTGCTTTGGCCGGCGGTGCGGCACAAGTGGCGTTGTTCGACCGTCCGGTTGCCGACGCTCCCGTTGCTAAAACCGTGGTTGATAATTCGGCCGCACCGGCTGCGTCATTCGCCGTCGACACCGATACGCTGGGCCGAACGCTAGCGCGGATTTGGGCCGAGGTGCTGGGCTATGACCGGGTCGCTCCCGACGATGATTACTATGCGCTTGGCGGCGATTCAATTTCCGGTATGCAGATCGTCGAGCGCATCGTCCGCGAACTCGGTTTACCGACCACGCTGGCCGATTTGTTCGAAGCCGGTTCCGTGGCGGCGCTGGCCGTCCGCTTGGCCGGGGGTACACGGAGCGGGAGCGGGAGCGGAACCGGCGAGGGCAGCGGGATTACGCCCGCACCGAAGCATCCGACCTACCCGCTCGGCCCGGAACAGGATTCGGTGCTGGCCGCTCAGCAGGCCATGGGCGACACCATCGCCTTCAACCTGCCCAACGGGGTTACGTTGCCGCCGGACACCGATCCCGCCCGGCTGGAAGCGGCGCTGAACGCACTGGTCGCACGTCACGACAGCCTGCGCACCCGCTTACTGCTCGAACAAGACCGGCCCGAAATGGAAATTCTGCCGTCCGTGCCGGTTCGGTTGGAGCGGCTGACCGTCAAGCATCCCGATCAGCTTGACGCTCTATGTGAACATTGGGTACGACCGTTCGACTTCGCGGCGGGACCGGCGGTCCGTTTTGCGTTGGTCAGCGGGCCGGCGGGAGCGCTGGCGTTGTTGCTCGACATTCATCACGGTCTGGCCGACGCCTTCAGCATCGAAGTTTTGTTTGCCGAGTTGCATGCCCTTTATGCCGGGAACACGGAGTTGCCGCCGCCCGGCCTGCAACCGAAAGATTATGCGTGGTGGAGCAAGCACGGTGAAGGCGCCACCGCGATTGAAACCGCGCGGCGGTATTGGCTCGAGCGCTATCCGTTGCCGTTGCCGGCGTTGGAGCTGCCCGGCAACCGGGCGCGTCCGCCCCGTCACACGTGGCGCGGCGCTAATATCGGTTTCGAAGTGGAAGCGGCCACGGTGCAGGCGCTCCGCGGCTTCGCCCGGTCCCGGCGGACTACGCCCTTTACGGTCATGCTCGCCACCTGGGCTTTGCTGTTACACCGCTATGCGAACAGTGAAGAGGTGGTGATCGCGGTTCCGGTCGATCAACGTGAAACCGCGGGCCTGTCCCGTATGATCGGGATGATGGTCTCGTTGCTGCCGCTGCGCTTGCGGGTGAGCGCCGAGGACACCGTGGCCGCCCTGATCGAGCGTGTTCAGGCCAGCCACACCGAGGCCCTGCGTCACCGCGCCTGTCCGCTCGGTCTGTTGTTGGAAGCACTGGCGCCGCCGGCCGCGCCCGATCGCACTCCGCTGGCCGAGGTGGCGCTGTCTTACATGAATTTCGCCGAAGGCGGCGGTGATCGTGGCGATGAAAGCGGTTCCGACTTCCGTCAGTTCGGCATTACCCGCAACCAATGCAAAAACGATCTCAGCATCTTCGTCCGCGATTTGCCCGAGCGGATTACGGTCGTCTGTGAATATTACAGCGATCTGTTCGATAAAGCGCAAATCGAGCGGCTGGCCTGCCATTTCCGTACCTTGCTGGCGGCCTTGACCACAGTCGAGCCGAGCCGGCTTTTGAACTCTCTGCCCCTGAGCGATGCAAAGGAAGTGGCGTGGCTGCAACAAGCCGGCTCCTCTGCCCTGACGCTACGCGGGCCAACCGGCCTTCCGGCGCCGGTCGGAATCCGGGGCGAGCTATGGTTACGCTCCGTGGCAACCGGCCATCGCGGACGCTGGCGGACCGATGACTCGGATGGCTCGGCGGCTGTCTTGGAGTATGGCGGGCGCCTTCACGCCGCCTTGGAGTATGGCGGGCGCCTTCACGCCGCTGCCGTTTCCGACCTTCCGCGCCTAAGCGGCGCGATTGAACAGGCTCTCTCGGCTCATCCCCGGCTGAACGGTGCCGCGGAACTGTCCGCAACGCCGGGTGAGATTACCGTTTGCGTCGTGCCGCAGCCCGGAACCGCTGTTCCGACCGCCGACGGACTGCGCGCCTGGTTGGCCGAGCAGCTCCCGGCGATGGCGGCTCCGACCCGGTTCGTCGCGGTTTCCGGTTTGCCGCTCGATGCCGGCGACGGCACGATCGATCGTCTCCGATTGGCGAGAGACGCCGCACGCGCTTGGCCGCTGGAGGAAGACACCCCGGTGATCCCGTCCGGTCCGCCGGTCGGCGCCGACGAAATCCTGGTGGCCGAAATATTTACCGAACTGTTCGGCGAACCGGTCACCGACCGCACCGCCGGTTTTCTTGATCTGGGCGGACATAGTCTGCTTGCAATCCGGGCGGTTAACCGTATCGCCAAGGCCACCGGGGTTCGACTGGCCATGGCCGACTTTTTTACCGAACCGAGCGTCGCCAATCTGGCCCGCAAAATCGGGCAGGGCAGGGCCGCCCGGCACGGCACGGGATCGGCGCCGATCATCCCGCGTGCCGCGTCGGCCGACACCTACCCGGCCAGCCACGCACAGCGCCGCCTGTACCTGGCTCACCGTTTCGACCCGACCGGCACGGCCTATACCATGACCTTCGCGTTCCGATGCAGCGCCGCCTTGGACCCGACCGCACTCCGGTGCGCGGTGCGCGCTCTGATTACGCGGCACGAGTCATTGCGCACCGCGTTTGAGGAAAAAGACGGGGAAATTCTACAGCGTATCGCAGACGCTGGAATCGAGATACCCTGGCGGGAAGATGATTTGCGCGGGACAAATGACCCGCGAGCCGAGGCGATGCGACTGGTCCGACGCGAGGTGACCACCGCCTTCGATCCGGCCCGGCCGCCCCTGCTGCGGCTTCGCCTGCTGCGGGTAAGCGATGCCGAATGGTTGGTGTTGCTGCTGGTTCACCACATCGTCGGTGACGGTTGGTCGAACGCGATTCTGACCCGCGAGCTTGGCCTTCTCTATCATGACCCTGCGGCCGTTCTGCCCGTTCTCCCCCTGGCCTATCGCGATTATGCGGTCTGGCAACAGGGCAATGACTGGTCGCAAGCCGCGGATTATTGGCGCAACATGCTGGCTGGCGCGCCCGAAACCATCGCGCTGCCGGCCGACCGGCCATTGCCCGAAGTGCCGTCCTATCGCGGTGGCACCGTTCGCCGCCTGCTGTCGGCCGAGATCACCGCCGCCTTGCATGCTTTGGCACGGGACAGCGGGGCTTCGATGAGCGCGCTCGGTCTCTCGGTTTTGGCGGCGCTGCTGTTCCGCATGACCCGTCAGCGCGACATGGTGTTGGGCCTGAGCGTTGCCGGCCGCGACCATGCCGAGGTCGAGGGCCTGATCGGCTTCTTCGTCAATGTACTGCCGGTCCGGGTTCATCTGGAGGAGGAAACCGAGTTCGCCACGTTGCTCGGCGCCGTGCAAACCGCGGTGATGGCGGCGCTCGACCGTCGCGATTATCCGTTCGACCGGCTGGTTCAGGATTTGGGGCAACGGCGCGGGGCCAGCCGTCGGCCGGTGGTTAATGTCGTGTTCGAGTATCAACGCTTTGAAAGCGCGGATGGCGATCGGGACGCCGCTCCGGGGCTGCCGCCGGCACTCGAAGCAGCCGGGTTAGCTCAATCACTGTACGAGACCATTCACACCGCCACCGCCAAGCACGATTTGCTGCTGTTCCTGATCGAACGCGGCGAACAGGCTGAATTGGCGCTCGAATACGACGCCGACATTTTCGAAGCGGAGACCGCCGAGCGCTGGGTCGGTTACCTGGCTCAATTCGCCGAGCTGGTCGCGCGCCAAGGAAACCGATCATCATGAGACTGGCCGATTTTGTTTTCGACGCACCCCGTTCCACCGTTGCCGCCGCCAAGCCGAACGAGGCCCGAAGCGGGGAAACCGGCAGTATCGTGTCCCGCTTCGCCGCCATCGCCGCCGCTCGGGGAGACCGCACGGCCGTAGTGGACGAGACCGGCGCACTCGGTTTTGCCGAGCTTGAGGCCGACGCCAACCGGATCGCCCGGCTACTGCACCGGCTTGGCCTGAAGCCCGAAGCCCGGGTCGGCGTCATGATCGGCCGCCGTTGCGCATTCATCACCGCGGCGCTCGGGGTGCTCAAGGCCGGCTGCACTTATGTCCCGATCGATCCGACGTTACCGCTGGAGCGCCGCCGGCAGATGCTGGCTCTGGCCGGTGCGAAGGCTCTGATCGTCGATGCCGCCCGGGCCGGCGACTTGCGCCGCCTGCAATGGCAATGCCCGGCATTGGAGCACGGGTTATGCCTGGACCACGACGATTTCGACGCCGTGATCGAGCCGCCGGGTGCGATGATGTCGACCGAATTATGGGACCATCTGGCCGGTGACGGCGCCGATGATACCGGGGCCGGCGGCTGGAAGAGTGCGTTCACCGGCGAGCCGATCCCCGATGCGGCCATGGCTGCGTTCGGTGCCAATGCCCGGCGCAAGGCGGAAGCATTGCTGCTCGCGGGCGGGCGAGTGCTGGAGGTCGGGTGCGCGTCCGGTTTCACCATGCGGCAAGTGGCGCCGCTAGCCACCGCTTACACCGCCTGCGACTTGTCGCGACGAAATGCCGAGCGGGTCGAGACGACGGCGCGACGACTGGGATTAACGCATGTCACCGGCCGGCATTTGGCGGCTCATGATATCGACGTGCTGCCCGGGGCAAGCTTTGATCTGATTATCTTCAACAGTGTGATCGAGAACTTTCCCGGCTTCGGTTATCTGCGCGACGTGCTGAATAAGGCGGTCGGCTTGTTGCGGCCGGGCGGCGCCCTCTATCTCGGCAGCCTGTGGGATTTGGATCGTCGAGCGACGTATCTGGCCGATCTGGCCGGCTTTGCCCGCGCTCATGCCGGAGAGGGCTACTCCACCCGGCTTGAATTCTCCGAAACGCTGTTCGTTCCGACCGCATTCTTTCACGATTGGGCGGCGGAGCGGCCGGAACGGCCGTCACTCGAGGTCTCGGCGATCGAGGCGCCCGGCTTTGACCCCGCCCCTTACGGGTTTGATCTGGTGCTGCGCTTCGATGGCCGGGGCCGGGGTGTAAGCGGGCAGCATCGCAGCCGGCTTGATCGCCGGGCACTGCTTGCCGAGAGTCCGGAACCGCCGTCGGTCTCGATTGAACCGGGGCAGGCCGCTTATCTCCTGTTCACCGGCGGAACGAACGGGCGTCCGCGCGGTGTGGTGGTCGAGCATGGGCCGGTGCTTAACCTTGCCCGCGAAATTAACCGCGATCTCGGAGGCGCGGAACCGATTGAGCGCCCGCTCTCGCTCGGTTGTCTGTTTTCCTTCTCGTTCGAAGGCTCGATCCAGCCGATCTTTACGGCTTTGCTCAATGGCCACACCCTGCATATTCCGGATGAGCACACCAAGGCCAATCCCCGGCTATTGCACGAGTACCTGGAGCGGCATCAAATCGACGTATGCGATGCCACGCCCGGGTTGTTGGACGTGCTGGTTTATTTTTGGCATGAAAACGATCTCTCCAGCTCGGTGCGGACCTTCATGCTCGGCAGCGAGGTGGTGCCGGCCGAGTTGATGCGCCGCTTTTATGCGCTGCCCGGCCATCGCGACAGCGTGGTGTTCAACCAGTACGGCCCGACCGAAGCCTGTGTGGTCGCAACCCGCCATCGCATGACCGCCGCCGGTTGGCAGGAGCATGTGCCGCCGCCGATCGGGACTCCCTTGCCGGGGGTGACGATCAAAGTCCGTGACGCCGCCGGCCGCGCCTTGCCGCCGGGTGTGCCGGGTGAGTTGTGGATCGGCGGGGCCGGTCTCGCACGCGGCTATCTTGACGACACTGAGGAGACGGCCCGACGCTTTGTTACAGCCGAGGGCGGGCGCTGGTATCGAACCGGCGATCTGGTCCGCCAAGTCCGAGCCGATTTGTTTGCCTTTCTGGGACGCGAGGATCGGCAGGTCAAAATTCGCGGCTGTCGGGTCGAGCCGGCCGAAGTCGAGGCGGCGCTAACCGCTCATCCGCTGGTTCGGCAGGCGGTCGTAATTCCCGTCGCCACCCGCGGCAAAGAGAAGGGGGGCTCGGTGCTTGCCGCCTATGTCGTGCCGCGCCCCGGTTTTGATCCCGCTCGCTGCCGAAGCGAACTGGACGCAATCTTACCCGCCTGGATGGTGCCATCCCGAGTGATAACGCTTGACGCCTTGCCCCTGACCGCGACCGGCAAGCTTGATGAACGGCGCCTGCCGTTGCCGGGCGACGTAGTACGACAGAGTCACTTGAAAAGGCCCCCCGGATTCCCATCTACAGGCTTTGCCTGGAGTTGGCCGAACGATGGACGTA